>DATCIJ010000172.1:0-13522 GCA_036507855.1 Gemmatimonadaceae bacterium | reverse complement strand
GTCGATCTCTACCTGCCGAAGTTCCGGCTGGCGTGGGAGGACACGCTGAACGACGAACTCAAGCAGATGGGGATGCGCCAGGCGTTCAGACCCAATGAGGCACGGTTCACGCGGATCAGCCGCACTCTCGGCGATCAGCTCTACATCGACTTCGTGAAACAGAAGGCGTTTGTCGACGTGAACGAGGTGGGGACCGAAGCGGCGGCCGTCACCGTGGTGGGCATTGGCGTGACTTCGGTTCCCGTGCCAATGCGCATCGACCGGCCCTTTGTCTTCGCCATCCGCGAACGCCTTTCCGGGACGGTGCTCTTCCTCGGCAAGATCGTCGAACCGAAGATCGCGACCTGACGCTGGGCACGGGTGGAGCGTCGACGGCGAGCGAATCGAATGCACTGGGGTAGTGAGGGCCATGCCCTCATCGACCGCCAGATGACCAAAGCCTGTCGCAGATCCGGATGGCTCGCGACGTTACTGGCCCTCATCGCCGCCTGCGCAGGAGGGAGCGACAACAATGCGCCGGGGAAGCAGGCGGACTCCACCACTCCTGCGGCGGTCTTCACCGTGGACCTGTGGCCCGGTGAAGGCATCCCCGTGATCGAGGCCCGGCGCGAGCGGCTGCCACTGCATGAGTCGCCGGATCCGAGCTCACCGGCCGTGGATACGCTTCGCGCGAAGATCGGTCAGCGAGTGGCGTTTGATTCGACGCGCTTCCAGACGATCGAATCGGGAAGGATGCGAGCGATTGATTCGCTGCTGGTCAATGGTCGCGCAATGGGCGACGTCGCCCACATATCCCGCGAGCAGTACTACGTCCTCAGCCAGCCAGAGGTGGCGATTCCAGTTGCCTTGCAATCGACGATCGATTTCCTGCAATATCGGGCCGAAGGCACCTGCTTCATTCGCATCGATCGACTTGTGATCGACGCGCAGCCGTGCCCCGGCTTCGGCAAAGAGAGCGTCGCCGTTGAGCGAGAGCCCGTCACTCGCTGGTGGATTCGCGTCCGCGGTCAGGGCGATGCTTTCGGTTGGCTGCTGGTTTCCGATAGCACCGCTCAGTCAGTGCGTCGCGAGTTCTGACGGCGCGGGGCGACTCAGAACCATCTCAGATCCTCGAGCCCGCCGCGCGATCGCTGCATTCGGTTTGCGCGTCGATCACGCCGTTCGCAGTTCGGAGAGACGCCGGGCAAGGAATCGACGTTCGGGCTCCTGGGTGTTCAGCGCGATCGCCCGCTCGTACGCCACGACCGCCTCGTGTGTCCTTCCAAGCCGGCGAAGCAGATCGGCGCGTGCCGAATGCGCGAGGTGGTACTCGTGCAGTTCGCCGCGGGCGAGAATGGCGTCTATCTGCGCGAGACCCGCGGCCGGACCATCACGCATGGCAATGGCCACCGCGCGATTCAACTCGACCACCGGCGTCGCCTCCACGCGCATCAGCACGTCGTACAGTCCGGCAATTTGTGGCCAGTCCGTCTCGCTGGCGGTGAGCGCATTCGCGTGCACAGCCGCTATTGCCGCCTGCAAGGCATAGGGCCCGACGCGGCGAGACCGGAGAGAGTCCTCGACGAGCTCGCGTCCCTCGTCGATCTGCGGCCGGTTCCAGAGCGTCCGGTCCTGGTCGTCTAACAGCACCAGCTCACCATCGGCCGGCATACGTGCCGCGCGCCGCGCGTCGTGCAGCAGCATCAGCGCCAGCAATCCCTCGGCCTCGGGCTCGGGAAGCAGGTCGACCAGCAGGCGCCCGAGCGTGATGGCTTCCGTCGAGAGATCGTGCCTGACGACTGTGCTGCCCGACGATGCCGAGTAGCCTTCATTGAAGACGAGGTAGATGACGTGCAGCACGCTGTCGAGTCGTTCCGGGAGATCCGCGAGCGTCGGCACCTGATAGGGAATGTTCGCGTCGCGAATCTTCGCCTTGGCGCGGACGATGCGCTGGGCCAGCGTCGGTGCCGGCGTCAGGAACGCATGCGCGATTTCCTCGGTCGTCAGGCCGCACACTTCGCGCAACGTCAGCGCGATCTGCGCATCACGCCCTAACGCCGGGTGGCAGCAGGTGAAAATGAGCCGGAGCCGATCGTCCTCGAGCTTGTCGTCGTCGAACTCGGGTTGTTCAATGGACCGGTCGACGCGGCGCAGCACCGGCGCCAACGTGGCGTCGAACGTCGCCCGTCGCCGCAGGCGGTCGATCGCCTTGAATCGCCCAGTGGATACCAGCCAGGTCCGCGGATTGGCCGGCACACCATCCACTGGCCAACGATCGATCGCGGCCACAAACGAGTCCTGCATGGCTTCCTCGGCGAGATCGAAATCGCCAAGCAGGCGGATCAGCGTGGCCAGGACGCGGCGCGAGTCGGACCGGTAGACCTGTTCGATCCGCTCGCGCGCCGTATCCGACCCTTCCGGACCAGTCACATCGAGGTGAATTCCATGATCGGCCGCACCTCAACGGAGCCATAACGCGCCGATGGAATCTTCGCGGCAACCTGGATCGCGTCGTTCAGGTCGCGAGCGTCGATGAGGTAGTAGCCGCCGAGTTGCTCCTTGGTCTCGGCGAACGGGCCGTCGGTGGTCGCAACCTTTCCGTTGCGCACGCGCACGGTGGTCGCCGCCTGTGTCGGCTGCAGCGCCTCTCCGCCGAGGTGCTGGCCGCTCGCCTTGATGCCTTCGGTGAAGGTGAAGTATTCGCCGAAAACGGCGTCTGCTTCTTCCTTGGGCATTTTCTCCCAGGCCTTCTCGTTGTCGTAGATGAGGCAGAGGTAGCGCATGGTTGTTCTCCGGGGTGTTGGGTTGAGCCTGATGACCCATTAGTCGAATGGCCAGGGCTCAATTCGACACGAGAGAATTGAGATGTCAGGTGGGAGATAGGAGATGCGTCTGGGATGACCCGCTACCCGCTGCCCGCGACCCGCGATCCGCTACCTGCTGCCCGTAAGCAGTTGCCGGATCACACCATCCATCGACCGGACGCTGTTAATCCAACGCGCCACAACCACGAGATCGTTCACCGGATCCACGTAGATGATGTTGTTCCCGGCGCCGCGGTGCTGGAATGACTGCTCGGGAGCGCTGGGCATCGCCCGGCGTCCTGTGTTCAGGAAGTAGTTCATGAACCCGTAGCCGTCGTTCACCCCGGGGGTCGTCGCCATCCGAATCCATTCCTCGGAAAGGATCTGCTTGTCGCCCCACTTTCCCTTCCGCAGCGTGAGGTAGCCGAACCGCGCCATGTCGCGCGCGCTGATGATCATGCCTCCGCCCCAGTGCGCTCCGCCGGACATCGACTGGACGAGCTGTCCGTCGAGGACGATCCACGAGTTGTCGTAGCCGTACCAGCGCCACGTGTTCGAGGCGCCGATCGGGTCCATCACCAGTTCGCGAAGCACCTGCGGGAGTGGGCGCCGCCATACCATGAGCGACGCCAGCGCGAGCGCGTTCACCCTGACGTCGTTGTACGTGTAGACCGTGCCCGGCTCGTTGCGGCGGCGGACCTTCCATTGTTCGAGATCGCCCTGCGGCCGGTCGGCCCAGTCGGGCTTCCCCCACAACGTGCCTTGCCAGTCGCTCGTCTGACGGAGCATGTGGTCCCACGTGATCTTCCGGTTATGGTCGGACTCGAACGGCTCGAGCATCTCGAACGCGTCAAACGCGACGCCGGACTTTGGAAGCGCCGCCGGGGGAGTTGTTCCCATCACGTCAGGCGGAACCATCGCCAGCGGCGCCATACTGCCAGGCGTTCCCTTGAGCGCCACGACCGGCGGGACGTAGTTGCGCACGGGTTCTTTCAGGTCGCGTATCATCTTCCGGTCGTACGCCAGGCCCACGGTGGTCGAGACGAAGCTCTTCGTCGCGCTGAACGTGTTCTCGACTCGGTCCGGATTACCCCATTCGGCCACGATGTAACCACGCCGGATGATCAGGCCCGTCGCTCCCGCGCGCCGCCGGAATGGTCCAACTGCCTCACCGTGCGGCTCCTGGCCGAACGACGAGAGATGGTTCTGGAGGAGGTCGCGTGGTGTGGTCGACTCGGCGGCGATCGCCAGCTTCACCGCGGAGTCGACGGACGCCTGGAGGAGTCCCACCTGAGCGGGCGTGCGCCTCTCCCAGGAGCCCGACGGAGGGAAGTACGCTGCCTGGGCTGCCAATGGCGACGCGGCCAGCGCCGAGAGGAGGAGAAACGCGGCCACGCGCCGTGACCCGGTGGATGATGCCGTCATTGTGCGCCCCCCGTGATGAAACGTCCGATCTGGCAAGGTAGACTGCTTGCGCACTCACCATGGCCGCAAGGCGGGGGCTGGCGTAGCACACCGAAAGTCGCAAGTTCCGAAGGCCGGAGGGAAGCATGACTACTCGCATTCTCGCGGTCGCCTGCGCGTCGCTCGCCATCGCAGGGAGCGCGATCGCCCAGCAGGCGGACAGCAGTTTCCGGTTCGCGATTTCAGAGCCTGCGTTCTCGATTGGCACTGGCCCCGTCGTTTGCATCGACGAGGCACACGCGAACATGCACACGGCGACGGGCACATACTTGCCCTTCGCAACGCTCCTGAGAGACGACGGATATCGAGTCCAGTCCCTGACCGCGTGGTCGCGGGCGGCGCTCCAGCCGTGCGCCGTCGTGGCCATCGCGAATGCGGTTGCACCCGCCAACGTCCGAGACCGCTCACTGCCGCACCCTCCAGCGTTCTCGAAACCCGAGCTCGATACGCTGATCGCATGGATCGGCGAGGGCGGCGGACTGCTCTTGATCGCCGACCACACTCCGTTCCCTGGCGCTGTGGGAGCTCTCGGTCTGGTACTTGGAGTCGGGATGCTTGACGCGTTCGCCGCACCGGGAGACTCCGGGGGCGTGATCGCCATCTTCGGAACCCAAAACCTCAGCGATTCAACTTGGCGCCGTTATGCAACTGATCGCCTAATCCAATTCCGGTCAGTCGCCGGCGCGCTGACTAACCCCGGTACACTGGGCTCCCACGCGATTCTCAGGGGTCGCAATGACCGCGAAGGCGTTCGCTGGGTGACCACTTTTACTGGCCACGCCTTCTACGCCAGCACTCGCGTCGCGCCGCTCCTGATCTTTGGTCCTCGAGCAGTAGCCGGCATCGACCGTGCTGACGCGGCTTGGTTCCCAATCGGTGGATGGCTCCAAGCTGGGGCGATCGAATTTGGCTCCGGACGGGCGGTAGTGCTGGGCGAGGCCACGACGTGCACTGCCCAGGTTGGAGGGCCGCGCCGGATTCGGACGGGAATGAATGTCCCCGAGGCACCCGATAATGTCCGGTTCTGCCTCAACGTGGTACACTGGCTCACCAAAGTACTGAACTGAAAGCAGCCGGTTGCCGTGCGCTGAGTCGCCCTGCGCGGTTGGTTCACTGGCCATTGACTCCAGATACGGACGTTCGATGCCCCGGGAGATGATCTGATGTATTCAGCCTGCCTCTACTGCCACGGCAATCTCGGCCGGAATGAGATGTTGCCGAATTTCGAAATCGGCCGCCGGTTGGCGTTCGACAGCAAGAAGGGACGGTTGTGGGTCGTCTGCAGACACTGCGCGCGGTGGAACCTGTCTCCTTTGGAGCAACGCTGGGAGGCAATCGAGGAGTGCGAGCGGCAGTTCAGGCGGACGCGCATCCGCGTATCCACGGCGAACATCGGACTGGTCGAACTGCGAAGCGGCTTCACGCTGATCCGCATCGGAAAGCCACTCTGGCCCGAGTTCGCCGCGTGGCGTTACGGACGGCGATTCTCGCGACGCCGTGTCAAGACTGGTCTTGCAGCCGGGTCAATCGTGACCGGTGCGCTGGGACTGACGGCGGGCGTTGCCGCCGCCGGCTTCGGTGGACTCGCGTTTATCATGGCGTACGCTGCCGGCCTCTGGGTCGGTGATGAGGGACACAAGCGCCGCCCGGCTACAACAATTCGTCTCGGGGATCGCCTGTGCTTCCTGACGCAGGACCACGCCGAGGCGATGCGGATATTCTCCGACGGCGGACCACGGAACTACGGACTGGCCTTTCATCACTCGCAAGGCGTCGAGCTGCTGCGCGGACCCGATGTACGCCGGGTGATCGCTCACGTGATTCCTGCCCTGACTCCCTTCGGTGGCGGCCATGGCCAGGTCAACGGTGCCATCGAGATGATCGACACAGCGGGTAGCGCCGAGTACTACATCAATGACGCGCTGGAATCCGCGAATCGCGCGAGCGGATTCTTCACGCAATTACCCGTGGAGAGGCGACTCGCGCTGGAGATGTCGCTTCAGGAAGAAGGCGAACGGCGCGCGCTCAAGGGCGAATTGGCCGCTCTCGAGCGCGCTTGGCGAGAGGCTGAACAGATCGCAGAGATCGCTGACAGCCTGCTCATGCCCGGCGATGTGCTGGAACGCATCGCGGGGCTGCGGAAAGGAATCCGCAGCCCCGGCTTTGCCTTCAGTTGAGTTGTCCGGTCGGCTGTTACGCCGTCGCCTCTGAGGACTCAACGACCACCGGCTTGGCGCCGCTTCCAGGCGGGCGTCCACGGTTGCGCTGCACGGGCGGCTCGGCCAGACGGGCCAAGCGGTGCTTGTAGAAGCTGATCACGCGCGGCCGCACGGAGTTCTTCGTATCGCCCTTCTCGGCCCGGAACGGAGCGTAGTTCTGCTGGTCGCCGGACACCGTAAACCACCACCACGCCTCACCACTTCCGGCGGGCATGCGGACCTGGCAACGATACGTCTTGTCGCCGTCCGCGAATTCAAACGCCTCGATCATCTCTGCCTCTTCGCGGGTGAACCTGAATCTAACCGAGGGGAGGGGCGGACGGGGCCCCCCTTGGGCCGGTGAAAAGACCTGTTTCAGGGCCTTGCCAAAGGCGCAGGGAGGCTACCTGAGGGCGGAGCGCAAGGCACTAAGCGCAAGGCGCTAAGGGGAGAACCGTGCGACCCCGCACCCTGTCCAACCAATGCCCGGCTGCTGACCTCCGCGCCCGAGACCCGTATCTTTGCGCGGTCGCTAGTGCCGTTGGTGCCGTCCTATGCGCTTTTGCGTCTTGCGCTCGGCCCTTCAACAAGACTCCCGGTATGAAGATCCCGAAACTTGCCTTCGCTCTGCTCGCGGTTAGTAGCGCTGCCGCCCTCGCCCAGGCCCCCGCCTCCGGCACATTCGGCTTCTACCGCTCCCCCACCATCAGCGGTGAAACGGTGGTCTTCGCGGCGGAAGGCGACCTCTGGTCAGTTCCGGTGACTGGCGGGCTGGCGCGCCGCCTGACGAGTCATGCGGCCGAGGAATCCAGTCCGGTCATTTCGCCGGATGGGCGGATGCTCGCTTTTACGGCGCGCTATGAGGGACCGACGGCGCTTTACACCATGCCGCTCTCCGGCGGCACGCCCGTTCGGCGCACGTACGACGGCGATGCCGCCACCGCCACGACATGGACTCCCGACGGGAAGCTGGTTTACACCACCGTCAACTACACGGGAATCCCGAAGCCGGCGATGGTCCAGCTGGACCTGCGAAACGGAGCGCGCAGTCTCGTGCCGCTGGTCGGGGCGTCCGAAGGATCGTACGACGCGACCGGGCGCACGCTTTACTTCGCTCGGCCGGGTTTCCACAACAACGTGACCAAGCGGTACACCGGCGGCACGGCTCGTGACGTGTGGAAGTTCAGCAACGGCGCCGCCGAAGCCGTTGAGCTGACCGGCGACTACAACGGCGAGAGCCACTCGCCAATGTGGTGGAATGGCCGCGTCTATTTCGTCAGCGACCGCGATGGCACGATGAACCTGTGGTCGATGACCGAGGATGGGAGTGACAAGCGCCAGCTCACCCGGCACTCGGGGTGGGACGTTCGCAGCCCGGAGATCGATCGCGGCCGCATCGTCTACCAGCTCGGCGCCGATCTCTGGCTGTTCGACGCGACGACGAACCAGTCGCGGATGATCCCGATCGCGCTGGCAACGGACCTCGACCAGCTGCGTGAGAACTGGGTGAACAACCCGATGGACTATCTCTCGGGGGCGCACGTATCGCCCGATGGCGACCGGATCGCGCTGACCGCGCGCGGCCGGTTGTTCGTCGCACCGGTCAAGACGGGCCGCTTCGTGCGCGCGTCTCGCAAGGACAGCGTGCGCTTCCGCGACGCGGTGTTCATGCCCGACGGCAAGTCGATCCTGGCGCTAACCGACGAAAGCGGCGAACTGGAGTTCGCGCGCATTCCAGCGAATGGCGTCGGGAACGACGAGCCCCTGACCCGCGGCGGAAACATCCTTCGCTTCCGCGGCTACCCCTCGCCTGACGGCAAGTGGCTCGCCTGGGACGACAACAACCGTGACCTGTGGGTCATGAATGTCGCCACGAAGGAGATGCGCAAGGTCTCCGAGAACCGGCAGGGAATCGGGACAATGGCCTGGTCACCGGACGGACGCTGGCTGGCCTACGTCATGGCCGCGGCGAACAGCTTCTCGCAGATCAAGATCTACGGGACGGAACTCGGTCGGAGTGTGGCGCTCACCTCGGATCGCACCAACAGTCTTGCGCCGGCGTGGGACCCCAAAGGCGACTTCATCTACTTCCTGTCCGATCGCAACCTGCAGACGGTGGTGGGTGCGCCGTGGGGGAATCGTCGTCCGGAGCCGTTCTTCGACAAGGAAATCGAGATCTATCAGGTCGCGCTTCGCGCCGGTCTCAGGTCTCCGTTTCAGCCTGACGACGAGTTGCTGCGTCCGACTCCGCCGCCGCCGCGCGCCGACAGTGCCACTCCGGCGCGTGAGGTCCGGATCGATCTCGAGGGACTGCCGCTGCGCCTGCGGCGCGTGCCGGTGCCGTCAGGCAACTACGGCTCGCTCGCGATCAACTCCGACGCGCTCTTCTATACGGCGACAGGGTCGGGCGCTGGTGCAAACACCGATCTCGTCGCATTCAAGCTCACGAACGAAAAGCAGGAGCCTGTCGTCGTCGTCGACGCCATCCGACGCGCCGAGCTCTCGGCCAATGGGAAGAAGATCCTCGTGTACAAGGGCCCGGCGCTCCACGTGATCGACGCCAAGCCGGCGAAGGTGGCGAACATCAACGACAGCCGGGTCGATCTCACCGGTTGGACATTCCCCATCGACACGCGCGATGACTTCCGGCAGATCTTCGTCGACGCGTGGCGGCTCGAGCGCGACTGGTTCTACGACCCGGGCATGCACGGGGTGGACTACAAGGCCACGCTCAACAAGTACCTGCCGCTGGTGGCGCGCATAACGACGCGCGCCGAGCTCAGTGACCTGATCGGGTGGGCGGTGGGCGAGCTGTCGGCGCTGCATACCAGCGTCGGTGGTGGCGACCTCCGGCGGGGTGAGGACAACATCCCCGTCGCTTCGCTGGGTGCCCGACTCTTCCGTGATCCGGCCAAGGGCGGCTACCGCATCGACTACATCTATCAGGCGGACCCCGAGTACCCCGCCCAGCGCTCCCCGCTGGCCGATCCCGACCTCGCCGCAAAACCGGGCGACATCATCACCGCGGTGAACGGTTCGCGGACGCTCGACGCGGAAGACATCGGCGAGCTGCTGCGGAACCAGGTCGGCAAGCAGGTGCTGCTGACCATCGCCGACGGCGAGAACTCGCGCGACGTGGTCGTGACACCGATCGGGAACGAAAGCGCCCTTCGTTATGCGGATTGGGAGTACGGCCGGCGCCTGGTCACCGAGAAGAAGAGCGCCGGCAAGATCGGGTACGTCCACCTGCGCGCGATGGGCGGAGGGGACATCAACCAGTTCTACCGCGATTTCACTCCCGTCTTCGACCGGCAGGGTCTCGTGCTGGACATGCGGCAGAATCGCGGCGGCAACATCGACAGCTGGGTGTTGGAGATGCTGATGCGGAAGCCGTGGATGTACTGGCAGGATAGAGTGGGTGAACCGTACTGGAACATGCAAGGCGCGTTTCGTGGACACATGGTCATGCTGGTAGACCATGAGACGGCATCCGATGGCGAGGCGGTTGCCGAGGGGTTCCGCCGCCTGGGGCTTGGACCGGTGATCGGGGTCCGGACGTGGGGCGGTGAGATCTGGCTGAGCAGTGCGAATACGCTGTCCGATGGAGGCCTCGCTCGCGCGCCGATGAGCGGGGTGTATGGACCGGAAGGAAAGTGGTTGATCGAGCAGGAGGGTGTGATTCCGGACATCGTTGTCGAAAACCTGCCGCACGCTACGTTCAATGGAACGGACGCGCAGCTCGACGCGGCGATTGCCTGGCTGCAGAAGAAGATCGCCGAGGATCCGCGCCCGGTACCCAAGCCGCCGGCGTACCCGAAGCGGGCGTTCAGGTATCCGCCGCCGCAATGAGGGCAGAGGGCAGAGGGCAGAGGGTGCTGTGCCCTCTCCCTGCGGCTCACCCCCACGTTTGCCAGCCGATCAGTCCCCAGTACGCGAGGTACGCCGCAGCGACCAGGTGAAGGGCGAGCACGCCGCGCCCGCACCAGAGCGAGGCGGTCGCCCATCGCCCCGGCGCGTGACGCCTGCCTAACGCGAGCCCGGCCCCGAAGATCGCCCAGGCCGCGAACGCGAGTCCCGCTCCGTAGATCGTTGCGCTGACGCCGCTCAGGTTTCCCAGCTGTGCGATACCCGCGCCGCCGATGGCGATTGCCGCGACGGGCGCGAGGACGAGGAGCGTCGCCACCATTGCCGTGCGCCAGAGCGGGCGCGCGGCGGATGGTTGCAGCGCGCGCCGGCGAAGGCGGCGCACCAGCGCGCGCACCGGCACGAGCACCAGCGCCAGGATGCCAGCCACGATCCCGATGATCCACGCCCCGGCCAGCGCGATTTCGAGCGTGGCTGTCGTCGAGGACACGCGAGCCATGGAGGCGCCAAGACCGCCGACTTCAAGGCCCCGCGGTCGGTCGTTCTCTTCATCGCGCACGAACGCGAGGCTGGCGACCGATTCACCCGGTCTCCGGTAGTGCAGGCTGTCCACGGGAACGAAGGTCGTGGTTCCGCCGAGCAGCCCTCGCACCCGCATCGTGTCGCCGGAGAAACTCACCCGCTGGAGTCCGAGGATGCGCTCCAGGAAGTACACGTGCTGCATGCGCGGTGACACCGGGCGGTACCACCCCGAAAATTCCGACGCGATCGCGGCCGGCACCGTGCCCATTGGCGGTTCCGCGGGGCGGGGGAGCGGCCGCGTCAGGTACCCGCGCACCAGGCGCGCGAGTGCCTGCAGGACCGAGGCGTTCCCGACGTTGATCTGCATGGCATAGCCGATGCCGGCCTCGGGGAGGTAGCTCATGTCCGAGAGCCCGCCTTCGACTCCGCCGTTGTGCCCTGTCCAGACGAAGCCGGTGGTATCCGACGTCCGATACAGGTGCAGCCCGTACCCGAGCGTGAGGCCGGCCCTCGCACCGATCGAGGACTCGGAACGCTCCATGCGCTCGATGTCCTCGCGGGGCAGGAGGATCGTGGAGTCGATCGTGCCGCGTCCGAGGAGAAGGCGCACGTACCGCGCCATGTCGTTCGCCGATGCGTTGATGGATCCGGCGGGACGGATGAAGACGTGCCAGTAGGGGTACGGAGTCCTACCGTTGCTCTGGTACAGTTCCGCCTTCTGGACGCGTGACGTGTCCGGGAAGAGGTACGTGGCCGTTCGCATCCCGATGGGATCGAAGAGGCGCTCCTGCACGATCTGCTCGAACGGTTTCCCTTCGATGCGCTCGATAATGAGGGCGACGATCGCCGGCCCGGTGTTGCAGTAGGAAAAGCGCGTGCCGGGACGCCAGCGGGAGACGCGCGTGGTCGGGTCGAGCGCGAGTCCTTGCTCGAGGGTCAGGGGTGTAGGATCGCTGTTGGCGTACGTGCGCATCGAGTTGTCATCGAATCCGGACGTGTGCTCCAGGAGGTGCACGATGCGGATAGGGTCCGTCTCCTCCCAGGCATTCTCGTACCAGAAGTCAGGGAGGTGCTTCCTGATCGGGTCCTGGATGGAGAGCTTCCCCTCACGCTGGAGCTGCATCGCGGCGAGTGCGGTGAATGCCTTGGACGTGCTCCCGATCCGGAAGAGCGTGGCCGCGGTCGCTGGCACCTCCGGGTCGACCCGCGCCCTGCCGAATCCGCCGGCGTAGATCACACTGTCGTGGCGGACGATGGCGAGTCCGGCGCCGGGCGTCTTCGTCGAGTCGAGCAAGTGACGGATGCGCGCCTCGAGTTCTTCCATCGTTGCCGGCGGGACAAAGGGGCGAACGCTGTCGACCGCCGCCGGCTGCAACGGCGCGGGAACCGCGCTGCTCGATCCGGGGGCGCTGATGGCGAGGGCGAGAACAGCAACAGTTGCGTGACGCATGGGATCTCCGGAGTTACCGACCGTCGCGCCGCGGCCGGGCGCAGAATACTGGCGGCCACGAGGTCCTCCAGCCAGATCCGTCCGGCTTGCCGGGAGATGGCGAACTGGTGACGTTGCTAACTTCCGCTTCCCGCTCCCGCTACCCCAGCCGTCATGGTTCGTTTTGCACTGCTGATCGCCGCGACGCTCCTGTTTGCGACGCCCGGGGCCGCACAGCGTCGCGTCATTCTCTTCATCGGCGACGGTGTCGGCGTGAGCTACTGGTCCGCTGCGCGTCTCGCTGCCGACAACCTCGCGGTCTCACAGATCAAGGTGATTGGGCTTGTCGACACGCGGTCTGCGAACTCACCAATCACCGACAGCGCCGCCGGGGCTACGGCATACTCCACGGGGATCAGGACCTTCAACGGCGCCATCGGCATGGGTCCGGATTCGCAACCGGCTGAGACGGTCCTCGAAGCGGCGAAGAAGAAAGGTTGGGCGACCGGCCTCGTCGCCACCTCGAGCGTGACCGATGCCACACCGGCGTCATTTGCCGCTCACGTGCCGTCTCGGCTGCAGCAGTTCGACATCGCAAGGCAGATGACGACGGTCGCACCGGATGTGATCCTGGGTGGTGGGACCCGGTGGTTCGATCCAACGGTGCGGCCGGATCGAGAGGATCTCCTCGCTCGACTCGACTCGACGCACACCGTCGTGACCGATGCTGCCGTCTTCGAGGGGCTGCGCGACTCGACGATCACCAGACTGGTCGGCCTCTTCGGAGAGCACGACATGGCACCAGCGGCGGCTCGTGCACCAGCGCTTCCGTCCATGACGCGGAAGGCGATCGACATTCTCTCTCGGGACCCGGACGGGTTCTTTCTCATGGTTGAAGGCTCGCAACCGGATTGGCGGGGCCACAACAACCAACCAATCGGTTCCGTCGTTGCGGAGATGCTGGACTTCGACGCTGCCATCGGTGTGGCGCTCGCGTATCAACGCCGTGTCCCGGATGTGCTGATCCTCGTCGTGTCGGATCACGAGACCGGCGGCATGTCGATCGAGACCGCACGCGACAGCGCCGTACTGACGTCGGCCGCCAATGGGCTTGACGAAGCGGTGCGCGGCCTGGTACGTGCGACGGGCCTCCTCACGAAGCAGGCCGCCGATTCCGTGGATTCTCTCGCGATGACCATGCAGATCACCTCGGCGCGCATGCAGAACGCCGCGCGCACCGCGCGCGCTGAGCGACTGACGGC
>DATCIJ010000171.1:0-6488 GCA_036507855.1 Gemmatimonadaceae bacterium | reverse complement strand
GCGTCGCGAATCGCGATGCCGTGGTACGACGCCTGGACAATGGCGTTCTCCTCACCGTGGGAGCAGAGGCATTCCTCCAGGTTCTTGCCGCTCTCGCTGAATCCGTTGCAGCGCGGGCACCCCCCCTCGTTGCAGTTCTTCACGCCGCGCGGTGTCCCGTTGTACCCGGTGCTGATGATGCGACGGTCGGACACGATCACCGCGGCCACCTGCCGCTTCATGCAGTTGCTGCGCGCGGCCACCTGCCTGGCGATGTCCATGAAGTACCGGTCCCACGAGGGCCGCGAGAACGCCACCTCCAGTTCGCGCAGCGTGTCCGACAGCCGGGCCGTGAACTCGTCCAGCGTGCCGTCGTTGTGAATGCGGCGATCGGCCAGACGTTCCGTCTCCAGCAACTGCTGGGCGGCCGCATTGCTGCTGGCGAATTCCCGCTCCTCCTGGCGGATGAACTCTTCGAGGGTCTGCGCGTCCCCAGCGCGATTGCGGGTGAGGGAGCGCGCAAAGCGCGCCTCGAGCGGGGCGAAGATGTGGAACAGCGAAAAGGACCCCGCCCCTGCCCTCTTCAGGGCCATGACTTCCGCCGGGTGACGGATGCTGTCGACCGCATAGTTCCGGTCGGCCTGCATCCGGGCGACGGTGAGTTCCGCCAGGGCACCCGGCCCGTGCTGCTCGCGCAGTTCGTTGCCTAACGCCGTCAGGTTCTCACGGATAGGCGAAAGGCCACGGGCCTTCGCCTGTTCACGGATGACGTCGGAGAGCGACAAATACGAGAAACCACGGGCGCTCAGCAGCTCGCCGGCCGTGGTCTTGCCCGCAGCGTTCCGGCCCGTCAGTCCAATGATGATCATGGGTGCGCATTCAGCAAGAAAGTGATAGCCGTTTCACCAATGAGCGACGTACGCTCGCCAGCTCAGCGAGGTCGCCCCCCCGTTGCCCAGTCCCAGTGCGTGGTAGCGCGCTCCACGATCCCAGTCACGTCGCGCGCGAGCAGGTAACCCTGGCCGACGAGCGCCTTCGCCGCCGCCGTGATCCGGCCAAGGTAGTCCTCGCGACTCACGTAGCGCTCCTCGATCGACGCTCGCGGATCTCCAGTCTGTTGCCGAGCCGCGCGCGTGTGAGGAAACGGGAGGTACGACCCGATCTCCCCAGCCAGGTGCTCCGGCGCGCCGACACTCGCGTCGCGATAGTTCCACCCGAAGTGCGTGGCCAACGGCACCTCGAGCTCTGGTGCCCTGATCCCCGCGCGATCGTTGCCGTCCGCGTCCACCGCCGGCACGCGCACCACGAACGGCGCCCCGACCTTCGGCGGCTCGTTCTCCACTACTCCGCGCGACCAGTTCGGCCCGAAGTCCAGTCGATAGGCGATGAGTTGCGGAGGCGGGAAGCGATACCCGGGAATGGCGGGCCATCCGCCGCGCTCCCGCGGCACCAGCGTGCCGTCGTCGATCCGCGGATACCGGCTCGGCGGTGGCGTGACGTCATCGGCTACCCAGCGATCCATCGCCTGGAACAGCGCGCGCACCACCGGACGGGTATCGAGCGGGTTCTGCACCGCCGCGCCCACCAGCGTGCCCGAGCGGTTCGATGTCGGCGGCATCGGAGCGATGATGTGCGGTGCCGATGAGATCAGGTAGATGCGGACATTCTCCGGGATCTCGACATCACGTTCACCGGAGGGATCCGTCGTCACCAGCGAACCCGCGCGATTGAAGTACTCCGAGTTCGTGAGAATGTGAAAGAGCTTCGGTGCCGTCCCGCTCGCCTCGCCACGGACAAGAAGTCCGTCGCGTTCGCCGGTCAGGGAGTCGGTCTCCGGTCCATCGGTGAACGGGAACATGTCCACCGGAAAGAGGATGTTGTAGTGCTCCAGCGCATCGCGTGATGCCTGCGCGAAGCGGTGGTTGAACGATCCGCGTCCCGCGCCGCCGCGCTCGTCGATCACGCCATCGAAGACACGCCGCCCCCGCACGTCGGCGTTGAAGCCCTGGTAGATGAAGTGGCGAAGCCAGCGGCCGCTCTGCGACCCGCCCCACGCGATTGCGTGACGAATGGTGGGCATCGGGTTCGCGGCACCCTTCTCATACTTGAAGAAGCTGATGAGGTCCCTCGTTCCGGCGAACCCCGCGCCCACCACTCGCGGATCCTTCGCACGGTAGACCACGTCGTAGATCTTCCCCAACTCGAAGCCGCCCTCGAGACGCACCATCCAGTCACCGATGAAGCGCCACCGGTCGTGCGGCACCACCTGCGGCGTATCTGTCCGGTTCGCGCGCACCGTCATCACGTTCTCGGCGCTCTGGCGATCAAAAACCGGATAGCCGCGATGTCCCCGGTCGGCGAGCGACTGCGAGTCCGTTGGCGCATTCGGGATGAAGTTCCCGCGCACGAGTCCCGTGATCGGCTCACCGTTCTCGGTGGGGATGGGCATCTCCATCCGCATGCGCCCTTCGGGGACGTCCCACTGCCAACCCATCCAGAGGAGCGTGAATCCCTGCTCCATCAGCCAGCCATTGCCGAACTCCGCCTCGGTTGCTGGATCGCTGGACCCGGAGGCCCGCTGGAACGTGACCAGCATTCCCTTTCCGCCACGATTCCCCACTTCATAAAAGAGGCGTCCGTTCCCTTTGGCCGGATCGACGGGCTTCAGCAGGTAGAAATCGGCGGTGACCGTGACCATGCCCTCCGCGTTTCGCGGCGCGAGCGCCAGATCGACTACGCCCTGGTTGACCGGGATTGAGGGATCCAGCGTGAACGCCACGGTGCCGACGAGCTTCTCATAAGCTCCGGCAGCGCCGAATGCCTTGCCGTCCAGCACTTGCTCGCGGCGCTCGACGTGAAGCGCTACGGACGGCGAGGCCGCCGAGCAGGCAGCGGATGTTATCAGGATGATGCCGGACGCCCAACGACGCATGTTCAACTCCTCCACCAGTTCTCAACCACGCTGATCACTGGCGCTCCATGAGTCGCTTCAATTCAGCGAACCAGTTGTGAACCACGATATACCCAGATGCCGGTGCAGATCCCGACGCTCCGGGAGACGGGGCGTCCCGCACGACCACAATGAACCGCTTCCCGTCCGGATGAGGGTCCCAGTCCGCCGCTTGTACGCCTCCGCAACGTTAGGCGGGACAGCCTTCCGGAATTCCGTCACCGGACGCGGCGTGTCGGTGAGGATCCGCATGATCGTCTGCTGCGCCGACCCGCCTTCGTGCGGGGGGACGCCGGCCAGCATCTCGTACAGCACACTCGCGAGAGAGTAGATGTCACTCCGGCCCGTGATCTCCTTCTCGGCCGTCGCCTGCTCGGGGCTCATGTAGTGCGGCGTCCCTAACGACAACCCCGTCTCCGTCATCCGGCCGCCCGCGGCCGCGCTGACCGCCAGCGCGATGCCGAAGTCCATCACCATCGCCCGCCCGTCGTGCAGCAGGATGTTCTCCGGCTTGATGTCGCGATGGATCACGCCGTTCCGGTGGGCGTAGTCGAGCGCGTCGGCCACCTCCCGCGCGATCGGGACCGCTTCGTCCACCCCGAACTGGGTCTCCCGGTTCAGCTTCTCCCGGATCGTCTCGCCCTTGATGTAGGGCATGACGTAGAACAGGAACCCGTCAGCCGTCCCCGAATCGAACAACGGCAGGATGTGCGGGTGACTCAGCGACGCCGTGGTCTTGATCTCCACCACGAACCGGTCGGCGCCTAACACAGCCGCGAGTTCGGGCTTCAGGACCTTGATCGCGACCTTTCGGTCGTGCTTCAGGTCCGCCGCGAGGTAGACGGTCGCCATGCCGCCCGCGCCGAGCTCACGCTCGATCCGGTATCGGTCAGCGAGCGCAGTAGCGAGGCGATCGGGAATCGTCTCGCTCATTTGCGATTCCCACCCCGCCCGCCCAGTGCTCGAAGGGTTGGCAGCCAGTTCACCAGCAGGCGCGGCTCGCCGGGTGGCGAGAAAAGATCCCGGCCCGACAGGACAAAGATGCGCGACCCGTCGGAGGTGGCGTCCCACGGCCTGATGGTCGTGGTCACGCCGAATGGAAGGTCGAACAGTTTCTGCGGGGAACCCGCCGCGAAACCGGGAACGGTGATGATGGGAACGGCAAATACTCGGTACACGCGCTGACCGCTCACGGTGTCGATGCCGACCTGCCAGGTGAACAGAAGCTCACGCCCATTCTTCGTCCATTTAGATCCGACGCCACCGTCGACCGAGACCTGCCATCGCCGGTCGAGCGCGGGCCACGGCTGCACAAAGACCTGTGTTCGTGTCATGCCGGGTTCGGGCGCGGTGTACGAAAGCCACCGGCCGTCAGCCGAAAGATCAAAATGAGATGCGCCTTCCGGCAGGTTGGGGACGGGCTGGACCTCACCACTCGCTGTATCCACTCGTACGAGGCCGTTCGTCGACAGTGTCATCGCGTAGAGGCCGTCCGGCGCCCAGAACGCGGCAACCAGGCTCCGCGCCTTCCCGGGCACCAAGGGTACAGCCGGACGACTTCCATCCGCGGGTGACCAGATCATCGCCAGTGTGTCATCCTCGACTCCCAGCCTGATGATCCGCTGGCCGTCGGGGGTCCAGAGCGGCCAGAGCGCGCGCCCCGGCGCCGTGAGGAGCGAACCGCTCCCGCGGTCCAGATCGTACACGAGGACGGCCGCTTGCAGTCCCCGCGTGCCAACCGCTAACCGGCGTTCATCAGGCGAGAGCTGCAGCGCGAAGTAGTCGCGCACACCGGCGGCAGTGAGCGTCGAGGCACGTCCTGCCCGGTCGGCGGACAGAATGGATAGTGGCCGGTCCGGCGTGACCCCGCCCTCCAGATAGAGGAGGTGACCCTGTGCGGAGATGGCGGCCTGCATCGCTCCCGTGTGGGCGATGACATTGTAGCCATTCAGCCCGACCATGACATCGGAGAGGACCAATGTCGGCGTGCCGGTAATGACACGGCGGCGAAGGTCGAACGACACGGCGAACATCGCGCCGTTGCGCGCAAAGACCAGGTGGCCGCTCGGCACGTAACGGGCGTCGCTCGCCGCGCTGATGAGCCGCGTGATCTCGCCATCGGCGAGACGCAGCAGCGAGACGTTGAGTTCAGCACCTGACAGGCCGCGTTGCTCGGTCAGGAGCAGCGCCTCTCCGCCTGGAAGGAAGTGCGGGAGGATTGCCCCACTGCCCGCGATGGTGTCCATCGGGAACGCTCCGGTGGGTGACACCATTAGCAGCCCCGTGCCACTGACGCCGACCACGATGCGGTCGTCCTCGCTCCACGTTCCGCCCGTTATCCGGCCGACCCTCGCGACCTCCGTTGGAGTACCCCCTACCACCGGAACGCGCATCAACCGATCGGTGGCCCAATATGCGATGCTGCGCCCGTCCGGTGAAAAGAACGGCGACTCCGCCTCCTCTGTACCGACAATCGGCGCCGACGCTTCAGCGGTGAGCGGACGCAGGAAGAGCTGGCGCACCCCACCGCGCATGCCAACAAAGGCGATGGTGCCGCCATCGGGCGAAAAGGTGAACGCGGTCCGGGATGGCCGATCGGCGTTGAGCCTGCGATCAGCTCCGGCGCCGACGATCCGTTCACCGGCGGGGAGCGCGAGGCGGACCGACAGCAGGGGTGCACTCCGATCGCTGTTCGATCCGTCTCGCGCGTCAGGCAGGAACGCCATCAAAGTGGTCACGATGACCGCCCCGAGCACCACCCACGTACGCGGGTCGCGTCCCCAGGACCGGCCCGCGAGCGCAGGCCTCGTGGCCGCAGCGCCTCCGCGGTAGGCGGGGTTCGCGAGGGCAGCCGCAAACGCCCTGGCGTCTTCAAACCGGTCCGCGGGCAGCTTCTCCAGTGCCGTGGCCAGTGCCGCCGCAACGTTAGGCGGCACGTTGCGGCGGAGTTCGTTCACCGGCCGCGCCACGTCGGTGATGATCTTCATGATCACCTGTTGCGCAGCCCCGCTGATGTGCGGAGGCTGGCCGGCCAGCATCTCGTACAAGACGCTTGCCAGCGAGTAGACGTCGGAGCGCGCGGTGATCTCCTTCTCCGCCGTCGCTTGCTCAGGCGACATGTAGTGCGGCGTCCCTAACGACAGGCCGGTCTCCGTCATTCGCCCGCCGGCCGCCGCCGAGACAGCCAGCGCGATGCCGAAGTCCATCACCATCGCCCGCCCGTCGTGCAGCAGGATGTTCTCGGGCTTGATGTCCCGGTGGATCACGCCGTTCCGGTGCGCGTGGTCGAGCGCGTCGGCCACCTCCCGCGCGATCCGCACCGCTTCCTCCACCCCGAACTGGGTCTCGCGGTTCAGCTTCTCACGGATCGTCTCGCCCTTGATGTAGGGCATGACGTAGAACAGGAAGCCGTCAGCTGTGCCCGAATCGAAAAGCGGCAGGATGTGCGGATGACTCAACGCCGCCGTGGTCTTGATCTCCACCACGAAGCGCTCGGCGCCTAACACGGCGGCCAGTTCGGGCTTCAGGACCTTGATCGCCACCTTGCGATCGTGCCGCA
>DATCIJ010000170.1:0-26368 GCA_036507855.1 Gemmatimonadaceae bacterium | reverse complement strand
GGCGAACGAAGAGCCGCCGAGCGTGATGCGCGCGGCACCAGGGCTGCCGGCCGCGTTAGGCGCGGCCATCGACCAGTGCCTCGCGCGCGACCCCGCCGAACGATTCGCACACGGGGAGGCATTGGCCGAAGCGCTTGCCCCAGCGCCTGACGCGCGCCCGGCACTGCCGCCGACGCTACGGGCGTGGCTTGGTACGCGGAATCCGCTCCTCGTGCCCTACCTGGCGTGGTCCGGATTGTTCGGTACCCTGACCACCGTCAACCTGGCCGTATGGCTTGTCGGCCAGCGGCCCGATGGGCCGGCAGACATCGTGCTCCTCGCCGCGCGCCACATTGGCGAGGACTTGCACCGGCTCGCGGAGGCGCAGCGGGAGGTCGAGGGCGCCGCGGGTCATCGCCCTGGAGCGGAGCGAATCCCGACGCCGACGTAGACGGCCCTGTTGCCGCCTAACGCGCCCCTGAGCGCTCCATTCAGCAGGCCGGCGTTCTCGGTGGTGGCTACCTTATGGCTGCTTCAGGCCGGCTGTCGCGCCTCAATCGGCGTCGCAGTCATCAGTCCGCGCAGATTCTGTCTCAGGCGGACTCGCCACATCCAGTACAGCAGCATCACCAGCGGACCGGCGCCGAGGGCGACGATCACCGTGACGTTGCGGAACGGCTCAGGAAGGAACTTCATCTGGGCAAGCTGGGCGACGAACGAGCCGGACGCGATGAACAGGCCGAAGCACATCCGCCAGAGATGCCGCGCGATCCGTCGCGTGCCTTGAATGCCGCCGGCCCGGATCATCCTGAAATCACCGATCGCCGCGAGCAGGACGACCGTGGCCAGGAAAAACAGCATTCCGGCCGGCACACCGTTGATCTGGTTTCCCGGCCTGCCGAGCGCGTTGAATCCGCCCTGGTAGCTCGACGCGGCGAATGCAAATGCCAACACCATAAGGGCTATGTCCACTCGCCGGCCTGCCCCAGGCAGCGTCTTGACGGCGGTGTAGGCCGTAAAAACGAAGTATGCGGTGAACAGTCCCCCACCGGGTGACTTGCCCTCGTATACGGAGATGCCCGCCGCCGTAATACCGGTGGCGATCATCGTGTACACGAAGATCCGGCCGCTGCGGCGATGCCACTCCCCTCCCTTGCGAACTGTGAGGGCCATCCATCCCGCCGCGAGGGCAATCAGGCCCATCGCGACGTGAAACGCGAGGGATAGAAAGGGCAGCCCCGTCGACGTCGCAAGTGTCAAACGCTCGCTCACAGCAGTAGCTCCGAAATGGGCTCGTATCAGAACCGGGTATGTATGGGTTTCCCATACGACTCGCCAGAAACGTTGGTTTCAGAAACCTTGCAAGGATGCCCCGGCGGCGTTACCTGTGGCTTTCCCATATGACTCCTCCCATGACGCGCCCGTCGCCGGCGCCTTATTCCTGCTGTTCTGGGTAGTGAAGGTCTCGAGCTCCATCATGTTCGAGGGCTGCGCTCGGCGTCTGGCTCCTGAAGACCGGGGCCGCGATCCGGAGGTGGCGCAGAGCGGCGCCTGCTCATCGGGACCGGCTTGACCCGGTCGCCTCCGGCTTTCTCTGCGCCGTTGCGTTTCTGGCGAGCGTCATTCCGGCGCGGAGGGCCACTCGCGTCGATCCAATCGTATCGCTGAGCGCAGAATAGCTGCCCCGTAACCGCTTCGAAACCGCTGTTGGCCGCTTCATATGCCTTGACACGTATATACTTTGTGGCGTATATTCACAGCATGGCATCTGTGTTCGAAATTATTGCGGAGCCGAACCGCCGCGCGATACTGAGCCTCCTGGTCTCGTCACAACAGTCGGTTGGAGAGATCGAGCGTCAACTTCGCATGCCGCAACCGACCGTGTCCAAGCACCTGCGAGTGCTGCGAGAGGCCGGATTCGTGGAATCCACCGTGGACGCGCAGCGGCGGCTCTACCGGCTGCGACCTGAGCCACTTCAGGAACTCGATGCCTGGCTGGATCCGTTCCGCCGGTTCTGGTCCGCTCACGTTGATGCGCTCGAACGCCACCTCGATCGCATGGATCAGACGACACCCCTGAAAAGGAAGACGAGGAAAAAACACCGATGAACGTCCTCTTATGGATCCTCCAGATCGCGCTTGCCTTCCTCTACCTCTCAGGCGGCGCCTACAAGACGTCCAAGCCCGACGCGCTTGCAAAGCAGGTGCGCGCCCTTTCCGCAGGCGGATGGCGCGCGCTCGGCGTAGTCGAGTTGGCAGGCGGTCTGCTGCTGGTCGTCCCCGCGGCCTTGAAGTGGATGCCGGTGCTGACTCCGCTCGCCGCTGCCGTGCTCGCGCTGGAAACGTTTTTTCTCGCCGGGCTCTACGCGCGGCAGTCGCTCAAGCTGGCCGCCACCAACCCGCTGGTCTGGGCTGCAGTGATGGGAGTAATGGCGACTTTCGTTGCGTACGGACGGTACGCGCTCAGCCCGCTGGCCTGACGGAGAGAAAGAAGATGATTGCTCGCGAGCAGTATACACCTGGTCCGGCAAGTGGCGCGCGGATACAGAAGGACGGAGAGACGTGGACGCTCGTGCTCGTCAGGCAGCTGCGCCACTCGCCCGAAAAGATCTGGCAGGCACTGACCGATCCGGCGCACCTGCGCGAATGGGCTCCGTTCGACGCCGACGGGAGCCTGGGCACGGCTGGAAGCACGGTGAGGCTCACTACCGTGGGAGCGCCCACGCTGCATGTCACCGAAACAACTGTGACGCGCGCTGACCCTCCGCGGGAGCTCGTCTACAACTGGGGTGGCAACGACATGCGGTGGGAACTCGAGCCCTCTGGTGACGGCACGCGCCTGACGTTGTGGACCAGCATCGATCGCCGTTACATCGCGATGGGTGCCGCCGGGTGGCACGTGTGCTTCGATGTCCTCGATCACCTGCTCAGCGGCATGCCACTCGGCCGCATGGCCGGGATGGAGGTAATGAAGTTCAGCGGCTGGCAGCGGTTGCACGCCGAGTACGCAAAGCAGTTCGCCGTTGAGAATCCCGGTTGACCCACTCGCCACTCGTTAGCCTGTCCTTCGGAGGAGGTCACATTGAGCTGGAACCTGTGGGTTCGGCAGATCCACCGATGGCTGTCCATTGCCTTCACGGTGACCGTCATTGCCAACTTCATCGCTCTGGCACAGGGGGGTGGTACGATGCCTCCGCCCTGGGTGACCTACTCGCCGCTGCTCCCGCTCGCCCTGCTCCTGCTTACCGGTCTGTACACGTTCGTGCTGCCGTATGCCACCAAGTGGCGCAGCAGGAGGAGGACATGAAAAAGTCCGGCGCGAGCCAGGGCGAGTCGGCATCGGAGCTCATCTCGAAAAGAATCGCCGAACTCGGGGACTGGCGCGGGGAAACCCTCAGCAGAATGCGCAAGCTTATCAAAAAAGCAGACCCGGACGTCGTCGAGGAGTGGAAGTGGATGAATCCGGTCTGGTCGCACGACGGCATCATCTGCACGGGCGAATCCTACAAAAGCCACGTGAAGCTTACCTTCGCCAAGGGTGCGTCTCTGAAGGATTCCGCCCGCCTCTTCAACTCGAGCCTCGACGGAGACACGCGCCGCGCGATCGACATCCACGAAGGAGAAAAAGTTGACGAGTCCGCCTTCAAGGCGCTCGTTCGCCAGGCGGTCGCTCTCAACAGTTCCGGCAAGGCCAAACCTTCGAAGAAAGCGAAGTCCTGAATCCGCCTGGGCCGTCCGTGCCTGCTGGGATGGAGTCACCAGAAACCGTCGTCTTCACGTTCACGCACAACCCGGACACGGTACTCAGCGATCTTGCAAATCAGATCGTCTGGCAGGGGGTTGCTGTAGGGAATCTGAAGGTAGTTCTTGGTAGTCTTGTGCTCTTCCAGTTCCTTGCGAAACACCTTCAACGCCGTCTCGGTTGGCGCGAAGTCGAGGTGTGCTTTGTGCGCGGAGAAAGCGAACAGGAATCGGGGCTCCACGAAGAAGGGGGTTCCCCACTTGATCGCCTCTTCGGCCTCCGGCGCGACGCTCTTGAGGATCGCGTACAGCCGGCGCAAATGCGGCTGGCCCTCGCGTGGGGCAGCCCGGATATACTCGGCGATCGTAGTCGGACGCTTGCTTGCCATCTCTTTTGCCTCAAGTGCGGACGCAAGTTGCCGCGCACCTAACGGATTGCGCTCAGCTGCAGGCGAATATCAACAAATGCCGCGCCTGCCAGAAACTATGTAGGCAGGATGGCAGGGGTCGTTGCTCCGAAACGCTTGATCACAACACGAATGTTGTGGTCCGTCGGAACGAACGTGGGTGGGAGGTTCATCTGCACCCTTACCTCGGGCATACTGAGGAACGCGCGCCACTGAACGCAAGTCCCGTCGTAGTCGATGACGAAGGCGAATTCGAACGGGTCGTTGAAACTAGAGGGCTGAGCGAAGTAAAGGGTGCTGTCGACGACGCACTGGCGCGCCCATTCTATGCGATCAGGCGTCGCCAAAGAAGGAGGCGTAGCGGTAGAAGCGTCGCACTATGTCGGGCCCTCCAGCGCGCCACTACCGCTGACTTCGAAGGCTTCGAACTGCGGATGGGCCGACGCGCGGATCACGCTTGCGTCGTCAAACTCGTGGCGCTCGTCGGTGGCGAGGCGGCAGCGCGCTTCCAGACGTGGCGCCGGTCGAGGCACGACAGTGGCGCGAGTGGATGAGGATCGGACTAGTTTCGTCGATGGGAAAGTGCACTAGCCGGAGGGTTGGATTGAAACAGAGATTCGGGCAATTCGACGGATTCGGATGCGGTGTCGTCGTTGCCGTATTCCTCGGGATCACAGCACGGGATGCCGGCGCGCAGTCGATCCAGGCCGTGCGGGTCGGCGACTCACCCCGCGTCGATGGACACCTTACTGAAGCTGTTTGGCACAGTGCGCCGGCGGTCACGAATCTCACGCAGCGCGAGCCGGACGAGGGTGCTCGGGCGATCGAAAACACCGAAGTGCGCTTCGCCTACGACGACGACGCGCTGTACGTCGGCGCGCGCATGTTCAGCGGCGATCCCAAGGCCATCCGCGCGCTGATCACGCGGCGCGACCGCGAAGGGAGCTCGGAGCAGATCGTCATCTCGCTCGATACGTATCGCGACCGCCGAACCGCGTACACGTTTTCCGTGACGCCCGCCGGCGTCCGCATCGACTATTACCACTCGACCGACTCGGAGAGCGCCCGCGATTCCGACTGGAATCCCGTGTGGGAAGCCGCGACCGACATCGATTCGCTCGGTTGGTCGGCGGAGCTTCGGATCCCGTTCAATCAGCTCCGGTTCTCGCCGGGAGACATGCAGGAGTGGGGCGTCAACGTGGTGCGCCGCGTCCCCGCGCGAAACGAGCAGAGTTACTGGGCGCTCGTGCGCCGCACCGAGGCTGGATGGTCGTCGCGCATGGGTGCGCTCACAGGCATCCGCGACATTCGCCCCGCACGCCGAGTGGAGCTGGTGCCATATGTGGCGGCCGATTCTCGCATTGCCGCTACCACCGACCCGTCCAACCCGTTTCAACATGCGTACGCCAATGCCGCCCGCGTCGGCGGTGACCTCAAGATGGGGCTGGGTCCAAACCTGACGCTCGATGTCACACTCAACCCGGATTTCGGGCAGGTCGAGGGTGACCCCGCAGTCGTCAACCTCACGGCGTATGAGATCTTTTTCGACGAGCGCCGGCCTTTCTTCCTCGAGGGCTCGGACCTGTTCAGCCAGCGCGGGTTGTTCTATTCCCGACGCATTGGCGCTGCACCGCCCGGCAGCGCCAACGCGGACTATGTGCAGCGACTGGCCAATTCCACGATCCTCGGCGCCGCGAAACTGACCGGCCGACTGCCGTCCGGCCTCGCCGTCGCTGCGCTCGCGGCCATGACCGACCGCGAGCTCGCGCGAACATTCGATTCGACGGGCACTCCGCGATTCGGCAAGGCGGTCGTGGCTCCGCGCACGGGTTACGCTGTCGCCAGTGTGCGACAGGAATTCGGACAAGACGCCTCGACGCTCGGCGGTATCGTCACGATGGTTCAGCGCGATCTCGAGCCGGGCACTCCGCTGGCCAACCTGCTCACGCGATCGGCGTACTCGGGTCTGGTCGAGGGACGCCTGCGGTGGGCCGGAGGCATGTACGATGTGAACTCGTGGCTGGGATACACGAACATTCGCGGCGACTCGCTGGCGATTCGGCAACAGCAGCGCTCTTCGCGCCGCTATTTCCAACGGCCCGATGCGTATCACGTCGAGGTGGATCCGGCGCGACGCATGCTGGGCGGCACGACGTTCGGTCTTGGTCACAGCAAACTCGCGGGCAAGCACTGGACGTGGGACGTCGATCTCCTGCACCAGTCGCCCGGCTTCGAGCCAAACGACATGGGGTCGTTCGGTGCGGTGGATACGAGAACGTTCAACACCCGCCTGCGATGGCGCGAAACGCAGCCCTCCCGCTGGTATCGCCGTTACGAGGTCAGTATCGGCACGCAGTACGACTGGAACTTCGACTGGATGCGACGGAAGAACGACAACCAGGCCGCCTTCAGTTCGACGCTCCCTAATTTCTGGCGCTTGAACAGCGACGTGACGTTCTCACAACGCGCGCTCTCCGATCGCCTCACGCGCGGCGGCCCCATCATGGGCACGCCGGCCAGGACCCGATGGGGCGTCGAACTGCAGAATCGCAGCGGCGCGCGCAACGGCTGGGGCGTCGACCTGAACGGCGGGCGGGACGAGAACGGGGGTTGGGAGCAGAATCTCGAGATGTCCTTGTCGCTGCGCCCTGGAGATCGCTGGGAACTGAGCTTCGATCCCCTGTGGAGCCGCGGAACGGACACCCGTCAGTTCGTGATGACAGAGGGCAATGGCCGCGCCGAGTCGTTAGGCACCCGATACGTCTTTGCGCACGTGGACCTGAGCAAAATCTCGGGTCAATTCCGCCTGAACTACACCTTCACGCCGAACCTCACGCTCGAGACGTACGTGGAGCCGTTTGCCGCGAGCGGACGATTCCACGGTTTCGGCGAGCTGTTGGTACCGCGTCGCCGAGAGCTCCTCGTGTACGGCACGAATGGAACGACGATCGTGCGCAACCCGGACGGAACGCACACGGTGACCGACGGCAGCGAAACCTTCGACATCGACAACGAGGATTTCAACGAGCGCTCGTTCCGTACGAATGCCGTGTTGCGCTGGGAATGGCGGCTCGGGAGTACGTTCTATCTCGTCTGGCAGCAGAATCGCAGCGCCCAGCTACCCTTCGCGCCTGCGCGTCCGGGTCACCTTTTCGGCGCGCTCAACGCGCGCGGCGAAAACGTCCTGGCGATCAAAGTCAGCTACTGGACGGCGCTGCGGTAAGGCGTGGGGAGAATCGACTATCTGCTCTCTGACGCTGCCGTCCGGGGATAGCGCAGGCGATCACTATCAGGTGTGAAACTTCCGCTGCCTAACGACCTGCGCTTAAGCTGCGCCGCATTTGCATCAAGCGCCAGCGCGCGCAGCGCGTTGGCGCCATCCGCAGAGAGTATGCGGCGTCAGTCTTCAAGCGCCTGTTAGGCGTCAGCATGCGCCGCATCATGCTCAACGCCGTTGAGTTCGCACCAGGTCCGTGCCACCTCCACGTACGCGCCGTCCCGGTAGGCGTACCACGCGCGCGCGACGCCGTGCGCGTTCACGGTGTCCTTGAAGCGAGGTCGGCGGTGCGCCACGCGGCCAAGCCAAGTCCCGTCAGCGCGTCGTAGCTATCGGGTAAACGCCGGAGGGCGGCCTCGAAGATTGTGCGGGCGTCTGTCGTTCGTTCCTCGCGTAGAGCCACATACCCTCGCCCGATCGTGGCGGCCGCGTCACCGGGACACGCCGCCCCGGCCAGGACAAACGCGCTGTCAGCCGCGCGCGGTGCCGGAACGCGCAATGCGCGCCAGCCCTCCGCGGTCAGTGAGTCAGCGCGTGCCCGGTTGCACGCCGTCTGCGCATTGGCGACGCTCGTGACGACTATCGTGACGACGCTCGCTGCCACACTCGTGGCAAAGACGAGCGCCGGGACCACCGTCGTCGAGGCGCGAAACACACGCCGCCAGGAACCACGCCCGCGGCACGAGTCCATCATCGAAACCTCGCTGGTCGCTCTCGCGCGCGGCAAGCCTTTGCATTTCTCCGCGGCGCGGCGATTCCTCAGGAGGTGAACTCCCGACGACTATGACTATGGCGTGACCAAGAAGGCGGACGCATTCAGCTCGAGCACGATCAGGACCTGGTGTATGCCTGCTGCTCGCTCAGCCAGCCGTCGGGCGCGCCGGGGAAGAGCCGATTCATGTCGAGCATGTCGATCGGCGTGTTCCGGGTGGTCCCTTCCATCGCGAGCGGATTTGCGACGCCGAGAATCCGGACCGAACCGTTAATCGTGGATGGATCCAACGTGCGCACTAACTCAGGCGCGATCAGGAGCCCGTCGAGTTCATCGCCGTGGATCATGGCGGAGACTCCCACGGCGGGGCCGGGTCTGGTTCCCTGAATGACGTGGATCGTCAGGCCGAGTTCGAAGCCGCTCGCCAGCGCGGTGATCGGGGCGAAGCGGCGCGACCTGCCCGGGCCGAGTTCAGTGACAGTTCGAGGCGGAAGGAGACATGACGGGATCGCATGGAGGGCGTGCCATCCTTCAAGGCGCGCTCGAAAGTATCCTCCGCGCGGTCGTCTGCCACCTCTGCCGGGTGCGCCCTGCGGCTTTGGAGTCTGGACAATGGCCGCGGTCCAGCCAATGCTTCCCTCGCACGCGCAAGACGCGCGTGAGGTCTTTCGCTGAGCCCCACCTGAGCGCGACGACCCGCCCACCGGAGAGTGGCACGTGAAGGCCACGGACATCCTGATGGACGAACACCGCGTCATTGAGCGAGTCCTCGATGCCCTGGAAACTGCCACGCGAGCCATTGATCGAGGCATCGCGGTGCGCCCAGGCTTTTTCGTCGACGCAGCCGACTTCATCGCCGGCTTCGCCGACGGGTGCCATCACCGAAAGGAAGAGGGCGTGCTGTTCGGTGCGATGGTTGCCGCCGGAATGCCGCAAGACGGGGGCCCAATTGCCGTGATGCTGATGGAGCACGAAGAGGGACGGCGCTACACTCGCGGGGTGCGGGACGGCGTGAAGAGGTGGCAGGAGGGTGACGACGAAGGGCGCCGGATCCTGGTCTCGAATGCCAAGGGATACGTGGCGCTCCTCCGAGACCACATCATGAAGGAAGATGATGTGCTCTTCCCGATGGCCGCGCAGATGATCGCGCCGGCGCAGGAGGAGGAGGTGCTGCGGGATTACGCGCGCGTTGCCGAAGCGGCGTCGTGCGACCTCTCGACCGGACGGTATGTCGCGCTGGCCGCACAACTGGAAGAAGAGGCGAGGACACTCACTGGGTGAGCGCCACGCCGGCCGTGACCTCGGTCAGTCCGGGACGAGCACTGCCCGCTTCGACAATCGCCCGTGGTGCGCGTCGTCGAACACCGCATTGATCTCGCTCAGACGGTGGCGCTCCACAAACGGCTTCACGGTCAGCCGGCCAGCACCGATCCACTCCAGCAGCTCGGGATAGGAGAGCGGATCCGCGCCCCAGTTCCCGCGCGCGGTGGCCTCGAAGGCCATCAGGTTCGACAGCGGGACCTCGACGCGGTCCATCGTATAGCCCACGATGGCCAGCGAGGCACCATAGCCCAGAAGTCCGAACGCGGTCTCCTGACCGCCCCGTGTGCCGGACATCTCGAAGATCTTCCACAGGTGGGCGGGAGCGGCGATGGCGTCTGCCATGGCCTTGACCTGCTTCCGGATTTCCTTCGCGGCCAGGTCGCGGACGTTGAGCGCGGCGTGCGCGCCGGCCGCCTTCGCCAGTTCCAGCTTGCGATCGTCCAGGTCGAGGGCGATCACCTTCGCTCCGGCCGCGGCAGCAATCTGCACACCGTACACGCCGATGCCGCCCACGCCGACAAACACGGCCAGGTCGCCGGCGGCCAGTCCCGAGTTCCGGACGGCCTGGAACGGCGTGGCCACAGCGTCCGATACCACGGCCAGCTCCCAGAGTTCGTGCGTCGCCAGCACGGCGTCGGGCACCGGGCAGATGAAGCGCGCCGGCACCGTCACGTGTGAAGCAAAGCCGCCATGCCGGTCGTTTCCGGGCATGACCTGCCGGCGACAGATGCTCCGGTGCCCAGCCAGGCAGAGCGCGCATTCGCCGCAGGGCAGCACCGCGGGGACGACGACGGGACACCCCAGCAGCGACGCATCGACCCTATCGCCCACCTGCCTGACGATCCCGCTGATTTCATGCCCCAGCGCCAGCGGCAGCGCTCCGCGGGTCTTCACGCCGAGGTGAAGGAACGAGAGGTCCGTGTGACAGACACCGCAGCCCGCGACCTCCACCTCCGCCTCGCCCGCAGAGGGTCCTTCGGGATCGAGTGCTCGTCGCTCGAGGGGCGCTCCCGGAGCGGTCATCATCCACGCCTCCCGCCGCTGCTCGGTCATGACGTCCGTCCTCCCGTCCAGCTCACGCCAGCCCCGCCGCGCCCGGTTGGTCTCCAAACAGAAAGCTCCCGCACTCGTGGCATTGGTCCAGCGTCAGGGACGAGCCGGCGAAACAGCGCCGCTCGTCAGGCGACAGTCGCATCACCGTGCGCAGGAATCGGCAGTCGCAACCTTCGCTGGGCTCGTACACGGCCTCGAGATACTCACCCACATTCTCCAGCACGTTGCCGACGCGCACCTTGAGCGACGGGGTCAGCTCTTCGTCCTCGATCGATAGTTCCTTGCTGACGACGACGAAGGCCTGGATGTGCTCGTACTTCACGGAATGTTCTCGATTGAAGGCGAGCACGGACTCCCGAAGCGACGCCTTCACGACGCGCTCCGCCGACGCGACGTCGGCCCCGAATTCCTCATGGATCCGGAAGTAGTCCGGGAAGATCAGCGCGGCGAGGAAGTCCCTCCCGCTCCCGGTGACGATCACGTGGCGGATGTACGGGTTCATCCCCGCGAGGCGGTTCTCAATAGCCGTCGGGATGACTTTCTCGGCATTGAGCATCTTGAAGACGCGATCCTTCCGCGACACCAGCTTCAGCGCAACGCCGTGCACCTCCCCGAGGTCCCCGGTGTGGAACCAGCCGTCGCCGGGCAGCGCCCTGGTCGTCGCTTCAGGGTTCCGGTAGTAGCCGGACATGACGTTCGATCCGCGCACCAGGATCTCGCCGTCGGGTGCAACCGCGATGCTGACGCCGGGAATGGGATAGCCGATCATTCCCGCAATCGCGCGCGGTTCATTGAAGTCGGTCAGCGTGCAGCATGGCGAGGTCTCGGTGAGGCCCCACCCCTCGAGCACCGGGATCCCCCTCGCCGCGAAGAAGGCCGAAATGGTGGCCGGCAGCGGAGCGGCGGCCGTAAAGACGAAGCGCAGCCCCTCGTGGAAGATCCGCCCCTCGTCGTCGGGATGTGCCTGCGCGTGCACGACCAGTTGCTGATAGATCTTGGGGACGCTGAAGTAGATCGTGGGCTGGACGTCCTTCCAGTTGCGCAGCAGCACGGCAAAGTCCTTGCCCAGCGACTCGTCGATGCAGAGTGCCGCCCCGTGATACAGCGCGGTGTACTTCTCGAAGATGCCACCGAAGCTGTGGTGCCACGGCAGGTACGAGAGGAACCGGTCGTCGGGAGTGACATCCCAGATGGCAGAGAGTGCGCGCTGCTGAGAGAGGATGTTGTCGTGGCTCAGCAGCACGCCCTTGAGCGGTCCGCTGGTGCCCGACGTGTACATCATCAACGCAGGCTTCCCGGGGTCGATCGCGGCGGCCGTGGCGAGCCACTCGGCCATCGAGCCATTGATGGAACGCCCGCGCCGAACCGCGTCAGCGAATGCAAGGTGCGGCGCGGCCCGCGCAGTCATCCCGGGCGGAAGCGGGTCGAACGTCACGACCGTGCGCGCCGAGGGCGGCACCCCGACCTGTTCCAGCTGGCTCGCACCGGCCAGCAACAGCGCGGCTGGCTCGGCGTGCGCCACCAGTGCCTGCAACTGGTCCGCGGCGTAGCCGGCGAAGATGGGCGTGTAGATCGCCCCGATGCCCATCGTCGCCAGCTCGGCCACGAGCACCTCGCCGCGATTGGGCGAAATGACGGCCACGCGCTCTCCGGCGCGCACACCAGACGCGCTGAGGAAGCGACCGAATGCGACGACGTCCCTGAGCAGTTGATCCCAAGTCACGGTCTCCAGCCGCCCATCGCGCCTCTCGCGGTACGCCGGCCGCTCGGCGAAGCGCGAAGCGTTGCGGGCAAGGAGGGATCCAACCGTTTCGCGCTCGCCGATTGGCGCAAGACGCGAGGAGATGACGTTCCCGTCGCGCGTAGCGGCGCGCGCATGGCGCATGACCTCGCCGAGTGCGACTTCGGCGTTACGGGTCATCACGTCCTCCGCGGCCGGATGCGCCCTGTTGCGCCAATCCGTCCAGTCCAACCGAGGACGCGCCATCACGCGCTGCCAACGCGGCGCCGAACGCACCCATCTCCTGAGGATGCGGCGGGATGATGACCTCGCTGCCCATCGATTCCTGGAGAAGCTCCACCACCTTCGGGTGATAGGCGACCACTCCTCCAGTGGCCACCAACTTCCCCTGGAAGACATCCATGGCCTGCACGCGCTTCACCAGCGAGCGGTACGCCGCCATCGCGAGGTCGGCCGGCTTCTTTCCAGCGCGAATCAGCGTCAGCAACTCTGTTCCGGCAAACACGGTGCAGAAGCTGGACAGCTCGAGCGATTCGTCGGACCCCGAGGCCAGATCGTCGAGCGCCGCGGTGTCCACGCCGAGTCGCAGCGCGATTTCGTCCAGGAAGCTCCCGGTACCCGCCGCGCACTTGCGGTTCATGCGGTGGGCGAGCCTCTGTCCCGCCGCATCCAGCCGAATCACCTTGGCATCCTGTCCGCCGATATCGACGACCACCAGCGGCCCGGGGACGTAGTGAGCAACGCCGCGTCCGTGGCAGTCCAACTCTGTGCGCGAGCCGTCCGCGAAGGCCACCGTGTGCCGCCCGAAGCCCGTCGACCAGACGGTCGAGATATCGTCAGGCACGAGACCAGCGATCGACAGCGCTTCGTCGTACGCCCGCGCCGCCGCCACGGCGAGGTCGGCTCCCGAGCGCGTGACCGCGGCGCCGAGGACGGTGCCACTGTCGTCAATGACCACCGCCTTGGTCGTCCACGACCCGCTGTCGATACCGGCGTGCCGACTCACCCCTGCACCACCTGACGGCGCGCCGCCCGTGCATCGGTGAGCTGCTCCACGAAACCCTCGATGTTCGTGCGTCCCTGTTCGTCCGAATAACACCGCAGGTCGTTCACGTCGCCGTCCAGTACCAGGAACGGAATGCCCAGGCGCTGCGACAGGCGCTGCGGCAGGGCGTAGCGCGTGTTCGAGTTGTTCGGACAGGTACGACAATCATGGTAGATGATGCCGTCGACCGCGTACTGGTCCGCCATGCGCTCGATGTACGCCTCCTTGGGCCCCTCGGACCGCGCGATGAAGAGTGCCAGCGACGCGCGGGCCATCGACCGCATCGGGTCACCGGCCTCGAGATCCGAGAAGATCCAGCTGTTGCAGTAGGTGGACGCGACCACCGTGGTGCGGAATTCGGCAAACGTGGTTGCCAGCGCCCGCAGCCGTCCCCAGAGTGGCATCCCGTCCCAGTACAAGCGCAGCGACTCGCCCGGGACGGCGCCGACGCCGTCCTGCACCCTGGCGCGCAACTCCGCCAGCAGCGTTCGATAATAGGCGCACGCGTTTTCGGTTCCGCGGAGAACCACCGCCGGTCCCATGTGGATGGTGCCGTCGAAAAAGGTCAGCGGCGCAGGGCGGGCCGCCGCCGTCTCGAGGCAAGCCTCCCACAGATCTGAGCATGTGCGTGACGCGCCCACCGCGTCGGAGAGCCGCACTCCGTCGAGCCGGGCGCCGGCCACGGCCTCGAGCATCGGCACCAGTGCCTCGATCTGCTTCGCGACCCCGTCGACATCATCCTCGGTAACCTGATCGATGCTCCGCGGCGAGCGAACGCCGATCACGGGCGCGGTCCAGCGCCGCCCATACCACTCGAACCATTCGCGCACATCGCGACACTGGTTGGTGTTGAAGACCAGGACGTCGGCGCGCGGGACACTCGTCAGGCCGAATGTCGAAAGCGGAGTCTCACCGGCCAGGAACGCGCCGATGTCACTCGTCAGGTACGAACAGACATCCTGCGAGTATCCCTGGGCATGGGCCAAGGGCATGTACCGATTGGCCGTACGCGCCGCTCCCAGCATGGCCGCGTGGTTCTCTGGATAGAAGACGCGGAAGCCGAGGGCGCGCAGCAGCTCCGCGGGTCCCACGCTCGAGCACCAGGCCACGGGCGCGCGCTGTTCACCCTCCTCGCCCAGGGACCGGTAGTAGGCACCCATGGTCTCGCGCAGCACCGCCGTGCTGCGCAGTTCTGCCGGCCGGCCGTTCCCTCGCGCCGCCGCACCTGCTGCACGCTCGGTGTTCATGGCGTTGCACCGGACGCGGACACCGCCCGGCCTCGCGGTGCGAGAGCGTTCAGCGCGGCGCCGAGGGCGCCGGTGAAGATCGGGTCGGGAATCGCCCGGACCGTCTTGCCGGACAGCGCCTCGAGTGCGCGCGCCACGCCCGGGAAATACTCCACGACTCCGCCGCACACGTACACGGGGTCCTCGAACCCGCCGATCTCGACGATGCGTTCGGCGATGGAGTGCATGCTGCCGAGCGCGATCTCCTCACGAGTGGCTCCCTCGCGGAGCCGCTCCAGGATGCCGGTGGCCGAAAAGACCGAGCAGTAACTGCTGACTTCTGCAGGTCGCTCCGCCGCCGATGCCAGCTCCTGCAGGCGCGTGGGGACCACGTCGAGGTGCCGGGCCGTGAACATCAGGAAGCTTCCCACGCCTGACGCGCAGGGGCGCACGTTGCGCGCCTCGCCTCGCCGGCCATGAGCCTCGACCTGGATCACATGCGGGTCCCGGCCTCCGATATTCACGAGCGTCATGCGCTCTCCGATCAGGTGGAAGGCGCCGAGCGCGTGACAGGCCGCCTCGGTCGCGGTCACGGTTGCGCCGCCGACGCAGTCCATGGCGAAACCCGTGGCCCCGATGCCAACCAGGTCCGACTCGGTGCGCTGCGCGTCGTCGAGCGCCGCCGCCAGGGCTTCGTAGACGCAGGCCTGGAAGTAACCTCGCGTTGGTACGACGGCGCGCCCAAGCACGCGGCCGGCGCCATTCACCACGACGGCCTTCACGCACTCCGTGCCGGCGTCGACGCCGGCGGCGTTCACTCCTGGATCGTCAGGCATGCGAACGATCCTCCCGGTGGCGTTCATGTTCCTGCTCCATTGTGCGCGAGCTGCGGCTCGAGGAATCCCGTCAGCAACATCTGCAGCCGTTCAGCCGAGAAGAGCCGTACATCGTGCGAATCCGCTTCGATGACGAGGGATGGAACCCCGGTCAGGCGCTGCGCGCGCACGGCCAGGCCGTAGCGCACGTGACTCGCCTCCGGCGTGGTGCGGCAGTCGTGGTACACGGCCGCATCCACCGCGAACTGGCTGAACTTCTCCGCGAGATACGCGGTCTTGTATCCCTCCGACCGGTTGCCGAAGACTCCCGTGTATGCCCGCGCCATGCTTTCGATGGGGTTGTTGCGATCGAGGCCCGTCAGGGCGAAGACGCTGCAGAACGTGGAGCCGACGATCGCGACGCCGTGATCCGCAAAGAGGCGAGCCAGCGGCCGCATTCCGCACCAGATCGGCGGCCCATCCCAGTAGAAGCGGTGCGACTCCGCGGGAACCGCCCCGATCCCGTCGGCGATGCGGCCCTCTATCTCCGACTTGAGCAGCTCGTAGTACTCCACCGCCTCCACCGTCCCTCTCATCAGGATCATGGGAGCGACGTGGATCAGCGTATCGAAAAACGTGAAGGGAGCGGGCGTCATGCGCCCCATCTCGAGGATGTCGCTCCAGAGAGCGGCCGCCCTCACGGTATTGCCGACCACCTCGGCCAGCCGGTCGTGGTCGAGCGGTCGCCCTGCGACGCTTTCCAGCCGTGTCGTCAGGCGCAGGAGCTGGTGCACCGCCGCGTCGACGTCGATGCGCTCCAGCTCGCCCAGGGCCGGCGGTGGATGCAACCCGACTACCGGCACACCGTAATGCGCCCCATAGAATTCGAACCAGCGCAGCAGGTCGTGTCCGGTGTTCGTGCTGTAGACGACGACGTCAGGATGCGGCGGGCCGGCGATGCCGTGTGCCGCCACGAGCGGGCTGCTGCCATCGAGGAGCGCGCCGATGTCGGCCCGCATCGCCGAGCTCGCGAACTGGGAGAACCCCTCCGCCGTGGCGCGCGCCAGGTAGCGCGACGCCTGGCGGTTGGCCCCGATGAGCGCGGCGTGGTTTTCCGGGAAGTACGGCACGATGTCCAGGGCGCGCACGATTTCTACCGGCGCCAGTCCGGAGCACGCCGCGACGAGGCGGTCGGCGCTGCTCGACGCCGCCTGAAGGTCCACGTAGTACGCGTGCATCAGTTCCTTCAGTCGGCGCGTGCTTCGCAGTGGAGGGCCGCCTGACGACATGCCGCCGTCCGGCCCCTTCGGAGCCGGACGCATGGGACCGCGGGGCCGCGCCGCATGGCCGGCGGGCTGGTCGAGGCCGATCCGCCTGGCGATCTCCTCCTTGTTCAGGAAGGTCTGCCGCTCCCGGGAGTGGATGAAATGCACCAGCGCCTCGTTATGCGGCGCGGTGAGCCCGAGCCGCCGCGCCTCGGCGACGATCGCGCCGTTGAGCGCGTCCACTTCGGTCCGCATCCCGCGCGAGAGGTCCTGCGTCATCGACGGCCGGTTCTTGCCCAGCGCCTTGAGCGAACCGATGACCGGACGGAACGGATCTTCCTCGTCCACGATCGGCACGCCGCGCGCCCGCATCACCGCCACGATCTCGTTGCAGAGGTCGCGCATGAACGCCATCAGGTCCTCGTCCGCCAGCATCTGCCGGCAGGTGAGCCCCGTCACCGCCGATGTCGCACTCACCACCGCGTTATGCAGCAGCTTCTGCCAGACCGTGTGGTCGATGTTGGGCACGACGTTCGTTTCGAGCCCGGCGCTGCGGAACAGCTCGCCGATCGCATCCACTTCCGGCGTGCTGGCTCCGGTGAACGGCGCGATCTGGATCGGCTTGATCCCTGCCCGGTACGTGAGGCGGCCCGGACCCGCATGCTGGATGCTGTGATAGGTGATGCCGCACAGGACGCGTTCGGGCCCCACCAACCGCGCGATGGTCTCGGCGTTGCCGATGCCGTTCTGCATGGAAAGGAAACGCGTCCCGGGGCCGACAGCCGTCAGCACGGATCGCACCGCCCCTTCGGTCTGGTACGTCTTCACCGCGATGAACACCAGGTCGAACGGCTCCAGCCCCTCCACCGACGTCACGACGTGCACCGGAACGCAGATCTCCTCCTGGCCGGCCTGCGCGATCAGGAGCCCGGAGTCGTTGAGCATCCGCGCCCGCGCGACGTTCGCCTCCAGCATGGTGACGTCCGCCCTGGCTCTCGTCAGGCTCGCGCCGACCAGGCCACCGAGTGCCCCCGCACCGACAATCAGGATCCGCATTGGACCTCTCCTCGCCGTGACGATGCGCGGCTCATCGGTTCTTCCACACGGGACGGCGTTTCTCGTAGAACGACGCGATCCCTTCGCGGACGTCCTCGGTTTCCATGAGTTCCCGCAGGAACACCCGCTCCGCTTCCCGACGGGCGTCCTCGAACCGCGGTCCGGCCAGCCGCCGCAGTAACCTCACGTTCATGCGCATGACCGCCGGACTGGCGCGCCGCAGGTCACCCAGCACCGACTCCAGCGCCGACGACAGGTCGTCCGGTGGAACGATGCGCGAGACCATCCCCATCGTCGCCATCTCGTGAGCGGAGAACGTTCGTCCCGTGCAGGTGACTTCGAGTGCCCGCGCCAGGCCGATGCGAACCGGCAGCCAGGCCACCGCCGCTGGCGCGAAGAAGCCCAACCGGATCTCAGGCTGCCCGAAGGTCGCGCGCTCGCTGGCCAGGAGGATGTCCGCCATCATCACCAGCTCGAACCCGGCGCCGAGGACAGCGCCGTCCACGGCCATGACGAGCGGCAGCTCGCTCGCGCCGAGCGCCTGGAAGAGCCGACTGAACGCGGCGATCATGCCGTCCGCCGGACCGGGTCTGTGCTCTCCGACGTCGGCCCCGGCGGAGAACGCGCGGCCGGCCGCGGTGAATGCCACCGCCTTGAGCGAGCGATCCTCTCCCGTCCGCTCTACCGCGGCAGCCAGCGCCTGCATCATCGCCGCCGACAGGATATTCACGGGCGGCGCGTCAAGCGTCAGGTACGCGACGTCTTCACGCACTTCATAGCGGATGCCATCCGTTCCGGCGGCCGTGGCGTTCACATGTACTGTCCCCCATCCACTTTGATGACCTCACCCGTGATGTGCCGGGCTCCCTCGGAGCACAGGAACGCCACGACGCGGGCAACGTCGTCCGGCTCGCCCATCCGACCCAGCGCGGTCTCTGCAATAGCAGTGCTGACGATCTCCGCCGGCAACTGCGCCGTCATGGTGCTGCGGATGAATCCGGGTGCCACGCAATTGACCGTTACTCCGGACGGTCCCAGTTCCCGCGCCAGCGACTTCGTCAGCGCCATGATGCCGGCCTTCGAGGCGGCGTAGTTCGCCTGCCCGACCTTCCCACGCAGGCCGTTGATCGAAGCGATGGTGACGATCCGCCCGTGCCGCTGTCCGCGGAGAACTGACGCGACGGCGCGGCAGCAGGTGAAGCATCCCTTGAGGTTCACTGCCATCACCTCATCCCACGCCTGCTCCGTCATCTTCCAGATCATCGCGTCCCGTGTGATGCCCGCGTTGCACACGAGAATGTCCAGATGGCCGAACTCGCGGAGCACGGTGGCAACGCTCCGCTCCGCGTCGGCCATGCTCGACACGTCCGCCGTCAACGCGATGGCACCACGACCCGATGCCCGGAGTTCCTCCGCTAACGGTCCCACGCCGCCGGACGGATCGATGTCCACGAGGGCCAGATCACAGCCGACCGTGGCCAACTGGCGCGCGATCGCGGCCCCGATGCCGCGTCCCGCTCCCGTGACCAGTGCCGCCTGTCCAGCCAGTTCCATCTGCATTGCACTCCCGGCTTCGTCTGCCGCTCAGTTGAGCGCGGCCCCGCAACGACCGCAGAACGTGAAGCCCTGTGGAATCCCGGTGGCGCCGCAACCGCCGCACGCCTTGGCGTAGGGTCCCCAGAGGAATTCCGAACTGCCGCCCTCCGCCGCCCGTTGCCGCAGCCCGGCAAAGTCCACCTTCCTCTTTTCCACGAAGGCCTGCATCCCCTCGTATGGCTCCAGTGTCGTGAAGTGAGTGGACAGCCAGTCGCGCGCGTGACCGATCGTCGCGTACCAGGCCGATTCCTTCCAGTAGTTGACCTGTTGCTTCGTGTAGCGCGTGCACTCCGGGAATTTCTCGAGCACCTGCCGGCAGAGCACCGACACCTCGTCGTCGAGTCGGGCCCGCGGCACGACGCGGTTCACCAACCCCCACTCCAGCGCCTTGGCGGCGGTGACTTTGGGATTGAGGAACAGCATCTCCCGCGCGCGCCGGTCGCCCACGTGAATCGACAGCCATTGTGTGGCGCCCCCTGCGGCAACGCTGCCCACGCTGGTGCCCACCTGGCCCAGCCAGGTGTCGTCGGCCATCACCGCCAGGTCGCACGCCAGCTGTGACTCGTTGCCGCCGCCCACGGCAATGCCATTCAGCCGCGCGATCGTCACCTTGCCGCTGCGAAGGATGCTCTCGATGTACCGGCTGAAGAGCCCCATGTACTTCCAGTAGTCTCGCGGTCGCTTGGTGTACACGGCGGCGTATTCCTTCACGTCGCCACCGGTGCAGAAGGCCTTGTCGCCGGCACCGGTGTATACGATCACGCCCACGCGGTCATCGCTCGACGCGTCCTCAAACGCGGTAATCAGCTGCCGTAGTGTGTCAGTGGTGTAGGCGTTGTAAGCATCGGGTCGGTTGATCGTGATCCGGGCTACCATGTCCTGCTTCTCGTAAACGATGTCCGTGAAGCCGAAGCCGCCGGCATCCTTCGACGCGAAGTACTCCATCGTCAGGCACCTCTCCTTGGTTCGTCCTGTCCCGATCAGCTGCTGATTTCAACTTTCACGACCACCGCCGCCGCGCTGTCGCCGGCGGCACATCCGGTGAACAACCCGAAGCCGCCACCCCGCAGCACCAGGTCCTCGACCAGCTCGATGACGGCGCGAAGTCCTGTGGGCCCTTGCGGATGTCCCCACACCAGCGAGCAGCCATGCCGGTTTATCCGCTCCTGGTCCAGCCCGAGCGCGCGTGCCAGCACCACATCGTTGACCGCGAACGGGTTGTGGGTCGTGACGCTCTCGAGGTCAGCGGCATCGATGCCCGCCCGTTGCAGTGCGAGTTGCGCCGCCGGCACGACTGCCGTTGGCATGAAGCCCTTTTCGACGCGAGCCTGCCCGAACGACACGAGTCGCACATCGGCGACGCCGCCGTGCGACAATGACCGCGCCCGCTCACGGCTGTTCACCAGCAGCATCGCTGCATTGCCATCGGCCGGATGCGTCTGGGTACCGAAGGTCACCGACCCCCCGGCCATCACTGGTTTCAGCGCGGCCAGTCCCTGGGCCGTCGTTGGGTGTACACCTTCGTCGCCGGCCACCGTGGCAATCACGCGCTTTCCACGCGCGTCGCGCACTTCCAGCGGCCGCACGAGGAAGCGCGACAGGAAGGCCCCGTCGTTTTCAAGGGCGCTGGCGTACTGCCGATACCGGAGCAGGGTGACCTCCTCCTGGGCCGCGCGCGAGACGTCCTCCGACCGCGCTGCGTTCTCGGCGGTCTCCAGCATGGAGTTCCTCGCGTGGGGATCGTGCGAGAAGCTGTCGAGCACCACGTTTTCCGACTCGCCCGTGCCACCCACGCCCTCGGGTGTGGGATAGTAGATGTGGGGGCCGTTGCTGGTCCGGTCGGCCGCCACCGCCAGGTACGTCGTCGCGCTGCCTGACGACAATTCCTGCGCTGCCTGCACCAGGCACCGCACCGACGTCGCGCAAGCCTGGTTGATCGTCGGGCCGGTCACGTGGCCCAGCCCGGCCAGCCCCGCAAACCACGGAGCCCCATAGAACGAGTGCCTGCTCGGCACCGTGGTCCCGAGACAAAGCCCGTCGATTTCGGTCGGCGCGATGCGGCGCTCCGTCAATGCGCGACGCGCCACATCGGCTGCGAATGGAATGGGAGCGAGCGAAGCCAGGCTTCCCTGCCATGCACAGAAGGGCGTGGACCAGTAGCTGCCGTACGGGATCCAGACGTCGGAGAACTGCATGGCTTGTGCTGTCATGTCCCCGCTCCCCTGGCGCCCGGATTCTCCTTGGGCCCCCGCAGTCCATTCAGTACCAGGTCCAGCATCTCCTCGCCGAGTTCCTCGACCGATCCATAACGCTCGGGCGTGTACCACATGAACACCCAGTTCAGCATGCCGAAGATGAACAGCGTGGCGTGGCGGGCCTCCTTCGATTCGGCCTTGCGTGCGCCGGCTCCGTCACGAAGTTCGGCGACCACCGACGTCATGAGGCGATAGTACCGCCGACGAAGCGTCTCCACGGTCTCATACCGCTCGCCGCTCAGCGACTTGAGCTCGAACGTGCAGGCCTGGTGCTCGCTGGTTCGCTCGGCAAAGAACGTGAGATGGCCGATCAGCAGCCGTCTGAATCGCTCTTCCGGAGATCCAGGCTGTGCCGCAATGGCCTCCTGGCCCTCCAGCAGTGATCGAAAGGTGCGATACTGTAGCTGGTAGAGCAGTTCTTCCTTGCTGTCGAAGTAGTGGTACAGGCCAGCCAGGCTCCCACCGGCTGCCGCGCTGACATCACGCATAGACATCGCCTCGAATCCTTTCTCGGCGATCAGCTTCGCCGATCGCACCAGCAATTCGTCGAGCTTCTGCTGCGTGGCGGCGCGTGGTCGTCGTGGATGCGGCGCGGTGATGGCGGCCGTGGCGGTGGCGGCCGGACGTTGGCGAGTCATCGGACGGCAGCTCCGGGTGATTGAAGGATGGCTGGCATCGGTTCGGACGCCGGTGCTTCGATCGCCTCAGCGGCCGTCCGGAGTCCCTGGAGAATCTTCTCCGGTGTGATCGGCAGTTCGGTCACGCGAACGCCGCACGCGTCGTACACGGCGTTGGCGATGGCGCCCATCACCGGCAGCAGCGAGCCTTCGCCGATTTCCTTGGCGCCGAACGGACCGTGCGGCTCGTAGCTCTCCACGGCCACTGTCCGGATCTCCGGCGTTTCACGGATCGTGGGGATGAGGTAGTCGTGCAGGTTCGGGTTGGAGAGGTGACCGCCGGCGCCGACCACGGTGTCCTCCAGCAGCGCCTCGCCCAGACCCATTACGATTGACCCTTCGACCTGTCCATGGAACGTGACCGGGTTGATCACTGTGCCGGCATCGCTGAAGTCGGTGAAGCGATCGACGGTCACGTAACCCGTCTCCAGGTCCACCGTCACTTCGGCGATCGCCGTCGAGAAGCTGTAGGCGGGTGAAGTGCCCACAGCGCCGCCCTTGAAGTCGCCGCCGAGGTTCTCTGGCGGCCGGTAGGATCCCGTGCCCACCACCGGGCCCGTCCTCGAGAACGCCATCCGGGCCGCCACGGCCCACTCCATGCCCAGCGTGGGATGATCCTTCATGAAGATGCGTCCGCCACGCGCCTCCAGGGCATCGGCATCGCAGCCGAGTTCGCGCGAGACGACGTCGCACAACTGTGCCTTCACGCGCTGCGCAGCCATCCGCACCGCGTTGCCGCCCATCAGCGTCAGCCGGCTCGAGTACGCACCGAGGTCGAGCGACGCGAGCACGGTGTCGCATTCCACGAGCCACACCTGCTCGTAAGGCACACCCAGTTCTTCGGCGGCAATCTGGACCATCACCGTGTCGGACCCCTGGCCGATTTCCGCGGCCGCGATGTGCAGCGACACACCGGTGCCATCCTCGTGCACGCGGATGACGGCGTTGGAGTGCGGGAAGTCGGACCGGTAGATCGGATAGCCGGCGCCCGAGACGAACCCGCCGCACCCAACGCCGATTCCCTTGCCTCGTGGCAGCTTGCCCTTCTTCTCGCGCCATCCCGATGCGTCACGCGCCCGCGTCAGCGTCTCCCTGAATTCGCACGACGAGATGTCAAGGGCGTTGCAGGTTCGCGTGCCCGGTTCCATCGCATTGCGCAGCCGTATCTCGATCGGGTCGATGCCGAGGTCCTCGGCAATCATGTCCAGCAGCGACTCGAACGCGAAGCGTGGCTGCGGCACGCCGTGGCCACGGAACGCGCCCGACGCCGGAAGATTCGTGTAGACCCTCAGCCCCTCGTACCGGTAGTTGGGCATCTTGTACAACGTCGGCAGCATGGAGCCGGCGTAGTATGCCGTGATGACCCCGAACGAGGTGTACGCTCCGCCGTCGAGCACGACGCGCTGCTCGACCGCGGTGATCGTGCCGTCACGTTTCACGCCGACTTTCAAGTCGATGTGCTGCTTGTGGCGCCCGCGGAAGTGCCGGAACATCTCCTCGCGCGTGTACTCCATCAGCACCGGACGCCCGGTCATTCGCGACAGCATCGCGGCGCAGAAGTCGAGGGGCGTGGCTTCTGCCTTGGCGCCGAAGCCACCGCCCACGGACGGCCTGATCACGCGGATGTTCCCCATCGGAATGCCGAGCGTGCGTGACAGCGACCGATGCAGGTAATGCGGCACCTGCGTTGACGCCCACAGCGTCAGGCGGTCCCCGTGCGGCTCCCAGCGGGCCAGCGCCGCGTGCGGTTCCATGGGCGCCTGATACGTGCGGTTGCCCACGAAACTCCGTGCCCGCACATGATCGGCCTCGGCAAAGCCGCGAGCTACGTCGCCGAAGTGCCAGTCCACTCGCGTGTTGATGTTCCCGGCATAGCGCGGGTGCTCGGGGTGGATCACCGGTGCTCCCGGGGCCACTGCCGCTTCGGCGTCGAACACCGCCGGCAGCTCCTCGTAATCCACCTCGATCAGCTGCAGGGCACGCTCGGCGGTGTCTTCGTCGACGGCGGCCACCGCCGCTACTTCATCGCCCACGTACCGCACGCGCTCGCGTGCCAGGATCTGCTCATCCTCGCGCGCCGGACTCACCCCGTACCAGACGTCCGGAACGTCGGCTCCGGTGATGACCGCAAGGACTCCGGGCAAAGCACGCGCCTTCGAGACGTCGATGCGCCTGATGATGCCGTGCGCGATCCGACTGCCCAGGAGCTTGGCGTGGATCATGCCGGGCAGGTGGAGGTCTGCCGTGTACTTCGCGCGCCCCGTCACCTTGTCCGGCGCGTCGTACCGGGTGACGCCGCGTCCCACGACCGCATGATCGCGCGCCTGGTCCTGCTCGCCGTGCTCGTGCGGCTTCACGTCGAACGGGACGCCGTCGAACTCCCGCCACCCCTCGACCGCTCGCAGCATCCGGCCGTACGTGCCGCAGCGGCACAGGTTCCCGCTCAGCGCCTCGCGGATCTCGTCAGGCGCGGGCGCGGGGTTCCGGTCGATGAGCGCCTTGGAGGACATGAGCGCCCCCGACGTGCAGTAGCCGCACTGCAACGCCCCGTGCTTCACGAAGGACTTCTGCAGCGGGTGGAGGTCGCCCCCCGCCGCCAGGCCCTCCACAGTCGTGACCTGCTTCCCGTCCGCCGCCGCCGCCAGCGTCAGGCACGACATCACGGGCTCGCCGTCCATCACCACGGTGCAGGCCCCGCAATCCCCCATCCCGCACCCCTTCTTGGTGCCGGTCAGGTCGAGGTGATCGCGCAGGACCGACAGCAGCGTCGCGTTAGGCTTCACGGCCAGGGCCCGCGCCTGGCCGTTCACGGTGATGTGCACCAGCATCTCGCTGCTCACGGTGCCCCTCCAGCACGTTCGGTGGCCTGGGCGAGCGCGCGATTGGCCAGCACGCTCACCAGCTCACGCCGGAAGTCGGCCGTGCCGCGGAGGTCGGTGATCGGGAGCGCCTCGTCGGCACAAAGCGCGCCCGCGAGCGCGAACAGGTGCGCAGATGGCGGCTCTCCCACGAGCGCGGCCGCGGCACGGGTGGCCAGCATCGGCACGGGGGCGACGGCGCCCAGCGCCAATCGCGCGTCCACGATCCTGCCTCCATTCATCGTTATGCGCGCGGCGACCGCCGCCACCGCGAGTGCCGAGCCCTGCCGGCGCGCGAAACGCTGGTAACTCCCTCCCGACCCCGCCGGCTGCCGCGGAATCACGATGGCCGCCAGCACTTCCCCGGGATGCAGCGCCGTGCGTCGCGGGCCGGTGAAGAAGCGCTCGGCGTCCATCGCGCGCTTTCCACCAGGGCCCACCAGTCGCACCAGCGCCCCGGCGGCAACCGCCGCCGGCGGCGTATCGGCGCACGGCACGGCACGACAGAAGTTCCCACCGATCGTCGCCCGGCTCCGAATCTGCGGACTGCCGATGCTCCGTGCCGCCTCGGCCAGTGCGGGAAAGCACGCACTGACCAGTGGCGACGCAGCCACTTGGGCGATGGTCGCCAGGCCACCGATCACGAGCGATCCGTCCTCGACGCCGATGCCGCGCAATTCCTCCAGCCCATCGAGGGCGATCAGGTGGCGCGCCGTCTCGCGCTGTCGCTGGTAGTCCGGCAACAACTCCGTGCCGCCGGCGAGAAACGCGGCATCGGCGCCCAGGCGCTCGCCTAACGCGCAGGCTTCCGCCAGATTCGCCGGTCGGTGATAGGCAAAGTCCATGACGGCCATGTCAGCACGCGCCTCTCGCGCCGGTCCGGCGCGCTCTCGCACCTGAATCCGGCGAGCGCGACCCGGCGGCCCGGGCCCTCAGTTCGATTCGGCGGTCCATGCCACGCCTCCCTGTCCCAGCTTGCGGTATCGGAAGCCGCCCCACAGAGCGGCGCCGATTGCGCCGGCGAAGATCGCGGTGGAGTGCGTCAGCACTTCGGTGGCCACGCCTCCGGCGGCGGACTTCTTTGCCAGGGCGTCACGCAGTGCGCCGAGCATGCCGACGTCCGACGCCAACCCACCGCTCACGAAGACCGCCCCGTCGAACTGGAGCGATCGGAGGAGGCGCGCGAAGCGGTCTGCCATGCTATCGTGCACGCCCCGCAGGATGTCGGCCGTCAGGATCCCGCGAGACACCATGTTGATGACGTCCGTCTCGGCGAGGACGGCGCAGATCGAGCTGACCTTCTCCGGATGCTGCGCCTGCAACGACAGCTCGCCGATCTCGT
>DATCIJ010000169.1:0-15468 GCA_036507855.1 Gemmatimonadaceae bacterium | reverse complement strand
TGACTGGTGACTGGTGACTGGTGACTCGGCACTTCTCTGGCCTCTGGCCTCTGGCCTCTGGCCTTTGGCCTCTGGCCTCTGGCCTCTGGCCTCTGGCCTCTGGCCTCTGGCCTCTGGCCTCTGGCCTCAGGCCTCTGGCCTCTGGCCTCTGGCCTCTGGCCTAATCCACCTGCAACACCGCCAGAAATGCCTCCTGGGGAATCTCAACGGCGCCGACTTGCTTCATCCGCTTCTTCCCCTCCTTCTGCTTCTCCAGGAGCTTCCGCTTTCGCGTGATGTCGCCACCGTAACACTTCGCCAGCACGTCCTTCCGCAGCGGCTTCACCGTCGTCCTCGCGATGACCTTGTTCCCGATCGCCGCCTGGATCGCCACCTCGAACAACTGGCGCGGGATGAGCTCTTTCAGCTTGTCCGCGATCTTGCGGCCCCACTCGTACGCCTTGTCGCGGTGAATGATCACCGAGAACGCGTCCAGCAGCTCTCCGTTGATGAGCATGTCCAGCCGCACCAGGTCGCTGGTCCGGTAATCAGACGGCTCGTAATCCAGCCCCGCGTAGCCGCGGCTGATCGTCTTCAACCGGTCGTAGAAATCGAGGATGATCTCGGCCAGCGGAAAATCCCACTCGAACTCCACCCGCGTGGTGTCGAGGTACTTCATTCCCCGGTACACACCCCGGCGTTCGTTGCCTAACGTCATGATCGGCCCGATGTACTCGGCTGGCGCCATGATGCGGGCCTTGACGAATGGCTCGTCCACGTGATCCAGGACCGCGGGCGGCGGCAGCTTCGACGGATTCTCGATCAGCTGCATCGACCCGTCGGCCAGGTACACGTGGTATTCGACGTTAGGAACCGTCGTCACCAGGTCCAGGTCCGACTCCCGCTCCAGCCGTTCCTGCACGATCTCCATGTGCAGCAGGCCGAGAAAGCCGCACCGGAAACCGAAGCCAAGCGCGGTGGACGTCTCCGGTTCGTACTTCAGCGACGCGTCGTTCAGCTGCAGCTTCGCCAGCGCGTCGCGCAGGTTCTCGTACTGCTGCGTGTCCGTCGGGTAGATGCCGGCGAACACCATCGAGTGCACTTCCTTGTATCCCGGCAGCGCCACCGAGGCGTGGTGCTCGGCGTCGAAGATGGTGTCGCCGGCCCGCGTCTCCGCCACCGAGCGGACGTTCGCGAGCACGTAACCCACCTCGCCGGCCGTGAGCTGCGGCGCCTTCACCTGCCGCAGCTGCAGATAGCCGACCTCGGCCACCTCGTAGCGCGCGTCGTTCGTGCCGAACGTGATGTGCATCCCGGGGCGGATCTCGCCATCCACCACGCGCACGCTCGGGATGGCGCCACGGTAGCGATCGTAGTACGAGTCGAAGATGAGGGCTCGTAGCGGCGCGCCCGGATCACCTTTCGGGGCAGGAACCCGCCTGACGATTGCCTCGAGCAGCTCGTCGATCCCCGTGCCTTCCTTGGCGCTGACCAGCAGGATGTCGTCGGGATCCACGCCGATGAGCTCGTGCACTTCCTGCTTCCGCCGTTCTGGCTCGGCGCCCGGCAGGTCGATCTTGTTGAGCACGGGGATGACTTCGAGCCCGGCGTCCAGCGCCAGGAAGAGGTTCGACAGCGTCTGTGCCTGAATGCCCTGCGACGCGTCGACCACGAGGATCGCACCCTCGCACGCCGCCAGCGACCGTGACACTTCATACGTGAAGTCCACGTGCCCGGGCGTATCGATGAGGTTGAGCTCATACGGCTCGCCATTCCGCGCCGTGTACTGCATCCGAACCGCGTTGAGCTTGATCGTGATCCCCCGCTCACGCTCCAGGTCGAGCGTGTCGAGCACCTGTTCCTTCATCTCGCGCTTCTCGAGCGTCCCGGTGACCTCGATCAGGCGGTCTGCCAGGGTGGACTTGCCGTGATCGATATGCGCGACAATGCAGAAGTTGCGGATCTGCTGGAGTTTCAACGTCGTGACTCGTGACTAGTGACTCGTGACTCGGCGTACTACCGGCCCGAGTGGCGCGTGGCCGAGTGAAGTATAGTCGGACCGAAGTCCGCCCCGGCGGAAAAGAGGAGCGCCCCGGAACATGGAATTCCGGGGCGCTCTGCCCGCTGCCCGTTGCCCTCTGCCCTAGTTCTGGGGCGGCTTCTTCTTCTCCGTGGTCGTCCCCTGGATCGACGGAGGATTTGCCGTCGCGCCCGTCGACTTCGTGTCAACCGGACGGCTCACGCGGTCAGGGCCACTGCCACTGGAGCGTGGTTCCGAAGTGCCTGTCGATCCAAAGCCTCGCTTCGACGCCGTCTCGCGCCGCGGTTCACTGACGCCTTTCGCCTTCGTCGGCTCACGCGAGGGTGGCTGCACGCCCGTGGTTGCATCGCCGCCGGCGCTCGCGGTTCGCGTCTTCCCGGGTTTGTCCGTCGTGGCGGCGGCGCCATCAAAGCGTGTGGGCGACGCACCCGTGGTCGCGGTGCGTCCGCGCGCCGCATCCTCCTCCTTCATCTTTTTCGTCGCGCGAGCCGGAATGGACATCAGGTTCTCCCACTCGGCGCCGTCGCCCGTTCCCACCTGGTCGAATCGCCCGGTGGGCCGCTCGAGGGGTGGCCCGTCAGGCCCGCCTCCAGCCACGGGCAGCGGCGTCGGCCCGAACAATCCACCGCGCACCACGCCCTCGTTAGGTGCGCTGCCGGTGTCGACGGGCTGGCCGGGAATCGGTCCTGTCGGCCCGGTCACAACGATCGCGCCGATGTTGCATCCGCTGTAGGAGTACAGGGCCAGATACGTGTAGCAGCGGATCCCGCCGTACCAGTCGCTGCACATGTCAAGGTACGGGTACGCCATCCGGTCCCAGCTCGAGAGCTGGGACAGGTACGTGCGCCATCCGAAGGGGTACCCATAGGCGCTGCCCCCGTAGAAGTGCCCGAGGGCGCTGGTCCCGCACAAGGCGTAGGCGTTCGACATTCCCGGATAGCCGACCGGGAAGTAGTAGTCGACGTCGTAGTCGTACGGCGTGTCGACGTCCCAGAGCACCCGTGCCGCAAATCGATCCACGAACACGTCCGGCCGGCGAGCGATCGACCTGTTCGCCACGGTAAACCGGCTCCAGCTGCCAACCCGATCATAGTCACGGTTCTCGAACGACGAGAAATCGAGCGGCGCGTAGCTCGCGATCGCAAAGACGTAGCCGCCCATCCGGTCCGTATTAACGAAGGATACTTCGCCCCCGAGCCGTGGATTGCGCGCGTAGTACACCTGCCCGCCTCGCACCGCGGCTCGCTGCGTGCGCGAATACGGGAAGAGAATGGTCATGCGCCCGTCGTCGTCGACGCGCACGACCGTGACGAAGGCGTTGTCGCTGACCTCGAAGCGCACACGCATAGGGTATCCGAACGGCACGGCGTGAGGTCCTTCGATGGTCACGCGCACGCGCGGCGCTTCATCAGCCCACCGCTCCGTAGTGGCGGGCGAGGTCCGTCGGACTGACTGCGCCGCCAGGACGGACGGCGCGACGAGGGCGAACGTGCCCAACAGGATCAGGGACCTGCGCATGTGACCTCCAACCGAAAACCGCGGAACACCGGCCCGCGACACGGGGAAACGACGGCTGCAGTGGAAACTAACGACGCCGACTGTGAGTGCCAGAACCACGGTATCTTCGTGTGCGAAAGGCATTTGACCCTACTCAGCCCACCCCCTACCTTCCGCCTCCCATGCCCGTCGTAGCCCCCACTCGCGCTGACCTGATCGATCCGGCCTCGCTGGCCTCGCTCGGGCGGATCGAGATCGTCGCGCGCTGGGTTGTGGACGGTTTCCTTAGCGGGCTACACCGTTCCCCCCGGAAAGGTTTCTCGGTGGAATTCGCCGAGTTCCGGCCCTACCAGCCCGGGGACGACCTCCGGTTCATCGATTGGCGCGTTGTGGCCCGTGCCGACAAGTGGTTGGTGAAGCAGTTCGAGGAGGAAACGAACACCCGGGCGGCGCTCGTTCTCGATGTCAGCCGGTCGATGGACTGGAGCGGATCCCCCGAACGCCTGACCAAGCTGCGGTACGCCGAACAGGTCGTCGCGGCCATAGCCCTGTTGCTGATCCGGCAGCGCGACGCGGTCGGACTCGTTCGGTATGACGATCGGCTGCGCACCGTGTTGCCGGCCCGCGCCCGAACCATGCAGTGGAGGCGCATTGTCCGCGCCCTCGAGGACCCCGGTGCCGGAACCGATTCGCGCATGGCCGAAGGAATCCAGCAGGCGGCTCGCCTGATCCGCCGTCCGGGAATCGTGATTGTGATCTCGGATCTGCTCGTTGACCAGGATGAAATGGAGCGGGCGCTCCGTGTGGCGCGCGCGGCCGGCCACCAGGTCACGGTCCTGCACATCATGGATCCGTCCGAGATGGAGCTCGACACGCGCGGCGAAGCGATCTTCTACGATCCCGAAGGCACGCTCGAGGTCACGGCGACGGTCTCCGACGTTCGCCAGGCGTACGCCACGACCGTGGCACATGCGATTGAGGAATGGCGGCTCCGGCTCGCCGCGCTGGGAGCCGGCTACGAGGTGATCCGAACTGACTCGCCGTTCGGAGTCCCGCTGCGAAAGGCGTTCGCCACGCGACAGCGGCTGCCGTGAGCTTTCTCGCCCCAATCTGGCTGGTCCTGTCGGCGGCGGTCGCGGTGCCGCTCTTCTTGCACCTGCTCCGGCGACGGATCGAAATCCGGAGGGAGTTTCCCGCGGCTCGATACCTCCTGCGCGCCGAGAAGGAAAATGTCCGTCGATTGAAGCTGCGGAACCTGCTGCTGATGCTGCTCCGCACATTGACGCTGCTGTTCCTCGCGCTGGCCGCGGCCAGACCGATCGGCGCACTGCTGGGCTCCGGCCATGTGCCGACCGCGCTGGCGGTCGTGATGGACAACACGATGAGTTCGGGCGCGATTGTGGACGGCAATCCGCTGCTCTCCCGGCTCAAGGTCGCCGCGCGGCAGGTCATCGAGGGAGCGGGAAGCAACGACCAGACCTGGCTGGTAACGGCGGATGGCGTTGTCACTGGTGGCGCGCGCAACGTGGTGCTGGACGCGGTGGATCGCATCGAGCCACTTGGCGGACGGGCCGACCTCGTCGCGGCGATCACTCATGCCGCCGGCCTGGCGCTGGCCGCCGACCTCACCGCCAGCACGGTCGTGGTGCTCACCGACGGGCAATCCTCGCAATGGCCGGGAGATATTTCCCTCGGCGACGTGCGTGTGGTGGCGTATGCTCCGACCGGCAACGCGCCGTTCAACCGCGCCGTGACCATGGCCGAGCCGCGGCCGCCCCGCTGGAGCCCGAAAGGCTCAGTCCTGGTTGGAGCATCCGGCGCTGACTCCGTCACCTTTCGCGTGACGCTGGGCGGACGCACGGCGGCGCGCGGACTTCTTCGCGGCAGTGACGAGCAGGTCGTCAGGCTGGAACCCACCGAGCGCGGCTGGCTTGCCGGGGCCGTTGACCTGGCGCCTGACGAGTTGCGCGGCGACGACGAGCGCCACTTCGCCGTTTGGGTTGGCGACGCGCCTGCCGTGAATGTGCTTCCCGGCGCCGGTGGCTTCGTTCGCGAAGCCGTCGACGCGCTGGTCCAGAGTACCCTGATCACCCGCGGGTCGGCGATAGAGGTCGCGTCTGTCGATGAAGCGTCGCGACGGCCGGCGCTGCTGCTGGCTCCCGCCGATCCGGTGCGTTTGGGCGCAGCCAACCGGAATCTCGAACGACTGGGCATCCCGTGGCGCCTGGCAGAGGTGCGCCGCGATGAAACGGTGGCCCGCGGTGCGGAAGTCGACGGCATGCCCGTGCGCATTCGCTTTCCGCTCCGCCCGGTCGCTGGCGCCACGTCGGCCTCTGACACGCTGGCCACCGCTTCCGGTGAGCCCTGGATTGTGGCCGGACCCGATTACGTCCTCGTGGCGTCGTCCATGTCCACCGACGCCACCGCGCTGCCGATTCGCGCTCCGTTTCTCCCCTGGTTATCCAACCTCCTGTCGCAGCGGCTGACGCGCGAGGGATCGGGTCTTGTTCACGCTGACCCGGGTGCGTCGGTTCGCCTGCCCGCCGGGGTCACCGGCTTCGAAGGAGACTCGCAGGTCTTCTCCGTTGGCGGCGCAGCCAGGGCGCCATCCCGTGCCGGCGTGTTCTTTCTCAGGCGTGGCGAAGAAAGGGTCGGTGCGCTCGTCGTGAATCCGGAGCGTGAGGAATCGCGGTTGGACCGCCTGACCGGGCCCGAGCTCAAGGCCAGGCTGCGCGGCAGCGACGTCGCGGTGACCTCCGATCCGTCGGAGCTTTCGCGCAGCGCATTCGACCCTTCGGCCCAGCGACCGCTGCAGGCGATCCTCCTGCTGCTGGCCCTCGGCTGCCTCATCGCGGAGATGGTCGTCGTCAGGCGAGCGGAGCCTCGAGGGCTGCGGCGGGCGGCCTGATGGCGCTGGAAGGGATCCTCGAGGCCTTTGAATCACTCCCCGCGTTCCGGCGGCTGGTCGCGGAACTGCCGGGACCCGGGCTGCGGCGCGCGGTGGCCGGGCTGGCCGGCTCGACCGACGCCGTGCTCGTCGCGTCACTCGCCCGGCGCTTGCCGCGTCAGCTGATCGTGGTCGTGACGGACACCGTCAGCGACGCCGAACGCTGGCTCGCCGACCTGAACGTGCTGGCGGACGGCACGGGGGTCGCGCTGTATCCGCCGCGCGAAGGGTTCGGGGAGGTGGAGCCGCATACGGAGATCGCCGGCGAGCGGGTCGAGACTCTCGAGCGGTTGATGCGCAGCGACGTGCACGTCCTCCTGACCACGTCGCGCGCGGTCATGGAGCGGTCGCACGTGCCGCGCGCCCTGGTCGCCGCCCGCCTCGAGCTGCGCAAGGGCGACGTCCGGCGGCCCGAGGACCTCGCCGCGCACCTCGAGCGCATCGGCTTCACTCGCGTGCCGATGGTCGACGACGTGGCGCAGTTCTCCGTGCGCGGCGGCATCATGGACGTCTACGGGTTCGGCATGACTGATCCGGTCCGCCTGGAATTCTGGGGCGACGAGATCACCGACCTGCGCCACTTCGACCTGCTGAGCCAGCGGTCGGTGCGCGAGGCGGAACTGGCGCTGATCCTTCCCGCGGAAGCGGCGGCGTCGTCCGACGAGGGGGTCGAGCGCCGTTCGCTCGCCGAGCTCTGGCCGCCCGAAACTCTGCTCGTGCTGCCTGACGAGAGTCACGTGGAACCGGAAGTGACGCGGACCTGGGAGGAAGCGGCGCATCATGTCGAAGTCGCGCGTCGCCGCGGTGAGGACTCGCCGCAACGGGAGCTCCTGTTCGATCCTCCGGCCACGGTGCTGGCGTCGCTGCGTGGCTTCGCCCGTGTCTGCGTGGCGGACCCGCATAACGAGCGTGACGTGCTCGTCTTCCCGGTGCGCGAACCGGAGTCGATCGGCCGGGACGTGAAGCTGCTCCGCCGCGTCGTGCGGGAAGGAACGCCCACGCTGATCCTCTGCGACAACACCGGCCAGGTCGAACGGCTCGAGGAACTGCTGAACGAGGGCGAATGGTCGCCGAGCCCCGCGGCCATCACGATCGGCGTGGTGAATGGCGGTTTCATACTGCCTCCGGGCCTCGGGCAGCGGGCAGCGGGCAGCGAGGCCCCGGCGTTCGACGATTCCCGATTCCCGATTCCCGATTCCCGCGGTTTGCGGGTCCTCACCGACCACGAAATCTTCCGCCGCGATCGCCGGCTGCGTCGCACACGCAGATATGGCGGCGGGGTTGCGCTCGAGACCGTCACGGCGCTCAAGCCCGGTGACTATGTGGTGCACCTGGAACACGGCGTCGGGATCTATCGCGGCATCGAGAAGATCTTCGTCCGAGAAAGCATGGTCGAGGTGGCGGTGATCGAATACGAGGGTGGCGACCGGTTGAACGTGCCGCTCTACCGTGTGGACCAGGTCGAGCGCTATCGTGCCGCCACAACGGCCGGTGACGATGCGCCTCCGCCCCGGCTTCACAGGCTCGGTGGCCGCCGGTGGAAGCAGCAGCGCGATCGCACGAAGTCCGCCATTCATCAGATGACGGAAGAGCTGTTGCAGCTCTACGCGCGGCGCAGCCTGGCGTCACGCCCGCCGCACGTGACCGACACGCCCTGGCAGAAACAGCTGGAATCCTCGTTCCTGTTCGAGGACACGCCTGACCAGCGCAAGGCCACCGATGACGTCAAGCGCGACCTGGAGCGCGCCCAGCCCATGGACCGGCTCCTCGTTGGTGACGTCGGCTATGGGAAGACCGAGATCGCGATTCGGGCGGCATTCAAGGCGATTCAATCGGGGCGCCAGGTTGCCGTCCTCGTTCCAACGACGATTCTGGCCGAGCAGCACGCGCGCACGTTCGGGGATCGGCTCGCCGATTTTCCCGTCCGCGTTGCGACACTCAGCCGGTTTCTCACCGCGAGTGAGCAGGCGAAGGTCATCGGCGGCCTGGCCGATGGGACGATCGACGTCGTCATCGGCACGCATCGCCTCCTGAGCCGGGACGTGGAGTTCAAGTCGCTCGGCCTCATTGTCGTTGACGAAGAGCATCGCTTCGGGGTCAAGCACAAAGAGCGGCTCAAGGAACTGCGGCTCGAGACCGACGTGCTGACGTTGACGGCCACGCCCATCCCGCGCACGCTCCACCTGGCGCTGGCCGGGTTGCGCGACCTCACGCTCATGCAGACGCCGCCGCGTGACCGTTCGCCGGTGCTCACGTTCGTCGAGCCGTGGGACGATGCGCTGATCGCCGAGGGCATCGCGCGCGAGCTGGATCGGGGCGGGCAGGTCTTCTTCGTGCACAACCGGATCGAGACGATCGTCGCGGTCGCCGACCACGTGAGCCGGCTGGCGCCGCGGGCGCGGGTCGCGGTGGGTCACGGCCAGATGCCGGAGCGCGCGCTGGAGGACGTCATGCGCCGGTTCGTGCTGGGCGAGGTCGACGTGCTGGTCTCGACCATGATCGTCGAGTCGGGTCTCGACGTGCCTAACGCCAACACGATGTTCGTGAACCGCGCCGATCACTTCGGCCTCGCCCAGCTGTACCAGCTCCGCGGCCGGGTTGGCCGGTCGCACCGACGGGCCTACTGCTACCTCATGGTGCCTGACGCGGTTGACGAGGAGAGTGAGCGGCGCCTGCAGGTGCTCGAGCATCACACCGAACTCGGGGCGGGCTACCGGGTGGCGCTGAAGGACCTCGAACTGCGCGGCGCCGGAAATCTCCTCGGCCCGGAACAATCCGGTTTCGTCCAGGCGGTTGGCTTCGACCTCTACCTGCGGCTTCTCGAGGACGCGGTCCGTCGCGTGCAGGCCGGCGATTCGGCGCCGCGCGATATCCCCGCCGACGTGTCGCTCGACCTGCCCTCGTATCTGCCCGACGAATTCGTCCCGTCACAGGAGGCCAAGCTGGACGTATACCGTCGCCTGACCTCCATGACCGACGCCGTGGGCGTCGAGGAGTTGCGCCGTGAGCTGCGCGATCGGTTCGGGCCCCTCCCGGCGCCGGCGCAGAACCTGTTCGCCGTGTCCCTGCTCCGTGCGTTGGGAGGCCGCCTCGGGATCGAGGGCATCCTCGTGCATGGTGAGGAGGCCCGTATTACCTTTCGGGACACCGCGATGCCCCGGCTCAGGGGGCTGCAGGCGGCGTTTCACGAGGTGCAGTTCCGCGCCGACGTCCGGCGTGCGCACCCGCTCTCGCTGAAGCTCACGCGGCTTGGTGGGTCGGGAATCCTGGAGGGCCTCGTGCGGGCGCTTCAGTCGTTGCAGGCAGGGCCCGACCGCACGCTTGCGTGAGTTTTCGTTTTTTGATCTTCCGGCCAGCCCGCCAGGGTCCTCACTCGCCACTCTTCACTCTTCACTCTTCACTATGTTGAAAGCCCGTCTCGCGGCAATCGCCGCCCTTGTTTCCGTCACGGCCTGTGAAGGCCTCAAGGAAGCGATGACCGCTCACGTGGACGTCGTCGCCCGCGCCGAAAAGCAGGAACTCTCGGTCCAGCGCCTCGCCGACATGATGGGTGGATCCCAGTACCCCCTCGCCAAGCCGGTCGCCGAGCAGATCGCCTACGTCTGGGTGAGCTATCAGCTCCTGGCAAAGGCGGCTGCCGCCGGTGACTCCATGGTTGACACGGTGCTCATCGACAAGGTGATGTGGCCCGTGTACTCGCAGAGCAAGACGCAGAAGTGGATGCAGATGGTGCAGGAGCGCCTCGCCGTCGACACGTCCAACCTCGAAGCCGCCTATAACGAAGGCACGCGCCTCCTCTCCGCGCGCCACATCCTGTTCACGATGCCGGAGGGTCAGGCAGCGACGGGAAGCGATTCGGTCTTGCGGCGCGCCGAAGCCGTCCGTCGCCAGGTGAATGACCGCAACTTCGCGGCGTTGGCCAAGCAGCACAGCGGCGATGCGAACAACAAGGACACTGGCGGGGACCTGGGCGTCTTCGCACCCCAGCAGATGGTGCCGGAATTCTCGCGCGCGGTCGCGGCCCTGAAGCCTGGCGAGGTCGGACCGCTGCTTCGCACGCAATTCGGATATCACATCATCCGTCGCAACACCTTTGCCGAAGCGCGCCAGCAGTTCGCGGCGCTCTACACCGGCACGCTTCAACAGACGGCGCAAAGCACGTACTTCGCCGGCGTTGAGAATTCCGGCAAGGTCGAAGTGAAGCCGAACGCGCCCAAGGTCGTGAAGGAGGTGGCCGCCGACCTCGAAGGACACAAGGGAGACCGGACGGCGATTGCTACCTCGGTGCTTGGCAACTTCACCGCCGGCGACGTGGCGAGATGGTTGGGCAGCATGACGCAGCGTGATGATATGCGTGGCCGGATCCAGTCGGCGCCCGATTCGGTGCTCCCCGGCTTCGTGAAGAGCCTCCTGCTCAACGAATTGCTGCTGAAGCAGGCCGACAGCGCCGGCATCAAACTGGATACGGCGGAAGTCGCGGCGGCGCGCAATGCGTTCAAGAGCCTGGTGCGGAACGCCTGGGCCGGACTCCGCATCTCACCCGAGCTGCTGGCGGACAGCGCGCAGACAGAGGCCGATCGCGGGCGGCTCGCGGCGGCCCGCATCGATGGGTATATGGGCCGGCTGCTTCAGCAGCAGGAGGGATTCGTCGACATACCCTCGCCGCTGGCCGAGGCGTTGCGCGAAAAGTACGACGGCTCGATCAAGCCGGCCGGCATCGCGCGCGCGCTCGAACTGGCTCAGAAGACACGCTCCGCCGCCGATTCGGCCAGGGCAGCGTCGCAACCGAAGAGCGCGATCCCCCTGCCCGACACCGGGTCCAAACGGTAGATGGCTCTGACGAATCCTGACCGCATGATCTGGTGTAGCTACCGGACGATGAAACGACTCGCCCTCGCAGTCCTCGCGCTGATCGCGGCTGTTCCCGCCGCGGCTCAGCAGCAGCCGGCGACGGTGTCCCAGACCACTGACGGCATCATCGCGGTGGTCGGCACTCATCCCATTCTCTGGAGCGAGGTCCTCGAGGTCATCGGGCAGGAACGCTCTCGCGGAGCGAAACTCCCCGAGGATTCCGCCGGGGCGGCCGAGTTCGCGCGCAACATCCTCACGCAACTGATCGACGAGGAAGTCCTGCTGCAGCGCGCGTCGGGCGACACGAGCATCACGGTCGCGGACGCCGATGTGTCGCAAACGGTCGATCGGCAGGTGCAGCAGATCCGAAGCCAGTTCCCGAGCGACCAGGAATTCCTGCGGCAGCTGCGTCAGGCAGGATTCGGCACGCAGGACGAGTACCGGAAATGGATGTCCGAGCAGGCGCGACGCAGCGAACTGCAGCGGCGGCTCGTGCAGAAGTACCAATCCGAGGGGAAGATGGTCAGGGTCGCCGTGAGCGATCAGGACGTGAACGAAGCCTATGAGCGCGCCAAGGCCACATTCCCCAAGCGTCCGCCGGCGGTGACGTTCCGGCAGCTGGTCCTTCCGACGACGGCAAAGCAACAGGCGCTGGATCTCGCACGGGCGAAGGCGGAGTCGCTGTTGGCCGAGATCCGTCGAGGCGCGGACTTCGAGCAGGTCGCGCGTCGTGAATCGCAGGACTCCGCGTCGCGGGAGCAGGGTGGTGACCTGGGCTGGAATCGCCGGAATGAGCTGGTGCCGGAGTTCGAGCAGATGATGTTCGCGCTGCAGCCCGGGCAGGTCAGCCCCGTAGTCTTTACGCCGTACGGCTTCCACATCATCCGGGTCGACCGCTCCAAGCCTGCCGAAGTGAAGGCTCGACACATCCTGATCAAGCCGGCGTACGTGCCCGACGACACCATTCGCGCGCGAGCCCGCGCCGACAGCGCGCTCCAGCTCTGGCGCGGCGGCGCGGTCTTCGATTCGCTGGTCAAGCGCTTTCACGACCGCGACGAGCTCGAGGCGAGTCTCGAGCCGTTCCCGAAGGAGCAGCTGCCGCAGTCCTATCGCGACGCCATCGGGACGCGTGCCAAGGGCGAGTTCGTTGGTCCGTTCCCGATCGCCGACAGGAACCGCGGCGTGCCGAAGTTCGTCGTGCTGCAGCTGACGGACGTGATCGAGGCGGGCGACTACACCGTCGAGGAAGTCCGTGATCGGATGCGCCAGCAACTCTCGCAGGAGCGGTCGTTCCGTCGCCTCATCGACCAGCTCAAGCGGGAAACCTACGTGCGCGTCTATCCGATCGAGCCTTTCCTCGCCAAGGGCCCCTGACCATGACGCCGGCGCCCCGCGCCGGAGCAGGGACGGCTCGCGTCGTCCCGGTCAGGGCAGGCGACGGTTCGCGTCCTCGCATCGCCGTCACGTTAGGCGATCCGCGCGGCATTGGCCCGGAAGTAACGCTGCGCGCGTTGCAGGATGAATCGCTGCGCAATGTCGCCGAGTTTCGTGTCGTCGGGCCGTCCGGCACCGCAATGTCGCCGGATGTGGAGACCGGCACCTGGATGCGCGATGGCGGGGCGCCCCTGGCCGGGAAGCTGGCCGGCGACGCCATTGAGCGCGCCGTATCGATGGCGCTCGCTGGTGAGGTCGACGGCCTCGTCACCGCGCCGATCGACAAGTCGGCGCTTCTGGCGGGCGGTTACGCCTTCCCCGGTCACACCGAGATGCTTGCCGCGCTCACCGGCGCCGAGACAGCGATGATGCTCGCGTCAGATCGCCTCCGGGTCGTCCTGGCCACCACGCACGTGGCGCTGCGCGACGTCCCGCGACTGGTGACCGGCGAAACGATCGAGCGAACGGCGGCGATTACGCGCGACGGACTCGCGGCGTGGTTCGGGATTGCATCGGCGCGCATCGCACTGTGCGCCCTGAACCCTCACGCTGGAGACCACGGTCGATTCGGGACCGAGGATGATACCGTGCTGGCGCCGGCGGCCCGCCGCGCGGGACTGCTTGGTCCATTCTCCGCCGACACCGTTTTCGTCCGCGCGATCCGCGGGGAGTTTGACGCCGTGATCGCACCGTACCACGATGTCGGCATGACCGCCATCAAGGTCGCCTCGTTCGGGTCGGCCGTGAATATCACGCTCGGCCTTCCGTTCCCGCGCACGTCCCCCGACCACGGGACGGCGCTGGACATCGCGGGGAAGGGGGTCGCCGACGCGTCGAGCATGATCCGCGCGATGCGCACCTGCGTGGAAATCGTCAGAACTTCGAGGCCAGAGGCCAGAGGCCAGAGGCCAGAGTAGAACCTTCACGATTCACCAGTCCCCGGTCCCCAGCCACCAGTCACGAACGTTGTCCCAGGCTCTCGTTCACGATCACTCGCTTCCGCATCTGCACGACCACGCGCATCCGTCGCACCAGGGCCGGCTTCGCTGGGCGCTCGCGCTCACGGCGGTGTTCTTCGTGGCGGAAGTGGTCGGCGGCGTCATCTCCAATTCGCTCGCTCTGCTGGCCGATGCAGGGCACATGTTCACGGACGTGGGTGCGCTGGCGCTGTCGCTGTTCGTGGCGTGGTTCAGCCGGCAGCCGTCAGCGCCGGAGAAGACCTACGGGTATCTGCGCTGGGAAATTCTGGCCGCGTTGCTGAACGGCGCCGTACTTCTCGTGGTCTCGGGCCTGATAGTCTGGGAGGCAATCGGGCGGCTGCAATCGCCGGAACCGCTGCGTGGAGGCGTCATGCTGGTCGTCGCCCTCGGCGGGCTGCTCGTGAACGCCGCTGCCGCCGCGATTCTCCATCCGATGAACGGACACAGCCTGAATGTGCGTGGCGCCTACCTGCACGTGATCGGCGACCTGCTGGGCTCCGTGGGAACGGTCATTGCCGCCGTCATCGTGCGCTGGACCGGGTGGCTCACCGCCGACCCGATCGCGTCGATCGTGGTCACCCTGCTCGTGGTGCGTTCGGCCTGGCGCCTGGTGAGCGAATCGGTCGACGTCCTGCTTGAAGCGACGCCAGGTCACATCTCGCTCGGTCGTGTGCGCGAGGGACTCCAGGCAATCGGCGGCATCGAGTCGGTCCACGATCTGCATGTCTGGACGGTGACCTCAGGGATGGTCGCCATGAGCGCACATGCGGTTGTCCGTGAGCCGGCTGAGAACCAGAAGGTTCTCGAGGCTGCCGTCGCGGCCATGCAGCGCCTGGGCATCGCGCATGTCACGCTGCAGGTCGAGCGCGATGAGATCTGCGAAGCACCCTGCCCTTAGAACGACCTGACTCCCGCCCCGGCGATCTCGAACCTGATTCGCGAAGCCAAGACGTTCCAGATTCAGTCGTACTGTGTGAATCAGTGCAACCCGTGCATTCCGTGTTCCCGCTTGACTGCGGAAATCCCGTCCAGAGTCAGTTCTTGTCGACGTTGCCCGGCTTATCCTGGTCCAGCTCGCCTCGTCGTTTATCGTAGTCAGCGCGATCGCTGTAACCATATCCCCCGAGGACCTCGCCTCCGCGCATGTAATCGTGGCCGTAGCCGCGACCAAGGGGGTACGTGTCCTTGCCGGGTTCCTGCGACTGACTCATGGGAACACCTCTCGCGTTGAGGACATGACGAGGACTGTGCGACGTGGACGTTGGTCGCACAAGCGCTTGAATGCCGCGTCTGTGGCGGTCATACTTCAAGGCTATGCAGATCCGTAACATCGCCATCATCGCGCACGTGGACCACGGCAAGACGACGCTCGTGGACCAGATGCTCCGCCAGGCGGGGGTCTTCCGCGCGGGCGCGCACCTCGTCGAGCGCGTCATGGATTCCAACCCGCTCGAGCGCGAGCGGGGCATCACCATCCTCGCCAAGAACACCGCGGTCCACTGGCACGACGTGAAGATCAACATCGTGGACACCCCGGGGCACGCGGACTTCGGCGGCGAGGTGGAGCGGATCCTGCGGATGGTGAACGGGGTGCTGATCCTCGTGGATGCCGCCGAGGGGCCGATGCCGCAGACCCGCTTCGTGACGCGGAAGGCGCTCGAGCTGGGACTGCAGCCCATCGTCGTGATCAACAAGATCGACCGACCCGACGAGCGGGCCCGGGAGGTCCACGACGAGGT
>DATCIJ010000168.1:0-25405 GCA_036507855.1 Gemmatimonadaceae bacterium | reverse complement strand
GTCCGGGAATCGCGTGCTGCTCCGCGGGTTCAACGGCCGCTGGATGGCTGCCGCGTGGCTGGCGACGCTCAAGGCGGGCATGGTGGCGGTGACGACGATGCCGATGCTCCGCTCCTCCGAGCTGCGCGTGATCATCGAGCGCGCCGCGTGCGACGCCGGACTCTGCGACGCGCGATTGGTCGACGAGCTCGCGACCGCGGCCGCCGGAACGCCAGTGGCGCGCGCCACCCGCGTATGGGGCGGCGACCAGGCCGCCCGGCTCGAATTCGCCCTCACGCGACACCACGCGCCCTTCACCGCCTGCAGCACCGCCAGCGATGACGTTGCGCTCATCGCATTCACGTCGGGCACCACCGGAGTTCCCAAGGGGTGCATCCATTTTCATCGCGATGTGATGGCGATGTGCACCGGGTTCGCGCAGCAGGTGCTTGGAATCACTGCTGCCGATCGGTGCATCGGCACGCCACCCCTCGCCTTCACGTTCGGCTTGGGAGGCCTGCTCTGTTTTCCGATGTCGGTACGCGCCGGCGCGGTGTTGCTGGAGCGCGCCACGCCGGAGTCCCTGCTGGACGCCATCTCCGCCACCGGCGCCACGATCAGCTTCACGGCGCCCACCTTCTATCGCCAGATGGCGCTGTTGATCAAGCAGCATCCCGGACGGTTCTACACCGGGTCATTGCGCGCGTGCGTTTCGGCGGGCGAAGCCCTCCCCGATGCGACGCGGACACTCTGGCGCGAGACTACCGGCATCGAGATGCTCGACGGCATCGGCGCGACGGAGCTCATCCACATCTTCATCGCCGCCGCCGGCAAGGACGTGCGCCACGGCGCGATCGGCCGGGCGGTGCCGGGCTACGAAATTGCCGTGCTCGACGACGAGCTGCGCCCGGTGCCTAACGGTTCCGTGGGACGGCTCGCCGTCCGTGGTCCCACCGGCTGCCGCTACCTGGCCGATGAGCGGCAGCTGGCTTATGTGCAGGGCGGCTGGAATCTCACCGGCGACGCGGTCACCATGGACGACGACGGCTACGTGTTCTTCAAGGCACGGACCGACGACCTGATCGTCTCCGCCGGCTACAATATCGGGGCGCCCGAGGTGGAGGCGGCCGTGTTGCAGCACGAGGCGGTGCTCGAGTGCGCCGTCGTGGGCGTTCCCGACATCGATCGCGGGCAGGCGGTGAAGGCGTTCGTCGTGCTCAAGCCCGGGCGCGGCGGCGATGACGCGCTTGCCCGCGCCATCCAGGACCACGTGAAAGCGACCATCGCGCCGTACAAGTATCCGCGTCATGTCGAGTTCGTGTCTGCGTTACCCAAGACCGACACGGGGAAGCTGCAACGATTTCGTCTGAAGGAGACAAGCCCGAAGGAGTCAAGCCTCGTGGAGCCATCGTGAACAGTCGAAACCTTCAACCGCCCGCCTGGCCTCGCCCACGCGGCTACGCCAACGGCGTGTCCGCGCGAGGCCGCCTGATCTACGTGGCCGGGCAGATCGGCTGGAGCGAACGTGGAGCTCTCGTTGGGAAAGATCTGGTATCGCAGGCGCGGCAGGCGCTCCGGAACATCGTCACCATTCTGGCCGAGGATGGCGCCCGGCCCGAGCACCTGGTTCGGCTCACGTGGTTTGTGGTGGATCGTCACGAATACCTCAGCGAAGCGAAGGCCCTTGGTGAGGCGTATCGTGAGGTGATCGGGTCACATTACCCGGCCATGTCGGCGGTCGTGGTCACGGCGCTCATGGAACCGGGCGCGCTGGTCGAGATCGAGGCGACCGCCGTCGTACCCGATTCCGGGGGAGAAACCTGACGACTCCGGAAAACTTGCCCGGTGCGGAATCGCGAACCGTGACTTCACGCCATGCCGAGCTCGCCGGCAAAACCGCCAGCGAACGCCTTCGAGGTGCGGGAGCGGATTCGCCGGGCCTCTGATGGCACCGGGCGAGCGGGTCGCTCACGGTGGTGAGCGTGGAGCGGGACTCCATGCGTCCGCGGCCGTTGCCGGAGGATGTGAAGCTGAGTCACCAGCGCTTCGCGGCCTGAGCACAACGCCGACTGCGCCCGACGTCGGAACAGCCCCGCTCGCGACGTGTAGCCCCTGCCGGACTCGGCGGATCCTGAAATGACCTTCTCAGCGCGAGTACTCGCGGTCCTGGCGCTTGTCGCTCGAGCGCTCGCCGCCCAGACGCCCACCGGTGTCGTGACCGGAACCGTCCGGGATGAGACCGGCCGGCCCGTGCGAGAGGCGCTCGTCGTGCTCGACGCCGAAACAGCGCCTATGCGAGCTCGAAGCGGAAACGATGGTCGCTTCCGGATCGAGCGCGTGCCGGTTGGGAGTCACGAGCTGGAAGTGGTCCGGATCGGATTCCGCCCGCATCGGTCCACCATCGTGGTCTCGGAGGGCGGTATCGACGTGCCCGTGACGCTGGAGCAGGCGCCGGTGCTCCTGGATACGATCGCGGTTCGTGTGTCGCGCACCGGAATTCACGGCATCGTGGCCACGCGCGGGATCTCGCTGTTGCCGCACGAACCACGTCCGCTCCGTGGGGCGATCGTCGAGGTCCTGGACACTCCGCACCGCACCGCGACCGCGCGCGACGGTCGCTTCAGTGTGGGGGCGCTCGGTGAAGGCGCGTACTCGCTGCTGGTGCGCCTCGACCGCTACCAGTCACGCGTCCTCTCGGTCTACGTCCCTCCCGATGGCGGGGTGGACGTGACCGTCGTTCTTGATTCGACCATCGCCGACTGGCAGCGGCGCGAGGACATGGAGTTGCGCGAGATCAGCCGTCGGATCCGCGAAGCGACCAACCCGTCTGCATTCGTGTCGATGCAGGAACTCGCCGGCCCGGACGGGATGACGCTCAAGGATGCGCTACGCGTCGCGCCTTCCACCCTGTCGCGCGGGCTCATCGTCCGCGACGACATCGCCTGCGTCTACATCGATGGCGACCCACGCCCCGGCATGACCGTCGGTGACATCCTCGCGGCCGATGTCCAGGCGGTGGAAGTGTATGGCCTCAATGCCAAAGGAGGAACGGAGGTCCCCAGACGTCCCTGGCTACTGGGGACATTCTGCGGCACGGGCACGCGCATTGGACCGTTCGATCGAGGAGAGATCCTCGCCGGTCGCCGGTCTCGACTCGACATGGACAACTGGGCCCGCGTCGTCGTCATATGGCTGAAGAAGGGTCGCGGCAATTGAGGGCAAAAGGGCAGCGAGCCGAAACCTGAAGCCCGCTGCCCTTTGCGCCTTGCGCTTTACGCTAATCTCCCGCTTCCGGCACCAGCTTCGGCGGCACGCGATGTTCCCCCGTCCGCTGGCTGACCCGGAATCCGAACTTCCGGCTGAACCAGGTGCGCCAGCCGTCGAAGATCTCGTAGAACGTCGGAATGGCGATGAGCGTCAGCAGCGTCGACGTGATCACGCCACCGATCACCGCCCTGCCTAACGGCGCCCGGAAATCGGCGCCCTCGCCCGCCCCGATCGCCACCGGCATCATGCCGGCGATCAGCGCGAACGTGGTCATCAGAATCGGCCGCAACCGGATCGCGCCGCCCTCGATCAGGGCGTCGCGCAACGACATGCCATCCCGCTCACGCGACCACTTGGCGAAATCGATCAGCAGGATCGCGTTCTTGGCCACGATGCCCATCAATAGAATGACGCCGATCAGGCTCATGATGTTCAGCGTGTCGCCCGTCGCCAGCAGCATCAGCACCACGCCGATCAGCGACAGCGGCAGCGACATCAGGATGGCCAGCGGGTCGACGAACGAGCCGAACTGCATGACGAGAATCAGGTACATGAGCAGCACCGCCGTGCCCAGCGCCGCGAAGACCTGGCCGAACACCTCCGCCTGGTCCTTCGCCTCGCCGCCCTGCGTGATTCGATATCCCTCGGGCAACTCGGCTTCGATCGTCGCCAGCCCCAGCTTGATGTCCGCCAGCACTTCGGACAGCGAACGGTCCTGCGTGTTTGCCTGCACCGTCACGACTTTCGCGCGGTCAAGGTGGTCGATCTGCGCCGGCCCGATGTTCTGCCGGATCGTAGCGATCTGGCCCAACGGGAGTGACACCGGACCATTGGCCCCTGCAAGCGTGATCGGCAGTTGTTCCAGGTCCGCTGTGCGACTCCGCGCTTCAGGCGACAGGCGAACTCGCACATCGCGGGTCTCGCCCTGAGGATCGATCCAGTCGCCGGCGTCGATACCGGCAAACGCCGGCCGCAGCGCCTGCGCCACCTGACCGACGGTGATCCCCAACGACCCGGCGACTCCACGGTTCAGTTGCACGTCGAGCTCCGGCTTCTGCCCCTTCGTCGACAGCCCCACGTCGACGGCGCCATTGACGGAGCGCACCACGTTCGCCACCCGGTCGGCAATCTGAGCCAGGGTGCGGGAATCCTCTCCGCGCACCTCCAGCTGGATCTGCTTCATGTTGCCGGCCCACACGTTGTTGAAGACCGTGAACGTCGCGCCGCCAACCGCGGCCATGTCGCGGCGAAGTACGGAGGCAAAGTCCGCCTGGCTCCTGTCGCGTTCAGCCTTCTTCACCATCTTCACATAGACATCGGCACGATCCACGGCTCCCGACGCCCCGCCGATCGTCGTGTACGTGGCGAACGCCTCCTTGTAGCCGCGCGCGATCCGCGCCGCTTCTTCCGCCTTGAGTCGCGTGTACTCGAGGTTCGATCCCGGCGGCGTCTCGACAACGATCAGTACTTCCGACTGGTCCGACTCCGGCATGAACTCGCCGCCGCCGAACATCCCCTGCAACACGATCGCCCCCACGAACGACAGGCTGGCCAGGCCGACCACGGCCCACCGGTGATCCAGCGCCCACGCGATCACCTTGCGGTAGTTCTGGGACTGGCGGTTGAACCACTTGTTGAACTTGTCCAGCGCCCGCGAGATCGGATTGCGGTGCGCCCCCTCTTCGAGTTCCGGGTCCGCCCAGTACGCCGAAAGCATCGGGTCCAGGGAGAACGACACGAACAGCGACACCAGCACCGAGCACGCGATCGTCAGCGCGAATGGCTTGAACCACTGTCCCGCGATCCCGCTGATGAACGCGATCGGGATGAACACCGAGACAATGGAGAACGTCGTCGCCGCCACGGCGAGTCCGATCTCGTCGGTCCCCTCGCGCGATGCGGTGAAGTGATCCTTTCCCATCTCGATGTGCCTGACGATGTTCTCGCGTACCACGATCGCGTCATCGATCAGGATGCCGATCGCCAGCGAGAGCCCCATCAGCGACATCGTGTTGAGCGTGAAGCCGAACACCAGCACGGCGATGAACGACGCCAGCACCGATACCGGCAGCGCCAGGCCGGTGATGACCGTCGACCGCCACGAGTTCAGGAACAGGAACACCACCAGCACGGTCAGCAACGCGCCTTCGATCAGCGCTTCCTCCACGTTCCGCACGGAGTGTTCGACGCGCTCACCGGAGTTCTTCACGACGTCCACGCGCACCCCGGCCGGCAGCGTCTTCTGGATCTCTTCCAGCCGGGCGGAGACGCGCTCGGCAACGTCGGTCGTGCTGTAACCCTTCGACTTGCGGACGTCGAGCCCGACGGCTTCCCGGCCATTGTAGATAGCCGCCGTCCGTTGCTCCTCGGTGCCATCGCGCACGGTCGCGACCTGCCCGAGCCGGATGATCTGCCCGTTGCGCTCGGCCACGACGAGCTGCAGGAAGTCCTCCGGGCCGTCCAGCCGTCCGCGCAACCGGATGGTCTTTTCGTCGAGCGAACCGTTGATCCGGCCGACGGGCGCCGCGAGGTTCTGTGCCTGCAGCGCTCCCACCACCTGTCCAATCCCGATGCCGGCCTGCTGCAGGGCCTCGGGACGAAGCTCCACCGTCAGTTCGCGCTGCACGCCACCCGTCAGGCGCACGTCGGCCACTCCCGCGATCGCGCGCAACTCGCGCGTGATCGTCGGGTCCACTACCCGCGTCAGGGCAGGACCATCGAGAACGTTCGACGCAATCGCGATCGACAGGATGGGCTGGTCGGTCTCGCTGAACTTGCCCAGGATCGGCTCCTCGATCTCGATCGGCAGGTCGCCACGGATCTCGCCGATCTTGTCCCGCACTTCCTGCATCGCTTCCTGCAGGTCCTTGCTGAACGAGAACTCCGTCAGCACCCACGAGTAGCCGTCCAGCGACTGCGAGCGGACCGTGCGCACGCCCGAGATCCCCGAGATCGCTTCCTCGATGGGATCCGTCACTTCCCGCTCCACGACGTCGGGCGAGGCGCCCGGATAGATGACCGTCGTGGTCACCACCGGGGCCACCACGTCGGGAAATTCGTCGGTGTCCAGCTGGGACAGCGAGAAGAGGCCGAACACGACCAGCGCCAGCATCACCGTGACGGTGACGATCGGGCGCTTGATGGCAAAATCGGAAATCATCATGGCCGGATCCTCACTTGGCTGGCGGCTGGTCCGACGGAACGCTCACGCGAACGGTGGTGCCCGGCGTGATGCCCTGCGCGGCGCCGATGAGCAACGTGTCGCCCAACGCCACGCCTGACAGGATCTCGTAACGCTCCAGGTCCTCATCGCGCACGCCGAGCGCCACTTCCACCCGCTCGGCCACTCCGCTCCTGAGACGCAGCACCGTCGGCTTGAGCCCGCGAAGGTCCACCGCCGAATACGGCGTCGTGAGGCCGCTGCGACGCTCCGACGCGATCCGTCCGTTGGCGAACAGGCCCGCGACCAGGTTGTTCGACGCGTTAGGTACCGAGACCACGATCCGTACCTGGCCCGTGCTCTGATCGACCGTGGGACTGATCCGTGCCACGCGCCCGCTGAACCGCTTGTCGGGATACCCGCTGACCGTGAACGAGACCGGGGCGCCCGACTTCACCTGCGACAGCTGCGCCGCCGGCACCGATGCTTCGAAGCGCATGCTGGCCGGATCGACGACCGAGAAGAGCGCCGTGCCTGGCTGCACCACGTCGCCCTCCGATACGGAACGCATGCTCACCACGCCGGCGAACGGCGCCCGAATCTGCGTATCGTCCAGCTGCTTCTGTGCCATCGTCAGGCGCGCCTGGGCATCGGCCAGCTGGGACACGGCCGCGGCGTTCGACAGCCGCGCCTGCTCGAGGTCACGCTCGGCAATGGCGCCCGCCTGCGACAGCCGTTCCGACCGCTCCAGGTCACGCTTGGCGCGTTCGGCGGCATTCTGCGCAGTTGTGAATCCGGATCGCGCCGAGAGGAACGCATCGCGCAGCGTGCGATCATCGATCTGCGCGAGGCTCGCCCCCGCCGCGACCCGAGTTCCCTGATCGACGTTCACCTTCATGACCGCGCCCGAAACCTGCGCCCGGACGGTGGCCTCGCGCTCCGGACCGAGCGCGCCGGAGATTGCCGGCCCGCTGGCCAGGTCGCCCTGGGTCACGATGGCGATGTTTTCCGCACCAACCGCTACGCCGGCCGGAGTGGAGGGAGTGGCGCTCTCTGCCTCTTTTCCGTTGCACGCCCCGAGGGCCAATCCTGCCGCCAACAGGAGTCCTAACGAGGCCGGTGAGTTTTGTCCTTTCATGGGATTCTTTCTCTGTGATGAAATCAGAATTGACCGGAATGCAGTTGTCTCACTTCTTCCTATCTCACATCTCTGGTGGAACCACGGACGCCGACGCGCGGACCTGTCCGGCCGACGCGCTCGCGTTCCCGGCTTGCGGCGCGATCTGCGGTTGCGCCGAAGAGCCCGACGAACCGCCGAAAGACACCGGGATCGTTATCGTTCCCACGCCTAACGGGAGATCCCGGAGCAGCGCCACCCGCATCCGCGCCACCTGGAGGTTCCGGACCGCCAGGGCGGCGTTGGCGCTCGCCTGCTGCAGCAGCAGTCGCGAGTCGTTGAGCTCCACCTGCGTGGAAAGCCCTTCGCGGTAGCGGACCTCGGCAATGTTGTACGCCCTGGCCGCCTGCCCCGACGTCCCCTGGCTCGCCGCCAGCGACGCCTGTGCCTGCGTCAGCAGCGCGAGGGCCTGCTGGGCGTCCAGTGAAGCCGCCTCGCGCACCTGCTCGTAACGCGCCTCCGCCTCACGCACCGCCGCTTCGGCCACCAGCGTCGTGCCCTTGATCCGCCCGCCGGTAAACAGCGGAACCGTCGCGGTCAGGCTGACCGTCCAGTTCGTGAGGAAGTTGGCCAGGTCAGGCAATCCCGCCGACGGGAACGCGACGCGGCCGTATTGCGACGACAATGAAATGGTCGGGATCCAGGCGGACTTCGCGATGCGCAACTGTTCCTGCTGCGCGCGCAGCGACTCTCCCAGCTGCCGGACGGGCGCGCGCGCGACGGAAGTCGTGTCACCTTCGGCCGTCGTCGGCGCACCGCCGGATCCACGAACCAGCTGCAACAGATCGCGTTCGTTCCCGAGCCCGGTCGTGAGCAAGAGCCGCTCCGGTCCCGGCACGTTGAGCATCTGCTTCACCCGCGCGTACGCCAGGTCGCGATTCGTCCGCTGCTGCAGCAGCGCCGGCATCTGGTTGTCGCGGGTCACCTGTGCTCGCAGGAGGTCGAACTCCGACTGGTTGCCGACCTGTCGCGCCAGCCGCGTCTGCCCCAGCACGCTCTCCGTCTGCGCCAGTGACGACTCCGCGATGGCCACCAGCCGGTCCGCCAGCACCGCGTCGAAGTACGCCTCGGTGATGTCGAGCGAGAGCCGGGCGCGCTGCGACACCAGCTCGATGTCGGCCGCCGTGCGCGATGCTTCCGCGGACCGGTTCTGCGCCTGCGTGCGGCCGCCCGAGTACAGGTCGAGCGAACCCTGGACTCCGAGTTGATACTGGTTCCGCGCGCCAAAGCCGACCTTGCTGAAGTCGATCCCTAACCCGCCCGTGCCCGCGCTGCACTTCGCGAAGGTCTCGAGACTGGCGACGCGTTGCGCGTCGGTCGCGCCTGCCGCGGCCAGATACCGGGTGCAGGGCGCGTAGTACGTCGTCCCGTCGTCAGGCGGCTCCGGCGGTGTCCCCGGCGGCGGAGCGGGCGGGCCGGCGTCGGCCAGCGCCTCGAATTGCGACGCCAAGGTGCGCGTGTACGTCAGGGTCGCTCCCACCTGCGGCAGGTACTGGCTTCGCGCCTGAAGCTGCTGGCCCCGCGCGCGCTGCACACCCGCCTGGGCGATCCGGATGGCCTCGCTCTGCGATTCCGCGATACGAAGCGCTTCTTCGAGAGACAGCTGGCGTCCCTGCTGGCCCAGCGCCGCAACGGGCAGGCTGGCGACGAGGCCAAGAACGGTAAGGACTGTTCGTTTCATGTGAGTTCTCGTTAGGTACCGCGCGGTGGACGGGCCGGCCGGCCCTGACCATTGCGCCGCTTCGCTCCGGCGGCCGCCCGGCCGCCGTTCGTGCGTTCCGCGCCGTTCCGCTCGTCCGGCGGCGCATCCTGCAATGCCGCCGCGGCATCGTCGTCAGCCCCGAGCATCCGCAGGAAGAACCGCGCGTATCCGGTGCTGACGCGACGGAGCGGCGGGTACAGGTCAGGCATGAGGTCCCGGCCCATCGCGTCTGCGAACAGCGAGCCCTGGAGCATCATGCAGGCGACGTGGATTTCCTCGCGAGACACCGGCAAGCCGCGAAGCTTCACCAGCCGGGTCGTGTAGTCCCGCAACTGCCGATGAACCACGTCCGGGCCCTGGCGCATGCAGCTGGCCATCTGCGGATGCTCAACGACTTCGGCCATGCACTTGCGGATCATGTCGCGGCTGTCGCGCAGCAGCGCGAGGTGCGCACCGCACCATTCGGAGAGTTCGCGAAGCGGCGCCACCGGTCCAGCGGGTAGCGCTTCCTCGGAACGCCGGCGCGCGTACAGCTCGGCTACCTCGTTGATCAGCGCCGTCTTCGACTTGAACTGACGGAACAGGGTGACCTCGTTCACCCCCGCTGCCTCGGCAATGCGCCGTGTGGTGGCGCCGCGGAATCCGGACTCCGCGAAGACGCGCATGGCGGCCTCGAGAAGCTTTTGTCGACTCACCATCGTTGCGGCAGTTGTCATGGGCGTCGTTGAGGGGTCGATGAAAGTAGGCGCTTGCACACAACGTGGAATCCCCCACCGAGTTTCGGGGACATTTCTTGGCTCTTGGCGAGCTGAACGGTACCGGCGCGGCAACCGTCTTTGCGCTCCGCCCCCTAACCACAGCCCGCCTAATGATTTGCGGGAATGTCAGGTGTGGCGGTCATCCAATAATGTGCGCTTTTGTCCCAAGGCGTGACGTTTGGCAAACCGATATGCCACAATGATTTACGGCGTATTTTCCGCTGGCACCGGTTCTGCCTTGTGAGTGCGCGGCACCCAACCTGGACGGATTGAGATGAATCGACGTAGAGGATTCACCTTCATTGAACTGCTCGTCGTCATGCTCCTGCTCGGCGCCCTGAGCTCGATGGCCGTGCCGAGGTTCCGGGAGTTCAAGAAACGCGCTTTCGTGGCGGCGATGCTAAGCGACCTTGGGAACCTCAAGATCGCGGAAGAGGCGTACTGGGCCGAGCACTTGCGCTACGCGACCGACACCACCGGCCTCGAATTCCGCATGACCACGGACGTCGCGATCACGATCAGCAGTGAGGACGTCGTGGGTGGCTATACGGCCGTGGCGACTCACAGCAACGTTCCCGGACGGCAGTGCGAGATCGCGATGGGCAAGGAAGCGGCGCGGGAGCCGGGGATGATCTTCTGTGGCCCGGCGACAAGCGGATCCAGCGCGATCCCCGCGTCCCCTTGATGGCCGGCGGGACCACCGGCTGAACCAGCCGTGAAGTAATTTTGGCCCGATCTGCACCAGGATCGGGTCCAATGAGCTTACACGAACACGACAAGGCCAGAGGCCAGAAGCCAGAGGCCAGAGGAGAACCCGCGCCCCTCTGGCCTCTGGCCTCTGACCTCTGGCCTCTTGTTGACGTGGTTTCGCATTGATTCCGTCTCCCACAGTCATTCGCGCGGCTATCGCACTGATGCGGGTCACGCCGGTACCGATCGCGCGCGCGCTGGCCGCGGCAGCCGGAAACATCGCCTGGGCAACCCAGGGTGCTCGCCGGCGCACATTGCTCGAGAATCTCTCGTACACGGCCGCTGACAGGTCTCTGGCGGCGCGCCGGCGAATGGTCCGGCGCACGTTTCGCAATCTCGCCGTCACCGCGGTCGACCAGTTCCGGTTGCCGACAATTGCCCCGGAAGACCTGCGTTCCCTCTTCGAGATCCGCGGTCTGGAGCACGTCAACGCATCGCAGGCGCGCGGCCGTGGCACGATCATCGTTACCGCCCATCTCGGGCCGTACGAGCTGGCCGCCGCCTGCTTTGCCGCGCTGGGGTATACGGTGCACGGCATGGTGGAGAATCTCGACCCGGCGGTGCTCGACGCCCTGGCATCGTACCGTTCCGCGACCGGGGTGCATCTGGTCAACATGAAGGACGGCATTCGTGCTGCCTATCGAATCCTGGGTCAGGGCCACATTCTCGCATTGGTGGCGGATCGCGCCATCGGTGACGCCCGAAGCGCTGTCGAGATGCCCTTCGCCGGTGGCGTTCGACCGCTTCCGACAGGACCGGCCGTGTTCGCGCAGGCGACGGGCGCTGGAATCGTCACCGCGTTCGCGTCCCCCAACCCGGGCAAGGGGGCGCGCTATATCATGGAGTTCGATCCGCCCTTGTTTGCCGAGGGTCGCGGTGAGGCCGAGCGGGATCGTCTCATGAAGTCCGTGGTGGAACGAATGGCGGCGGCGATCCGTCGTAATCCCGATCAGTGGTTCGTCTTTCAGCCCGACTGGATCAAGCGTGAGCCTGCCTGAGGGGACCGCGACCGCAGTCAAGCCTGCACCGGGCGGCATCGGCGCCGTGCTGGCGCGGCCGCAGTTCACGCTGCTCGTCATCGGACAGACGGTCTCGCAGCTTGGGGACCGGTTGCACAATATGGCGTTGATTGCGCTCGTGGCCGCGGCCGCAGAAACGGCGACCACCGGCGTCGAAGTCAGCAAGATCGGCGTGGCCACACTGCTGCCCACCGCGTTTGCGCCGATCGTGGGCGCCCTGGTCGATCGCTGGAACAAGCGATTCACCATGATCGCCTGCGACCTGATGCGCGCGATCACCGTTGCGTTCATTCCCCTGCTCTACGTCACGCTCGGGTACATCTGGCCGGTCTACGTGGTTGCTTTCTTCGTGGGATTGTTCGGCGTCTTCTTCAATTCCGCGAAGATGGCGCTCATCCCGGACCTGGTCGATCCCGGCGAGTTGCTCCCCGCTAACGCCGCGCTCACGTCGATCGGCCGGGTGGCGACCGTGACGGGCATGGTGGGGGGCGGATTGCTCGTCGGATGGACGATCTGGAATCGGATTGGCTGGGAAGGATGGGAGGCAGGCTTCTACATCGACGCCATGTCGTACGGAATCTCGGTGCTGACGCTGACAGGGATCACGCTGCTCAGCCAGGCCGCCGCGAAACGCAACGGTGGGCACCACCCGATCACGGAGTCCGCCGAAGTCGTGAGACGCGAGGTGGCGCACCAGGCGGGTGGCATCCGTGAGACATTCAGGCTGATCAAGTCGCATGACGGCCTTCGTTTCGTCTTCCTCATGGTGGTGGTTCTCGGCGCGCTGGCCGGCTCGATCTTCGTCATCCTGACCGCCGCATCGATTTCCGTGCTGAACGCGGGGACGCGGGGCGTTGGTTTCCTCGGCGGCCTGCTCGCCGGGGGGATGATCGTGGGCTCACTCCTGGTCGGAACGATCGGCTCGCGATGGGACAAGCGCTGGATGATGGTGGTCGGGTGCTTGCTGATGGGCGTCTTCATGCTGGGGGGCAGCATCTGGTTCAGCTACGCCATCTTCATGCCCATCGCGTTCGCGGGAGGCGCGGTCCTCGCCCCGGTCATGGTGTCGATGGACACGCTGTTGCACGAGTTCGCGCCTCGCGGTGCGCGCGCGCTCGTGTTCTCCACGCGCGACACGGTGCTGGGGGCGTCGTTCATGGCGTTCAACACCGTCGGCGGTTTCAGTATCGCGCTGCTGAACACGGTCGCCGACACGCCGTACGCCGTCGCGATGTTCGTCTTTGGCTTGCTGGTGATCGTCGGGACGTTGGCGGCGTCGTGGTCGCAACTCCGGTTCGACCGCGCGCAGCGGCAGGAGCGGCCATGACGGCCGGCGCTCCGCTTCGCATCGTGCAGGTGTGTCCCTACAGCTGGGACGTGCCCGGCGGCGTGCAGGTGCACGTGCGCGAGCTCTCGGCGCACCTGCGCCAGCTCGGGCACGAGGTCCGCATTCTCGCGCCCGGGCGGCGACGCGGACGTCGCGACGACGCCTGGATCGTGGGGCGCGCCGTTCCGGTGCGGGGGAATGGCTCAGTCGCCAGGATCAGCTTCGGTCCGCAGGTGGCCAGCGCGGTCGGTCGCGCGCTGCGCGAGGCCGAGCCGGACATCATCCACGTGCACGAACCGCTGGTGCCGAGCGTGTCGATGCACGCCGTATTGCAGGCGAACGCCCCGGTGGTCGCGACGTTTCATTCGAACGTGGGGCGCGAGCGCGTCGGCAGCCTCTGGTTCCGGCTGGCGGTGCCGATGGTGCGGCCGGTCTGGAACCGGCTGGCGCGGCGGATCGCCGTCTCCGAGGCGGCCCGTCACAGCGTGACGTCGCGGCTGGGAGACGGGGACCTGCTGATCGTGCCTAACGGCGTTGACGTGGAGCGGTTCGCGGCGGCGCGGCCGGCGACGCTGCCGGCGGGCCGTCACCTGCTCTTCGTCGGACGGCTGGAGGAGCGGAAGGGATTCCCGATCGCGATCGAAGCCTTCGCCCGGCTGGCCGAATCGTACCCGGACCTGCGCCTGCTGGTGATCGGCGACGGGAGCGAACGCGACGCCGTGGACGCTCTGCCGCCGGCGGTGCGATCGCGCGTCGAGATGCTCGGTCGGGTCGATGATGACCGGCTCGCGTCCTACCTGCGTGCCGCCGATCTCTATCTCGGCCCGGCGACGGGTGGCGAGAGCTTCGGTATCGTGCTGGCCGAGGCGATGGCGGCCGGTCGGCCGATCGTGGCCAGCGACATCGCCGGATACCGGGATGTGGCGCGCAACGGCCTCGAAGCCGTGCTGGTTCCGCCCGGCGATCCCGGAGCACTGGTGGGCGCGGTCCACCGGGTGCTCGATGATCCGGTGTTCGCCAGGTCGTTAGGCGATCGCGGGGCGCAGCGGGCCCGTGACTTCGACTGGACGTCCGTGACCGACCGACTCGTGCACATTTACCACGATGTGATCGCGTCGAAACGGGCAGCAGGCAGCGGGCCGCGGATCGCTTCCGTCAGTGGATCCGGGCCAGGAAACCCTTGAGCCGGTCCGCCATGTGTTCCCAGGTCCACTCCTGGTGAACCCATTCCGCGCCGGCGCGACCCATGCGCTCGGCGCGCTCCCGGTCCTGCAGCAGCGACGTGATGGCCTCGGCCAGCGGACCGGGCCTGGTGGGATCAACGACCAGGCCGGTTTCGCCCGGCTTCACCGCTTCCGGCGCGCCCCCCGAGTTGCCGGCAATGACCGGCCGGCCCACCGCGGCTCCCTGCAGGAACACGGCACCTAACGCTTCGACATCGAACCCGAACCAGCGCAGGCGGCACGGCATCGCGAAGACGTCACCGGCGCGGAAGTAGGCCGGCAGTTCGGCGTACGGCGCCGCGCCGGTGAAGATCACCCGGTCCGCGACGCCCGTGTCGGCGGCCAGTTTCCGCAGCGTCGCTTCGTAGGGACCGATCCCGACGATGAGGAGGCGAACGTCCGGCACCTGGCGTGCCACGGCGGGCAGGGCGCGGATCAGCAGATCCTGTCCCTTGCGCGCCACCAGCCGGGAGACGCAGCAGACGACCGGCGCGCTACCTAACGCATGACGCTCGCGGACGACGGCGTCGCTCACGCCGGGGTGGAACTGGTCGGTGTCGATGCCCGATGGCAACAGCTCCATCCGGCCGTCCCACCCGAACGACGGGCCCAGCGCCTTCCGTGCCCACTCGGACACCGCGGTCAACAACGCCGCATCGCGACCGATGTGGCGGAGCAGCCCGGGGACCAGCGTGCCGGTGAGTTCAAGTCCGTGGGTGAACCCGGCGTACGGGATCCCCAGCTTCCGCGTGATGGCCGGCCCCATGTGACCCAGCGGCCAGGTCGCGCCGAACACGACGACGTCGGGCTTCCGGCTCCGCAACTCCTGATGCAGGCGCCGGCGCACCGCGGGCGACGGCAACATCATCTCGGTCTCGAGGCGGATCACCTCATGCGGATACTCACGGTCGAATGCCTCCCAGCCCGCGAACCGCGACGTGAAGATGGTCACGCTGCCAGGCGCGAACCGTCGCATCATCTGGTCGACGTAGTAGTTGATGCCGCCGATGCGCGGCGGAAAGTCGTTGGTGACGACGAACAGGTTCACGGGATGGCGGATGGCGGATGGCGGACATCGGAGGCTGCAACGTAGCAGCCGTTGTTCCGTTTTCCAGATTGAGGCGATCCAGCTCCCATTGCATCAGCAGATCCGGAAGCAGATAATCGGTCCGTGCTCCCTGTCGCCGGCTTGCTGGTATCCGCCGTCCTGGTCCAGGACGCGCTTGTGCCGCGCGACTCCGTGCCCCCTGACCGCCTCACCGCACTCCCGGTCGCCAGCTACTCGGAAGTCACGGGACTGCAGTACGGCGCGACCGCCTTCTTCCGCTTCCGCGTTCGCGGCGACCCCACCACGCGGCCGTCATCGCTCTCGTCATACGCGACCGCCACGGCAAAGGGGCATGCCAAGTCCTATCTCCAGCTCGATCGCTGGTCAGATGGAAACGCGGGCCGACAGCGCATTCGTCTCGAGTACCAGTCATATCCGCTGCCGTTCTTCGGCCTGGGACCGGAAACGCCGGACAGCGCGGAGGAATGGTACAAGAGCGGCGTAGCCACGGCGCAGCTCTTCGCCGAGCGGCGATGGCGCAACTCGATCCTCTTGCATGCCGGCGTTCGCTACGTGCGGTCGCGGTTACGGAAGGCCGAAGCCGGCCGCGTGCTCGTTCAAGGCGCGCTCCCCGGTTCGTCAGGCAGCGATGTCGTCAGCACGGAGCTGGGCCTGGTGATCGACTCGCGCGACAATGTCGGCTCCCCACGCACCGGCACCTACGCGCGACTGCTACCGTCGGTGGCGGCGAAGGTGCTCGGTGCCGACCACGCCTTCAGGCGACTGACACTCGACGCCCGGCGGTATCAGACATTCGGCACCAATCACGTCGCCGCGTTTCAACTGCAGTATGACGCGCTTTCCGGCACCGCGCCCTTCGACCAGATGCCGATGATCGGCGCAGATAGCGCCATGCGCGGCTATCCCAGGGGGCGATATCGCGACCAGCACGCGCTGACCGCGCAGGCGGAGGTCCGTTCGGCGCACTGGCGGCGAGTCGGCGCGGTCGCGTTCGCGGGGGCCGGCACCGTCGCGCCGGCATTCTCGAAGCTCGGCACCCAGACCTGGTACCCCAGCATTGGCGCCGGCTTGCGCTACGTTCTCTCGCCCAGGGAGCGAACCGTCGCGCGCCTGGACCTTGGAATCGGTCGCGGGTCGTTCGGGATCAGTGTGGGAATCGGAGAAGCCTTCTAGCATCAGGCATCAGGCATCGCACACCGGACGTCGGATGTCGGACGTCACGATTCATGATTCATGATTCATGATTCACGATCCTACTTCGCCAGGGTCCAGTTCAGGTACGCCGAGTCACCCGTGACTTCACGGTCAACCCATGGCTCCAGCCAGTCCGGGATTTCGACCGGCGTGTCCGCTGACGGCAGCTCGATCTCCGCGAGAACCAGTTCGCGATCCGTGAACTCGTCGATGTCCCAGGTCAGGTCGCCCTGCGGTACGCGGTGCCGCCGCTTCGACAGGCGCTTGCCCTTCGTGAGCGGCCACATCGTGCGGAACACCTCCGCACTGGTCTCTTCCTCAAGCTCGCTGCGTACCAGGCCGGCGCCGACCTTCACGGTCCGCAGGTATGTTCGCCGGCGGCCCACTTCCACGGCTCGCAGGCGCTCGATGAGGCGGTCACCGGGGAGGTACCCCTGCTCCATGTTGAGCACGGTCACAGAAGGCATTTTCTCGGGAAGCCGCTTGAGCAGGAACTTTCGCTCGATTTCGAGCACGACGAGGGTCCTGGCGTCGAGTCGCTCCGCCAGTTCGACGATATCGTGATAGAACGCCTTTGCCTTACCCTCGCCCCAATCGGCACTGAATCGCTCGAACGCGGTCACCGCGCGTTCGTGCGCGAGGCGTGCGAGTGAAATCAACCCGGATCGTGGCGGACCCTTGCTCTCGGCGGAGCGCTTGCGCCCCCGCTGAACCGTCGTAAGCGAGCTGGTCATGCGCCGCCCCTCTTCCATGGCGAGTTCAGCAACCACGTGTCGCAGGACGAGGAGCCAGACGTGGGCGTCGTGGAGATCACCCAGGACGTCCTGAAGACCGCGGAGTTGCGCGAGCAGTACGGGACCGGCCGCCACGTGCTGCGCGATGGGCTCGATCAGGTAGCGCAGCCGCTTGCCGGTGATGCGCGCCTGGTGCGCCTCATTCGCGTCATCCACCGATCGAACGCGCTTGAGCCGGCGCCTCAGGTCCTCGGCCAGCTCGCGCAACAGGGCGGCGATGACGGTGCTGAAGAGCGCCTCGCGAACGCCCCCGTGCACATGCGCCTCGACACGATACGTCGACAGCCGTTCTTCCAGGCGCTCGCGCGTCCGCTGAAAGTCGCGCTTGAGCCGCGCTTCGAGCTCCGATTCGGCCTCACGCTCCTGGCGCTGGAAGCGCTCGATGAGCCACTGAACGGCCGGCCGGTCCCGAGTCGAGAGCTGACCCTCGGTGGTCCTCAGCCACGCCAGGAAGACCTCAGCGTCCCTGCCGGCGTTCGACTCGCGCGCCATGCGGCGGAGACGGCGCACACACGCTTTCGGAAGGCTGCCCTCGAGCGATGGCGCCAGGAGCCGCAGCCAGCTGCGCAGCCTGCGCAGCGCGACACGGAAGTCGTGCAGCGTCTCGCTGCCGCGTTCGGCGGCCAGGCGATCCCGCTCGCGCGCCAGGTCCTCCACCAGCGACAGTGCGACGAGTCGGGCAGATCGCGGAGCCGTATCGTCGAGGATCGACGCGTCGAGGGTCATCCGATGGTCAATCGGCGAGCGCGCGAAGCTGCGACGGCGTGAGGTGCCACTGCAGCATCGCCGATCCGGCGTCCACCCGGCCATCGATGCGAAGCAGGCACGCTCCGCCCTTCTTGAATTCGACGTGCGTGCCCTGGTTGCCGCCGATCAGCCAGGTCACGACCTCCCCGAGGTGCGGCTCATGACCCACGACGGCCACGGCCGGCAAGTCGTCCCTCGCATTGAGCCAGTCGGCGAGCTCCCGTGGATGACGGTCCGGCAGCAAGGCATCCACGGTTTCCATGAGCTCCACACCTAACGTCTCTGCCACCACGCGGGCCGTGTCAGCGGCGCGAAGCCAGGGACTGGTCCCGATCAGGTCGGGAAGCGGCGAGATCCGCTGCAGGCCGCGTGCGTTCCTGCGCATGCGCCGCCGCCCGGTGTCCGTCAGCGGACGATCCGAGTCCGGCCGGCCGGTATGCGCGTATTCCTCGCGCTCCATCGCAATGGCATGTCGAATGACGAGCAGCTGCATGCGGACTCCAGAGCGGCCAAAAAGGCACAGACTTCGGACCGTCGCAATTTATGGCGCATCGCACCGGGGCGGAGGATGCGAACAACCCTTTCGGTGACTGTCGCGGGTGCGTGCGCGAGTGCTACCGTAGCGAGTGCCCATCGAGCGCCTGAGAGCCACCGCCACCCATGTCGTACACCGCGCCGCGGAAGAGCTGAAGCACCCTGTGCGGCGGGCCATCCTGATTGCGCTGCTGATCGTCATGGGCGCCGCAGGCTGGTACGTCTACCACACCCTGACCAACCCGCTCACCATCGACGCGCCGCCTCCGGTGGTGCTCGCCGACCTCCCCGATTCGGTCCCGCCGCTGCCCGCTTCGGTCGTGGAGGCGCCGATCACCTACGACATGTCCGACGCCATGGACTCCCTGGAGCGCGCCATTCCGCGGCGATACGGCGACATCACGCAGCGCCTTCAGGCGGGCGACAACCGGCGCGCGCATTTCGCTTTCGCCGTGGCGCGATCACCGTTCCGGCTTCGCCTCGACGGCCGCACCGTCTCGCTCTCCACCATCGTCGAGTACGAGGCGCGGGGCTGGTACCTGCCGTTGATCGGACCGCAGATCAGCGCCGCCTGCGGCACCGGCGGCGTACCTCGGCCGCGCATCGCGGCAACGCTGATTACGAGCGCCGAGATCACGCCGGACTGGCGCCTGCGAACCCGCACGCGCATTGGCAGACTCGAACCGGTCAGCGACAGCTCGCGTGATCGATGCCGGGTGACTGTGTTCCGCATCGACGTCACGAACCGGGTGATCGAGGCCACGCGGAATCTCCTCGAACAGGGTCTCAGCGCAATCGATGAAGGGGTGGCGCGCTGGGATTCACGAGCGCGGTTCGAGCAACTCTGGCGCCAGTTGCAGCGCCCGATTCGGTTCACGGACAGCGTCTACATGCTCATGGCGCCGTACAGCGCACAGCTGGGGCCCATAACGGCGAACCGCGATACGGTCATCGCGCGATTGCGGCTCGTTGCGTCGCCGCGCGTGGTCACCGGGCCGTATCCTAACGAGTTCGAGCTGATGAAGCCCCTGCCCCGGCTTGGTCCACTGTCCAAGGTAGGCGACGGAGCGCACGTCCAGCTCGAAGGCTCGCTCGCCTATCCGGTGGCCAAAGCCCTGCTGGGTCGCGTCCTGGTCGGGCGCGAGTTCGAGCAGGCCGGGCGTCGGCTCAAGATCGACGACGTCGAGGTAATGGGTATCGGCGGCGGACGCGTCGGACTTGGCATTACGCTCAGCGGCGCCGTGCACGGTCGTCTCTGGTTCACCGGCACTCCCGCGCTCGATCGCGAACGCCGCGAGCTGCACGTGCCCGACCTCGACGTGGACGTTGGCAGCGCCAACCTCCTCGTTCGCGGGTTCGATTGGCTCAAGGGCGAGGAGATGCGGAATTTTCTTCGCGATCGTGCCCGTGTGTCCGAGGCTGAACTCATCGGGCGACTCAGCCAGATGGCGGAACAGGGGATGAACCGTACGCTGACGGAAGGCATCGTCCTTTCGGGTGAGGTGCAGCGCGCTGAAGCCACGTCAGTGCGCGCGTCCGTGGCGGACCTCCGGGTACGCGCGTTGGCCGAAGCCAACATCCGGCTCTCCATCAGCAAGGCGCCCAGCCTGCCCAGGCCTCCCGCGCCGCCACGACCCGCCCCAGCGCCCGGGAAGGCCAAGGCGAAGGGTTAACGGCGCGCGGTTGAGGGCGTCAGACTGTGCGACGGCAGACGGGGACAGGGAAGAACCCATTCCTCGCCGTGCCACGCCAACGACTTAGCAGGCACAGTGGAGGAGTCAGTAATCATGATGAACAACAGCACCCGCGCCGCCGTCTTCGCCCTTGCGATGACGATGCCCGTCGCGATGCATGCACAGCGTGGAATGGGGCAGGGCCCGGGACGTGTCGGTGGCAACCCGGTGGCGCCGCTCATCGACATGCGAAGGGAATTGGATCTGAGCGCGCGCCAGCTCACGCAGCTCGATTCCATCGAGCGGACGTTGCTGCAGCGCAACGAGGGCGTGCGCGCCAGGCTGCGCACTCGACTCGATTCGTTGCGGCCGCGCACTCGCCCGTCCTCGGAAGAGGAGATCGCGGCCTTCCGTGCCGAAGGTGACTCGATGCGCGCGCTGCGGCGCGTCATCGTCCGCAATGACTCCGTCGCCCGCGTCGCGGCGATGGCCGTCCTCACCGATTCGCAGCGCGTTCACGTCCGCGAGCGGATGGCCGAGCGTCGTGGCTTCGAGGCCGGCCGCATGAGCACGATGCGCGGTGGCCAGCGTGGTGTTGGGCAGGGTCGAATGGGACAGCCCGGCAGGATGCGTCAGGGTGGCATGGGCGGCCGCATGGGAATGGGCGGTGGAATGCGTCCGCCGGCCGGCATGCGTGGGCAGGACGGATTCGGTCCGCGCTGGTTCGACGGTCGTCGCCCCGGCATGCCTGACGACGCACTGGGCACGATGCGGCGCTTTCGCGGAATGAACCCGCCTGACAGCGTCGCGCCGCGGAATCAGGGCATGGCACCTCGCGCGCCGCGGATGAGACGTCCACCCGTGGACAGCGGTCGATAAGGATCTTTGTGAACCGCCCCGGTGAACAACCGGGGCGGTTTTTTTAGCGGCCATCGCACTGAAGTGCGGAGCGGAGGTCGTGAAAGGCGCACGAAGGCCAGACGCTAGCGCCGAGCCCCGTGCGCTGAGCAGCGCCGAGTCACGAGTCACGAGTCACGGTGCCCGCGTCCAGATCCGGATCGTCGGCAGTGAACCGTGATCCACGACGAGGCCTCGCGACATCACGAGTTCGAGTTTCCGGATGTTCCTGATGTCGGCCACGGGATCGGCGCCTAACAAGAGCAGGTCCGCCGACTTTCCGACTTCGAGCGTTCCATAGTCCTTCAGCCCCTTGCTGGCGATGGCGCCGTTTTTCGTGGCGGCGGTGAGGGCCTGCAGCGGCGTCATGCCCAGCTCCACCAGGCCCTCGATTGCTGCCAGCGACCCCAGCCCCGGCTCCTGCCAGTCAGGCTTCGGGTCGCGGCGGAATTCGGGCGCGAGGCCCAGGTAGTTGTCGGTGGCAATCGCCGTGATGCAGCCACCGGCGATCAGCTTCTGCGCGTTCACGCGACGAATGCCGAGTCCTACGTCGCCACGGTCTCGGCGCAATTCAGCCTCGGTGCGCTGGCGTGCGGCGGTGAGTGCCTTGGCGCTGTCGGCCCGCGCGATGCGCGCTGAATCCTCACGCGTGCGGCGCTTGATGTAATCCTGCCACGGCTTGCCGGTGATGGTGTTCGCGAGCATCCCGCAGACGACGCCACGCTCCACGAACATCTTCACCAGATCGTCGGAGATCGGCACATCGAGCACTTCGGGATGCTGAACGAGATCGACGCCGGCCGTGAGCGACACGCGCAGGCCTTCGGGCGTCGTCGAGTGTGTCTCAGCGACGAGGCCCCGCTGGTGCACGGCGTCCACGATAACGCGCTGGGCGCGTTCCGAGAACCCGATGAAGATCGGAAAGCCGAAGTGCGACGTTCCGCCAAACTTGAGGAAGTCGACACCAAGGTCCAGGTAGCGGTTGATGGCCGCCCTCAGCGAGTCGGGCTCCATGTTCACCAGTTCTTCACCGCCACCGCGGGTGATGGCGTCGTTCATCTGCTCCTGCAGCAGCGACAGATTCTCGGGGGGTCGACCGGTGAACGAGAACGACCACGGTCCGCCCCATCCGACGATGTTGCCGGCGAATTGCAGCCGCGGCCCCGGCACTCGTCCGGCGCGGAAGGCTTCACGGGCCGCGCCAAGCGGGGCGATCATGCCGTATGAATCGCGGACGGTGGTGACGCCCACCTTGAGGTGGCGTTGTGCCGCCTCTATTGCCACATCGGTGAATCGATCCTGGTACCGCGCGAAGTTTTCCAGGCCGCTGTAGATGGAGACGTGCACGTTCGCATCAACGAACCCCGGCGTGATGAACTTCCCGGCGGCATCGATGACGCGCGCGCCTCGCGGCGCTGCGACCGTCGTCGAACTGCCAACCACCGCGATGCGGCCGCCACGCACCACAATCGTCGCGTTGGGAACGGGCTGGCCACCGTTGCCGTCGATCAACGTTCCGCCAACGATCGCGATGACCGAGTCGCCGCGCTGAGCCACCGCAGCGGCGGGGATGAGGAGGCCGAGGAGAACCTGTCGAAGAAGACGCATTATTGGCGTGTGGATGGGAACGCCAATAATGCCTGTCATTCGACCCCGCGAACAGGACGGAAGAACCGGGCGACGTCCTTTCGATTCAGACCATCTGAGGTCGCATTCTCTGACCTCCTAGCCTCAGCACTCGCTGTTTACGACTGCTCGGGATCCGGCGCCGGATCATCGGCCGATACGATGCCGAGTCGGATGGCCAGCCGTACCAGCTCAGGAAGGTGACGCGCTCCCAGGCGCACCATCACCTGCGCCCGATGCGTCTCGACAGTCTTGCGAGAGAGACCAAGCCGGCTGGCGATGTCGCGCATCGATACGCCGCTGGCGAGCAGTCGGAAAACCTCCCGCTGGCGACGGGACAGCCGGCGCAGCGGCGCGCGCTGGGCAAGCGCCGTGTCCACTGTCGACGGAAGTCGTTCCAGTTCGTGTTTGCTGATCAGGTCCGCCGCGCCCGCTCTCAGTGAATCGACGACAGCACGATCGATACCCTCGGCGATCACCACGAAGGGAACTTCCGGATGACGTTGTCGTGACATCTGCAGCGCATCGCGCGGGTTGAGGCCATCCACGCTTCCCGACACGACAACGTCCGGCTCGAAGCGATCGAGCGCTTCGGCGAACGCCGATTCGGTTTCGACACGCAGGATATCGGCGTCGTGCGAATCGGCTCGCAGGGCCCGCGCGATCATGTCTGCGTCTGCCGGATCGGACTCGAGAAGCAGGATCCGCTGGCGCGGCTCCGATCCGTTGGATTTCCGTTGAGTCGCCATTTCGCCGTCGCTGGAGTCCGCAAAGCCCTTCTGCTTTTCAATATGACCCCGAAGCGACGCCGATTGCCTGCGAGCACATCCGTGGCGTATTCGCTGAGTGCGCTACGCACGCGACTCACCGCGAAAGGGAGCTTGATCGCCAGTCAGCCAGCGGGTTCCGCGGTCTCGCGATCGCGTGGCGCTCTTTTGCGAAACCGCATTCATTGCGTGTAGGGCATCGCCCTACATGGGCCGGGTGATCGCTGACGAGAGGCATGCACCGTTCCGAGTACTCTCCGACCGCGAGGTCTTGCGACCTCGCAACGACTGGAGGACAACATGAGATCCGCATGGGTGGGAGCATTGGCGCTCACGGCCGCCTGCGCTCTGAATCCGGCGCCGGTGCCCGTGACCGGCGCGCCGACCGCAATCAACGCGTTGGCCGGGGAATGGACCGGGGAGTACCGCAGCGTGGAGACGGGGCGCTCAGGGAGCATCTTCTTCACGCTCCAGTCGGGCCGCGACACCGCATACGGCGATGTCGTCATGGTCGCGCGCGAAAGCGGGATGACGCACGACGATGCAATGCGAGCGGCGACAACGCGCCGTCAGGCGAACCAGGTGCTGACGATCCGCTTCGTCCGTGTCACCGGCTCAACGGTGAGTGGCACCATCGAACCGTATCCATCACCTGACTGCAGCTGCCAGTTGACTACCATTTTTCGCGGCGAGCTGCGGGGAGACCGCATCGATGGATCATTCCGCACGCTTCACAGCGAAAACCCAACCATTGTCCAGCAGGGGACCTGGTGGGCGACGCGAACGAAGTAGGTCCAACCGGGGAGACCGTGGACGCTGCACGGTCTCCCCAGCGACGCGACGTGTGACTGACTAGTGTCGTTCCAACTTGTCCCGCCTGGAAAGGTCGACTACGTGCAGTCGGCGGACGATGTGCCGTGCCTCGCACCAATTCGCGACATCAAGTTGGAACGGCACTAGGGAGCCGCGGGCGCGCCGCCCGCCGCGATTCTCAGTCCGAACGCGGCACCGAGCGCGGCGAAGGCAAAGACGGCGATTTCATTCACGAGGGGAGCGGACACCACGACCCCCAGCAGGTTGATGCCGAGTCCCACGTAGACTGCCGTTGCGATGATGCCGCCGAGGATCGCACCGATGAACTTCGGGACGCCCTGTCGCGTTCCTTTTCGCTTTTTCGCTTGAGCGTCGGCAAACAGGGCGCCGGTCAGTCCGCCGGCGAGCATGAAGATCAGGAAGAGCGTCGGAAAGACGAACATCACGTCGGTCGATGCCGACAGCATGTTCGGCGACACGGCGGACAGCGTGGCTGTACCGAGACCGCCACCCGACCTGAGACGAACGGTGCCGGATCCGCTCTGCCCAAGCTCTATTTCGTTCTTGTCGAGCGAGCCGCGTGTCGTGTTCACGCCAATGCGGGCCGACGGACCACCCGATCCGTTCACCCGAATGACATACGTGGCCAGGTCCACGCCGAAAGCCTGGATCTTCGGCGGGGGACTGACGAATTCGAGCGCCGATTGAATCGGCATCGTGAACGGAATGCCGACATCATCACCCATGAAGATGCGAATCGAAACCGAGTCCCTGGCCGTTCGCGACACGAGTCGAACGCGGGCAGGCACGTCACCGGCCCGCAGGACCGAGAGGTTGGGCGGTTCATACGTCTCCGGATCGCCGCCGAACGTCATCGTCAGCGGAGTCGCCAGCTCGTAGCCGACTGATGCCCCGCCGGCATCCACGAC
>DATCIJ010000167.1:0-5767 GCA_036507855.1 Gemmatimonadaceae bacterium | reverse complement strand
GCCAACCTGCGCAGGAGGCGAATCTGGTGGCAACGACCGCCGCGCCTTTGCATGCCTGCCCACGAGTGCACCGGCCGCAAGCAGGCCCGCGGAGGCGAGCACCGCAAGCTTGATCATGGCGATCCGGATCATCCAGTCCGGCGGGTTTACATGAACGTCCAGGGCCCACACGCCGACCGTCAACAGCCCAATCGCGACGCCGAGGTAAAGAAGGGCGCGAGAGATTCTGGTTTCGAACATGGGCTGGTCTATCGTCCGTTCAGCACGAGATGCGCCGCAATGCTGACACCATAGCCCAGAGCAACCGCCCATGTCCATCTGAGATGCGCGCCGAACGTGTAAATCCCGCGTGCCTGACCCATCAGTGCGACACCTGCCGCACTCCCCACTGAGAGGAGTGATCCCCCAACGCCCGCGGTCAGAGTGACCAGCAGCCACTGCGCATGATTCATTTCGGGCGAGACGGCCAGAATTGCCGCCATGAGCGGAATGTTGTCGAATACAGCGGACGCCACACCGATCGCGATGTTGGTCGTCGTCGGACCAACGGAGGCGTACATTCCATGAACGCCCACATCGAGGAATCCGAACGCGTGCAACGCGCCGACGCACAACAGGACTCCGTAGAAGAACATCAGCGTGTCCCATTCGACTCGTTCCAGCAGGTCGAAGACGTCGAACCCGTCCTCCTTGGCGCTCTCCTCGTGTCCGAACCCGCCGAGCATGTGACTCGCCCCATTGTCGGCCAGGCGCCGGGCCCGCCGCTTCCGCGTCAGGCCGTACCCGTAAAGGTGCAGTGCGCCGAATCCCGTCATCATTCCCAGTGCTGCAGGCAGGTGCAGGTACTGATGCAGGAGGATGGTTCCGAGGATTGTTCCTGCAAAGAGTGTGATTACTGCTCTGGAGCCCGGCAGCAGCGTGACTCGACCCTCCTTGGCGACGGGCTGGTCGCGTGGCACGGTGAACGACATGATCAGCGCCGGCGTCAGCCACGTCAGCAGCGATGGAACGAACAGACTGAAGAACTCCATGAACTCGAGCTTCCCGCGCTGCCAGACCATCAGCGTCGTGATGTCGCCGAAGGGACTGAACGCACCTCCAGCGTTGGCCGCAACGACGATGTTGATGCACGCGGGCACGACGAAGCGGGGCGTCCGGGCTCCAACAGACAGCGCTACCGCGCCCATCACGAGGGTCGTCGTGAGATTGTCCGCAAGCGGCGACATGCAGAACGCGAGCGCGCCTGTCGCCCAGTACACGCCGCGCAGCGAAAGGCCGAGCTTGATCAGCCGCGTACGCAACACGTCGAAGACCTGCCGGTCTTCGAGCGTATTCACGAAGCTCACGGCGGCAAGAATGAAGAGAAACAACTCGGCAAACTCTACGATGTCCTCCCGGAGGATATCGATGCCGTGATCCCGGGCGGGCGACAGTCCGACGAGTACCCAGAGCACACCGGCCGCGATGATCATCGGGACCGACTTCCTGAGGTGTGTGCGATCCTCGAGAATGACGAACACGTACGCAAAGCCGAAGGTGCCGAGCGCAAACCATGCGCCCCAGTACGGGACTATTTCGCTCACGACGGTCTCGCTTTGCGCGCCGGCCAGGGAAGGCGCCAGCAACAATGCAGGCAAGGTGAGGGTCGTCATCGTGAATCGGGAACCCGCTTTTCGCTCGACACGAATCTCACGTCGCTGGCGTCCTGGGGGTACGCGGCGTCCGCCGGAGACCGGATGTGAGTCGGAGCAGCAAGGCCACGAGGACGAATCCACCGAAACCGGCCGCGGTGGCAATCCACGGACGCCCCGAAACGATCTGGCCGGCGGACACCCCAATCGACATTCCGAGGATCGTGAAGAGCAGCGCCTTGCCTAACGCAACCTGCCGCAGCAACAAAAGCGCGGTTATGGGTGTGAGGACCGCCCCAAGCGCGGCTCCGATCCCCGCCGTCGCGACAACGGAACCGCCGGGGACCGCAACGCTGGCCGCGCGCAACGCGAGCCCTGCCAGGGCAACCAATCCTCCGGACAGTCCCGCGCCGAGAAACGCCCCTGTGCCCGCCAGGGCAACGCTTACCCCGGCGACCCGCCGGGGCACGATCGATCGTTCGGTGGAATCCATTCCGGCTCGCTGAGTTCAGGGACGGCGCGGAGCAAGTCCGCGCCGTTCCTCGAATCTAGCGAGTGCCGGTCGAGTTCGGTCCCGCCAGATACGCTGCCAGCGCGGCGATCTCGGTAGCCTTGAGTCCCAGGTTCGGCATCTCCACGCCTGCGGCGTGCCGCTTAGGCATCGACTTCGGATCCGCCAGCAATTGCTTCACGAATTTCTCGTCGTACCGGTTCGTGCGAACGTCGACCGGAATGACCTTCATCTCGACGTGACAGGTCATGCAGCCCTTGGCCGCGAAGAGGTGCTCGCCACGCTCCGAATCCGTCATCGCGACCACCGGTGCTCCGGCTGCGGTCACGGTGATGGGCAGCATCGTGGTCCTGGAGGGGCCGAATCCGCTGTGAACGGTGATGGTCCACGAGCCAGCGGCAGGGAATGTCAGCGTCGCGCGGTACCTCCCCTTCGACGTTACTGCCTTTGCGTCGGCGCGCAGGGCGCGTTCCTTCGTCGTCGCTTCGACGCTGCCACGCAGGCCATTCAGGAGTTCAATCCCGTGTTGCCGGACCGAATACTCCAGTGTGTAGGGCACACCGACGACCAACCGCTCAGGCGGGTTCTCCACTGTCACTACCGCCCAACCGCCGTACAGCATGCTTCCCGCAGGCACCGCGATCAGTGCCGGGAGCAACATCGCGCGGAGTCTCATGAATCGGTCCTCCAGTACTGAGGTGAACTGGGACTGAGTTCACAGTCAGACGCCGGCAAGGCCTGAAATGCTTCACTGTGTTCCGAAGACAGCACTCCTGAGCGCGGCTGGCAGGTAAACCCGTCCCGCCCGGACCACCTGCTCCAGGTTCCGGAGATCCGACACCCTCTCGGCCGGGCGCCCGTTCACCACAATCAGATCCGCGACTTTCCCCACCGCGATGCTGCCATAATCACGGTCATCCTTCATCACCCTCGCCGCGCCAATCGTAGCGATCTGAAGTACCGACGGAGCCGGGATTCCGCTGTGCTGATACAGCTCGAGCTCGAGAATGAAAGTGGACCCCGTGTTGTTGTCCGTGCCCGCCACAATCGGCACACCGGCCTCATACAGCCGCTTGAGGAGACGGGCGTAGTGGGCAGCGCCGGCATTCCCCTGCCCCGTCAGTGCTCCCTGTCCCATCCAGAGATTGAACGTCCCGTCGATCACCGTCCCCTTTGCCTTGAGGTGATTGATGAGTGCCGTCATTGCCGGCGAATCGACGTTGAAGTCAGGCGCCACGACGCTGGCGACCGCCGAATACGCCCGCATGGTAGGCCAGTAGAGCGAGTCCTGGAAAAAGTTCGAGAACAGGAACGCCGCGTGGTTGATCTCGTCGAATCCGAGATTGACCGCGGCACTGACACTCATCCCGCGCGGCACGTGGCCGCTCAGTCGCATCCCGCGCCTGTGCGCCTCCATCGCGATCGTGGGCACGAGGTCCGGGTGCAGCAGGTTGTAGAGCTTGATCTGCTTGTAGCCCAGCGAGTCATACATAGCGATCAGCGCCTTCGCCTCGGCCTCTGTGCTCGCAAGCGCGTCCGAGGGACCGGCCCACGCGCCCGGGCCTTCAATGAAGCCGGCGAGAATCGTCCGCGGCGAAAGCACGCGTCCCGCGTTGGCACGATCCCGGATCGCGACGCCAACATCGGTGTCCGCGGCCAGATCCCGAATCGACGTGATCCCGGTCGCGAGTTGCAGGATCGTCCCGCCGGACGCGCTGTTCGACTGGAAGTGCGTGTGCATGTCCCAGAGACCGGGAAGCACTGCCTTTCCGGTGGCGTCGATGACCGTTGCGCCTGCGGGTGTGGCGACGGCGTCAGCCGGGCCAACCGCCTCGATCCGATCGCCACGAATCACGACTGTCGTCCGCGGCATCATGACACCGCGCTCGGAATCGAACACGTCACCGTTCCTGATGACGATGGGTCCCGTCGCGGACTTCGTCAGGCGCTGCGCGATCGCCTCGGCGTACCTGTTGCGCCAGGCCATCTCTATGGCTCGCAGCACCGGCAACGCCTCTTCGCTTCCCGGACGCACGGCCATGAACCACTGCACGTCCGAAGCGACGAAATCGCCACGCTCATCGATCCACACGCCGCTGGGCATCGAGTTCTGCCCGTGAACCATGGCCAGCCGCAGACGTTGCCTTGCGCCTCCAATCGACACGGCGGTATCAGCGATGATCTCCAGGCGAACACGCCCCTGCGGCAGGAGACGCGCGGTCCGATCGGGCTGGCGCAGTAGATGTCGCGCAAGGAGGGCGTTCCCCCAAGGAATGCCTCCGAAGTGGAAGAACATTCCCGGCTCGAACTTGACTGCCGTGGTTGTCGGTCCGCGGCCTCCGCTGGTCGCGCCACGACCCCCGGGGGCTCCCGACGTCCAACGCGCCGAGTCGCCCGCGACCTCATAGCGGATGGTCGGCTCGCCGGCCACGCCGTCATTCCCTATACCACGCATCTCGGAGGCGATAAGGTCACCCGACACCGACAAGCGGTAGTGCGCTTCGACACGCTGGCCGCGGTTCCGGTCGACGTAGATGTACCGCACGACGACGGAGGACCCGTCACGAATGACCAGCATTTCTCCGGCTGAGCGCCCGTGGTTGAGCACCGGATAGCGCACCGTGTCCGGGGCGGGGAGTGGCGGCAGAGCCAGCGTCACGACAAGCGGGAGGACGGCGGGTAGCATCGCGCGGGACGGATGTGAGGAGGCTAACGGGATTCGCAATCTTGGTGCGTCACTATGGCGCGGCAAGCGCGAGCCAGCCCGAGAGTGCAAGTCCTCTTGCGCCGCGACCTTCCGAATCGGATTGTACGCGCTTCTCAACCAAGGGACCTTCGCATGGCCTCAGCGCAGCAGGAGCAATGGGGTACCAAGCTGGGCGTGATCCTGGCCGTGGCCGGATCCGCCGTCGGACTTGGCAACTTCCTCCGGTTTCCGGGACAGGCGGCGGCGAATGGAGGCGGCGCATTCCTGATCCCGTATTTCACTGCCCTGTTGCTGCTGGGCATCCCGATCGGGTGGGCCGAATGGGCCATGGGACGTTACGGGGGGAAGAAGGGATTTCACTCAGCGCCGGGCATCATGGGCCTGATGGCGAGGGGCTCGGGCGGCAGGTACCTCGGCGTCATTGGAGTCCTGATCCCGCTCGGCGTCTCGTTCTACTACGTGTTTATCGAGGCGTGGACGTTCGGCTACTTCCTGAAGTTCCTGACTGGAGGCCTGGGAATCGATGTGTCCGCGCCGATCGCCGACCAGGCGGCAACCGCAGCCGGTTTCTACAACTCGTTCACCGGAACCGTTCAGGACGGAATCCTGTTCACGGGGGACTCGAAGCTCACGGTCCTCTCCTGGGTAACGGTCTTTGCAATCAACATGTACTTCGTGTTCCGAGGGCTGTCGAAGGGGATCGAGAAGTTCTGCTCGTATGCAATGCCGGCAATGGCGGTGCTCGCCGTAATCGTGCTGATTCGCGTGCTCACCCTCGGCACTCCCGATCCGAATCTGCCGGACCAGAACGTCGTCAACGGTCTGGGCTACATGTGGAACCCGGACTACTCCAGGCTTACGAACTTCCAGACGTGGCTCGCCGCCGCGGGGCAGATCTTCTTCAGTCTTTCAGTTGGG
>DATCIJ010000166.1:0-54153 GCA_036507855.1 Gemmatimonadaceae bacterium | reverse complement strand
CGTCCGCCGTCCCGGAGTCGAAGAGCGGGAGGATGTGCGGATGCTGCAGGGCGGCTGTGGTCTTGATCTCGACCACAAACCGCTCGGCGCCAAGCACCGCCGCCAGCTCGGGCTTGAGGACCTTGAGCGCCACCTTGCGGTCGTGCTTCAGGTCTTGGGCGAGGTAGACCGTGGCCATGCCGCCCTGGCCAAGCTCGCGTTCAACACGGTAGCGATCGTCGAGCGCGGCCTTCAGGCGCTGGGTGGGTTCCGGCATTCGACAAAAGGTGCCGACGCGTGCGGCGCCACGGCAAGACTGGCGAGATTCCGCCGACCCGGCCTCCGAGAGCGATCCAATGCTCGACACGCCCAGAGCCGGTGCGCGAATTACGTCCTCATCGCGTCGTCGCGAAGGACGGTCTCGCCTGCGTGAACAACATGATCAGCGGGTTCTGGATCGTGCGCCTGAGGCCGCGATCTCTCGCTCGCTATGGCTGGACCGCGGACGCCGGGGCAGCGAGACCACGAAACTCGAGCTGTCCGCCAGCTATTATGCGGTCCGCCTACACTTCAGGAGCATCGCCCGCAGACTGACCTGCTTGACCACGATGCGCCGGTACTTTATGGTGTAAAGTACTTGCTATCACGCAGCTCGTTTCCACCGATACCTGAATGAAGAACCGCGTCCCTCGCCCTCGTCAGATCCGTTTCTCCTGGCTGGACTTCAAGGGCGGACTGCGCATGCTGGCCCGGTATCCCGGGCTCACCGTCGTCGGGACGATTGCAATCGCGGTGGCGATTGCGCTCGGCTCGCTCTACTTCGAGGCCGTCAACAAGTGGCAGAACCCGAAATTGCCGATCCGGGACGCCAACCGTGTGATCTCGATCCTGAACTGGGACGCCGGCGAGCTGGAAACCGAAGGGCAATCGCTGCACGACTTTTCGGCCTGGCGCCTGCAGGCGAAGACGATCGAGAACATGGGAGCGGCCGTTTCTTTCGTGCGAAACCTCCAGACGGAGGATCAGCGCATCGAGCCGGTGTTTGGCGCGGAGATCACCGCCAGCGCGTTCGCGCTCCTGGGGACGTCACCGGTGCTCGGTCGCACGCTTACGGCGCGAGATGAACAACGTTCAGAGCCGCCGGTGGTCGTCATCAGTCACGCGTTGTGGAACACGCGCTTCTCGAACGATCCCAACGTGGTCGGTCGAACGGTGAAGCTGGGTACAATGACGGCGACCATTGTGGGTGTAATGCCGGAAGGTTTCGGCTTCCCCGTCAACCAGCGAATCTGGGCGCCCCTGCGCGTGGACGGGGCCCTGCTCGTGCCACGAACCGGGCCCTCCGTTTCGGTTTTTGGCCGCCTGACGCCAGGTACGTCCATGGAGGCGGCGCAGGCGGAGCTCAGCGTCATTGCGTCGCGCATTGCGGCAAGCAATCCCGAGACACACAGGAACCTGAGTCCGCGAGTCACGTCGTACGCCAAGCCACTCACCACGGGCGGCGAGGCGCTCCTGCTGAGGAACATTCTGTATGCGGTCAATGGCATCTTCCTGATGTTGCTGGCTGTGCTCTGCACGAACGTCGCCACGCTCGTGTTCGCCCGAACGGCCACGCGCGGCTGGGAGATCGCAATCCGGAATGCGCTCGGCGCCAGCCGCGGTCGCATCGTCGCGCAGTTGTTCATCGAGGCGCTGGTCCTCGCCGCCGGGGCCGCGCTGCTCGGCCTTCTAGTGGCTAGGGCGACGTTAGGCTTCGGCCTGAACATGGCGGCCGGCAGCGGCGCGCTGCCGTTCTGGATCAACGACAGCCTTTCGTTGAGGACCGTGCTGTACGCCGCGCTGCTCACACTGTTCGGTGCAACGATCGTTGGCGTGCTGCCGGCGCTCCGCGTAACGAAGGCGAACCTGCAGGATGCACTGCGCAGTCATTCCGCGGGCTCGAAGCTCAAGTTCGGCGGCTTCTGGACGATCGTGATCGTCGTGCAGGTCGCGATCACTGTCGCGTTCCTCCCGCTGGCCGCGGGTGGTGTCTACGAGTCCAACCGCTTCAAGCAGCGCGCGCAAGGCATCGGAGCCGACCGATACCTGACGGCGAGAGTCGACATCGATCGGGAAGATCATGTGGCCGATTCCGCGACATTCGCTGGCCGCTCGCGTCGACGAATCGATGAGCTGGAGCAACGGCTCAGCGCCGAGCCTGGTGTCGAGCACGTCGCATTCGCCGACCGGCTTCCCGTGGAGGACCAGTTCAAGTACGGGATCGAGGTCGATACAGCCGCCGGCGCTCCCTCCACCGGCCTGAGAACGAGCACGCTGGTACATGTTTCGCGTGGCTTCTTTGGCGCGTTCGGGACTTCGATAGTCGCCGGTCGCGACTTCGTGCCACTCGATTTCGAAACCGGCCGCATTCTGATCGTGAACCAGTCGTTTGTGCGCTACGTCTTCGGCGGCCGTAACGCGATCGGGCAACGCATCCGAATCGGCGAAGGTGAGATCAACGTCGGTGCCGGCGACGACTGGTACGAGATCGTCGGCGTGGTCCGGGACTTCGGCTGGCAACTGCCACGACCTCACGAGCAATCGGCGATGTATCGCCCGAGCCTGCCGCTGGTCGGGCGCGCGGGCCAGCTCGCCGTGCGCGTCCGCAATCCGGAGGTTTTTGCCGAGCGCTTGCGCGCAGTGGCTGCCGAGGTCGATCCGACGATCCAGCTGGCGGAGGTCAAACTGCTCACCAACGCGGGTGGTGGAGAGGCTCAGACCAACTGGGCGCTGACCGCCGTCGCCTGGCTGGTCTCGTTCATCGTCCTGCTGCTCTCCGCCACCGGCATCCATGCGCTGATGTCGTTCATTGTCGCGCGACGGACCCGCGAGATCGGCATCCGCGCCGCGTTAGGTGCACACCCGGGGCGCATCATCGCCGGCATTTTCGGGCGCGCGTTCCTGCAGATCAGCGCTGGCCTGGTCGCGGGAAGTGCCTTGGTGGCATTGACGGGCCTCGGATCGGCGCGCGAGGTCCTTGTGCTCCTGGCCGCGGACGGGATCATGCTCGTCGCGGGGCTGACGGCCTGCTACGTGCCTCTGCGGCGTGCGCTCAGGATCGATCCGACGGAAGCGTTGAGGGCGGAAGCCTGACGCAGCGCGTCGACTCGCTTTTCCGCAGTTCGCGAGTCCACCAACGGCGCGGAGTCCTTCGAGCTTCTCCTTGACTCCTTAGGAGAGACATCGTACCCTTCTCCCAAGTAGCATAGGAGAAGGGCAATGGCTGGCTCTGCGGAATTACTCCCGGGCACCCTCGACGTCCTCATCCTCAAGGCCGTCTCGCTCGGCAAACTGCACGGCTACGGCGTGCTGCTCCGCATCGAGCAGATCTCGGGCGGGGCCCTCCAGGTCCAGCAGGGCGCGCTCTACCCGGCGCTCTACCGCCTCGAATACCAGGGGCTGATCGACAGCGAGTGGGGAACGTCGGCGAACAACCGCAAGGCAAAGTTCTACCGACTCACCGCCGCGGGCCGCAAACGACTCGGCGAAGAAACCGCAAGCTGGAATCGCCTCGCCCAGGCGATCGCCCGCTCCCTGGCCGCCACGCCGCAGGAAATCTGATGCTCTCCGGCCTGGTCGCGCGCATGCGCTTGTTGTGGGCAGGGGTTCGACGCTCCGCAACCGTAGACGCAGAGATGCAGGAGGAGTTTCGCCTGCACATGGAACTGCGCGCCGAGGACCTTGTGCGATCAGGCCTCGCGCCTGACGAGGCGGCCCGAATCGCGCGCGTCGAGTTCGGAAAGACCGATCACCGGCGGCTGCAGGCGCGCCGCGCACGCGGACTCGGCACCTTCGACGAGCTGCGGTTCTCCTGGATCGACCTCAAGCTCGGGCTCCGCATGCTGGTCAAGTATCCGGGCCTGACGCTTGTCGGCGGACTCGGGATGGCGGTCGTCATTGCCTTCAGCACAACCTTCGTCGCGGTGACGACCGCGCTCTTGTCGGGACTTCCGTTCGACGAGGGCGACCGCATCGTCTCGATCGAGTACCTCGACACGAGATGGAACGGCGAGGAACCACGCATCATCCACGACTTCGAGGCGTGGCGCCGCGAACTGCATTTCATAACCGACCTCGGCGCCCGGCGGACGATCCAGCGCAACCTCATTACGGGCGACGGACGCGCCGAACCGGTGCAGGTGGCCGAGATGAGTACGTCCGGATTCCGCGTCGCGCGTGTGCCGGCCATGCTCGGCAGGCACCTTCTCGAGTCAGATGAAAGCGAGAGCGCTCCGCCGGTCGTGGTGATCGGATACAACGCCTGGCGTGCACGCTTCGGTTCAGATTCCGGGATGGTCGGCCGGGAGGTCAGGCTGGGCGGCACAACGCATACCGTGGTGGGCGTGATGCCGAGGGGTTTCGGCTTTCCGCTTTCCCATCAGTACTGGACGCCCCTTCGACTCCACGCGTCCGACTATGAGAGTCGCAAGGGACCGGCCATTCAGGTCTTCGGCCGACTTGCCCCCGGAGCCACTCTCGAGCAAGCGCAGAAGGAATTGGCTGTTTACAGCCAGCGCCTGGCCACAGACTTCCCACGCACCCATGCTGACCTTCGCGCCCGCGTTATGCAGTACCAGGACGCGTTCAACGGAAGCGATGAGATCTGGCAGATGGGTCTCATGCAGCTCCTGATTGTCATGCTCGTGGGCGTCGTCTGCACCAACGTGGCGACTCTCGTCTACGCGCGGACCGCAGCGCGCCACACGGAGATCGCCGTGCGCAGCGCACTCGGCGCCAGCCGGCCGAGGATCGTCGGCCACCTGTTCGCCGAAGGACTCGTCCTGTCGAGCCTGTCTGTGGCTCTGGGACTCGGGATCACCAAGGTGTCGCTCGATCGGATCAACGCGATCCTCATCAGCCTGGACACGGCTCTGCCGTTCTGGATGTCGTTTCACCTCTCTCTTTCGGCCGTCGTGTATGCCGTCGTTCTCGCCGGACTCGCCGCGGTAATAGTCGGTGTCGTGCCGGCGCTCAAGGCCACGGGCAAGCGCGTCAACGCCAGCCTGCAACGGCTCTCGTCAGGCGCGACCGGCATGCAGCTGGGGAGAACCTGGACGGCGCTCATCGTGGCGCAGACGGCGTTCGCGGTGGCAGTGATCCCATTCGCGGTCCACCAGGCACGCGTCTTCCTCGAATATGGGACGGCGAAGCCTGGATTCCTGTCGAAAGACTTCCTCGCGTTTCGACTCAGGATGGACCGCGATGTGCCGGCGAGCGCGGGCGCTTCGAGCTACGACCGGGAGTTCACCGCGCGGTATCGCGCGCGACAGGAGGATCTGGTGCGGCGCCTCGAATCGGAGCCGGAGATCTCGCATCTGATCCACTTGAAGGGGATTCCCGGCAACGCGCCGCTCGCGAGCGTCACAGTGGAAGGGATCGCCACCACGGCCGTCGTGGGGACTTCCCGAGTGGACATCGAGTTCTTCGACGCGCTCGGCGTGCCGATCGCGTCCGGCCGGATGTTCGATTCGGGAGATGCTGGCGTAGCGGTCGGCGGGGAGTGGCGCGATGGAGACGGCGATGGATTCGTGGAGTATCGGGCCGGCGATTCAGTCGCGACGTCGACTGCCGTTTTGGTCAACCGGAGCTTCGTGAGGGATGTGTTAGGCGGCGCGAACGCACTCGGTCGGCGGCTGCGGTACTCGGGCCGTATGGATGACGGCCAGAGCGCGGCACCGATGAAGTGGTATGAGATTGTCGGCGTCGTGAACGACTTTCCGGCCAGGCCGATGGAGCCCGACGCACCGCGCGCGATGATCTACCACCCGATTGCCGATGGCGAGCTGACCGACCTGATGGCGATCCGTTTGAGTGGTGCGTCCCCGTCGAACTTCGGCGACCGGCTGCGCCAGATCACGGCAACGGTCGATCCGAGCCTCCGAGTGCACGATATCCGTCCGTTCGATGTGGCGCTGCGCGAAGAGCATCTCGCAATGCGCATGACCGCGCTCGGTATCGGAGTGGTGACGGCGAGTGTCTTGCTGCTCTCGGCGGCGGGGATTTACGCGCTGATGTCGTTCACCGTCGAGCGTCGTCGCCGCGAGATCGGGATTCGGATCGCGCTCGGAGCTGATCGGGCGCGCGTGGTGCGCGGTGTTTTCGGCCGCGCGCTGCGGCAGCTGGCAATTGGTGTGGGCGTCGGTGCCGCTATCGCCCCCATGGTCCTCAGGTTCGACGGGCCGATTACCGTCGTGAAGGTGGCCACGCTGGTCGTTGTCTCCGGTGCCATGCTGCTGGTGGGAGTGCTCGCGTCAATCGGACCGACAAGGCGCAGCCTGCGGATTCAACCCACAGAGGCGCTCAAGGACGGGTAGCCTGCTCTACCTGGTATCGCGCCGACACCGTGTGAATAACGAGCGTGCCGTTCAGCGCCATCACGGCCACGTCGGTGCCGGGCGGCACGCCTTCCACCACCGCAGGCTCCCCGATGGGCCGACGCCGTTCGAGGTCGAGGCGTACCCGTGCCGAGTCCCTGGATCTGTAAGCGACTTCACTACGGTCGCCTGATCCTGTTGGGGAACGGTGGGCGCTTCGGGTCTACGGGCGGGTTCTTCCGGAGCTGCTCCATCGCCTCACGAATGGCGCGTTCCAACTGCGGGTCGCGGCCGGCGATGACGTCGGCGGGCGTCTGCTCGACTTCGATGTCGGGCGGCACCCCCTCGTTCTCGACGACCCATCCGTCCTCCGCGGTCCAGATGGCGAGGTTGGGCGCTGTTATGGTGCCGCCATCCATCAGCGTCGGGAAGCCGAGTACTCCGACGAGCCCGCCCCACGTGCGCTTTCCGACGATCGTGCCGAGCGCGAACTTGCGCCACATCCAGGGAAGGAGGTCGCCGCCCGAACCGGCCTGCTCGTCGGCGATCAGCACCTTGGGCCCCTGGATGGAGGCGGCCGGTGTCCTGAGGTCGTCGCCGTATCGCAGCGCCCAATAGCTGATGAACGGCCGTCGCAGGATGTCGATGTAGTAGTCGGCAATCTGGCCGCCGCCGTTATACCGCTCATCCACGATCACGGCGTCCTTGTGGGCCTGCGGATAGAAGTAGCGCTTGAAGTAGTCGTAGCCCGGCTGCCCGGTGTTAGGCACGTACACGTATGCCACGCGCCCGCCCGTGGCTGAGTCCACCTTGCGAAGGTTGCCCTCCACCCAGGCCCGGTTGCGCAGTGCCGCCTCGCTGGCCACCGGCACCACGGTCACGGTGCGGGAACTGGTGCCGTCCGGATTCGGTCCGACGGTGATCTCGACCTGTTTGTCGGCCGTGGTCTCGAAGAACGAATAGAGGTTGGCTGGCGGGCGCACGTCGGCGCCTCGCACGGCGAGCAGGTAATCACCCTCGCGCACGTTCACGCCGGGCTCCGTGAGCGGGGCACGCAACTGTCCGTTCCAGTTGAGCCCACCGTACACCTTCGCGAACCGAAAGCGACCGTTCGCGACCACGTAGTCGGCGCCGAGGAGACCGCCGGGCACGGTGCGTGGCGCGGCGAGCCGATCGCCGCCACCACCGCGATGGTGGCCCACCGACAGCTCGCTCATCATCCACTGGATGATGCGCACCAGATCGGCCTTGGTCGTGGCGTCGGCGACGAAAGGTTCGTACTTGCGCTTGTTCGCGGTCCAGTCCACGCCGTGCATGTTGGGGGCGTAGAAGTAATCGCGGTTGATGCGCCACGCCTCATCGAACGCCTGCTTCCACTCCGCGCGCGGATCGATGCGCACCTGCACGTCGGCTGTGGCAAGGCGGCCCTGACCGGCGACAACCGGCGTGGCCACGCCCGTCACGAACCACGCGCCCTGCGTCGCGTAGAGCAGCTTCTTGCCGTCGGCCGAGAGCTGGTAGGCGGTGACGTTAGGCGCCAGGGTCTGGTCGGTACGCTTGGTCAGGTCGTAGCGTCGCAGGGCGTTCTGCCCGTCGGCGCGGCGCGTGAAGTACACCATGCCGGTCTCGCCCACGGCGAGATTGCCGATGTTCGCGGCGGCTACCGGCAGCGCGATGATGCGCTGGTCGATGCCCTCGAAGTCGATGATCGTCGGGGCTGGGGCCTGTCGCGCCGGAGCCCGACCTGTCGTGGGCGCTGCCGGCGTCGCCGCAGAGTCTGGACGCGTGGCGCCCTTTTCCTCATCGCTTTCCCTGGCCAGCGGGTTCGGCGTGTTCCTGCCGAGCACGATCGTGTAGATCCCCGTGGTATTCGGCACCGTGTTGTTGGACTGGGCGAACCAGTCGAGGGCCGGCCCGGCGTCGGTGGACGCCAGCACGAAGAGGTACTTCCCGCTCTGGTCGAACGCCGGCTCGCTGACCGCGCTGAGACCGTCCGTGATCTGCCGCGAGGTCCCGTCCGCGACGTTGTACGCGAACAGTGCCGTTACGAGCGGTTGCGTAGCCACGGTGTAGGCGAGCCACTTCGAGTCGGGTGACCACGACATGCCGAGGTAGGGCGGTACGTTACCCATCGGTCCATACACGCGGTTGCCGCCCAGGCGCTTCGATACCCCGGTCTTGACGTCGAGCACGAAGACCGACTGGGAGTTGTCCAGGTATGCGATATGCGAGGCGTCGGGAGACCATCTCGGCGCGAAGTAGAAGCCGTTACCCGTGACCTTGATCACGCGGGGCTCGCCCTTGCCATCCTGCGGCGCGACGTGCAGTTGGTACTCGCCACCTCGGTCCGAGAACCATGCGATCCGCGAGCCGTCCGGGGACCACGCGGGCGAGCGGTCGTGCTCAGCGACCGAGTTGGTCAGGTTGCGGGCGTCGCCCTTCTCGGCGGGCACTGTGACGATCTCGCCGCGGAATTCGAAGGCCACACGCGCTCCCGTAGGTGAGATGGACGCGTTACGGATGTAATTGTTGCCGCTCACCCAGCGGGGCCGCGTCTCGCGCAGGTCGGCCGTGACGCCGATCGTGAGACGGCGACTCTGGCCCGAGGCCGGATCGAGGAGGTGGAGGAAGCCGGCCTGCTCGTAGACGATCTTCCCGTCACCGCTGCTTGCGGCGAGGACCGGGAAATCCGCGTGGCGCGTGACCTGTCGGACCTGCTTCGTACGCGTGTCGTACGACCAGAGGTTGAACTCGCCGTCGCGGTCGGACAGGAACCACACGGCGTCACCGATCCACATCGCGTCCACGTCGTTCGACCGCGTGGCCGGCTGCGGAATGGATTCCGTGGCGTGCGTGCCGGTCGTGTACAGCCAGATGACGGAGTTGCGGCCGCCGCGGTAGCGCTTCCACTGCTGGAACGCGCGCGGGAGCGGGTTGTACGCAATACGCCGGCCGTCGGGCGCATACGTGGCCTGGGACGCGTTCGGAATCGGCAACTGCGTCTCCACTCCACCCTCGACCGGCACGGTGTAGAGCTGCGTGAGCGCGCCCGTCCACGAGCTGCGACCCGAGGTAAAGAGCACGCTCCGACCGTCCGGTGTGAAACCCTGCACGACATCGGCCGATGGATGCCAGGTGAGTCGCCGTGGAGCGCCACCGGTGGCCGCGACCACATAGGCGTCGCTGTTGCCGTCGTAGTTCCCCGTGAAAGCAAGCCACTGACCGTCGGGCGAGAACGCCGGGCTGCTTTCGTCGCCGTCGGCGCTGGTGAGGCGCCTGACGTCCGTGCCGTCGACTTTCGCGGAGAAGATGTCGCCGGCATACGCGAACGCCACCCGGGTTGCGCTCAGCGCGGGCTGGCTGAGGAGGCGCGTGTCTGCGGGATCTTGAGCGGCGGCGACCCCCGCGATGGCTGTGGTCAGAAGGAGCACGACCAATCGAAATCGCATGGAGAGCCTCGCCCGTTGGGCGAAAGGGAGAGAATGGACTGGCGCCAGGTCCGCTTTCGTGAATAGCGGGCCTGCCTGCCGCTAGCATGCACCTGCACCCTCATGCCCGGAAGACGCGAGCCGCCGGTGACACGGCTCGAGGACTTGGCGATCACGGCTTATGGCGCCTGGTGCTCCGCTACCGCCCGGGCACGAGCATGAGGCGATAGCGGGCGATCTTCTCCACTGCCGCCCTGGAATACGCGAGCGGGAAATACTCCGCCCGGCCAAAGCCCTCCACCAGGTTCTGGTAGAACGGACTGAACGGCTGCGCCGACTGACCCGGTACGTTGGTAGCCAGCGATCCGTCGAGGTTGCCCATGTCGATGATCTCCCGGTACGTGGCGCCCACGGCCGCTACGAAGCCGGAACCACCGTGCCGCTCGACCGGCGGGATGTCATAGGCGCTCACCAGCGCGTGAGGCATCTGGCTCGTGTTGATCCGGCCCCAACGCCACTGCGCCGGGTCGTGGCCCTGTTCTTCCGCGAGCTTCGCAAGGCCAGCCGTGATCGCGGCCTCCAACAACTCCTTCCGGCGTTCGCTCCTGGTCGAACGCGAGCGCGCTTGGTCTGTCATCTCGCCGGAGACAAACCTATAGATGGCGGCCGCCTGGCTCTCCCTCTTGTGGTGCGCGTCCCATGCCGCGAGCGCCGCACGTGCTCTTTCCACGGCGGTATCCGCCGAAGTCCATCCCTTGAAGAGCGGTATGTCAGCCGAAGCCGTGGCGGAGTATGCGTCATGCTGGAGCGCCTGCATGTCCGCCATCGTGAACGCGCTCCCGCTCGAGAGCACCTCCACCAGTCGATCGTAACGTCCAGTGGCGGGGCCGCGCTTGAAGAAGAGCGGCGGATCGTACCCCTTGGGATGAATGTCGTGGTTCGCGGTCGCGATCCAGCCGCGGTCAGGATTGAGCTCGCGCGGGAGGTCGTCCCGGAAGCCTTCCCACTCGTATTCACCCGTTCCGGGCACGGGCAATCTGCCGTGCCAGTTGGGCCGTCGAGGTGAGGCGGCCGACGCCTGCCAGGCGATGTTCCCGCTCGTGTCGCCGCAGACCATGTTCTCGGTGGGCGCCTTGTACCAGGCCAGCGCATCGAGGAACTGGGCGCAGTTCTCCACCGATTGCATGCGAAGCGCGCCCAGGTAACCGCCGCTTCCAGTTTCGTGCATGGTCGAGCGCATTGCGTACGCGAGATGGTGCTGGGGGTCCTCGTGGAAGACCGGGCCATGCCGCGAATACTTGAGCTCGACCACCACGGGCTCGGCGCCCTTCACCCGGATCGTGTCGCGCACGATGCGCAGGTCTTCCCAGTTGCCCCGGAAGCGCACCTGGTTCGGGTTCTCCGGGTTCACCGTCTCGACATACACATCGGACTGGTCGGTGCCCACGATCGTGAGGCCCCAGGCGACGCGGCCGTTGTGCCCGATGGCCACGCCCGGGAACGGCGCCTCCGTGGCGCCGATCATGTCCCAGCCGGGCGCGTTCAGGTGCACGATGTAGCGGATGGACGGGTTGGAGACGTTGCGGTGGGGATCGTTCGCCACGATCACCTTGCCTGACGCGGTCAGCTGCCCGCTGATCGCCCAGTTGTTGCTTCCCGGCGAATTCTCCTGCACGCCGGTGTTCTCGCTGGCCATGGCATCGGCGAGCGCGCGGTATTCGGGCAACAGTTCGGGCCTCACGGTACCGGTGCGCAGGCCGGACAGACCACGCGCGACCTCTTCGCCGACGAGCGACAGGTCTACCCCGCGTGGCACGACGAGGTCGCGATGCGGCGAGGGGCGAGCGTTGCGGTTGGCCTCCCGGACACCCATCGAATCGACGTCACGAGCGAGGGAGAGTTCCGATCTTGCGTCGCCCAGGGGCATCGCGGTCTGGGTGCGGAGGAGGGCGATCTCGGGCGTCCAGGGCTCGGGGCGGAGCCCGGTGAGCCGGAACTCGACAGGCAAGCGGTCGCCCGCATGCGCGATGAACGCGTTCACGCCGTCGGCGAAGGCCTGGAAGATGCGGCGTCCCTCGGGGTGGTAGCTCGTCCACTCGCTATCGTCCCAGGGACCGCGGAACCTGACCAGCCGCGCCAAGCGGTCACTTTCCACGTAATCCGGTCCCATAATCTCGGCGAGCTTTCCCTCGTACGTGCGCCGGTACACGTCCATCTGCCAGAGCCGGTCCTGCGCCTGGACGAACCCCTGCGCGAAGAAGAGATCGTGCAGGTTGGCGGCGTAGATGTGCGGGACACCGGACGTGTCCCGTATGACTTCCACCCGTTCATTGAGCCCGGGGAGCGTGACGTTCCCCTCGATCCGGGCGAGGGAGTTGCGCGCCAGCGCCTCGAACGACTCTTCGGGCGTGCGCGTGCAGGATGCGAGCGACGCGAGAGACAGCAGGGCGAGGGCAGCGGTCGGAGAACGCATGATGGACCGTGGTGAGGGTGAGCAGTCGCGTGAAAGGAAATTGTGGGGCCGACGGACTGGGGGCAAACGCGCGGCTCGCCCGAACAGGCCGGAGACTATGGCTGTCGCGGCCAGCGGTCGTATCTTGGTGGCGGTGCCTCCGTCCGGCGGCGGTGTCTGTTTTGATCACCTGTAGCCGACACTGACGTTAGGCGGCACGGTTGCCATTTGCGGCGCTACCATCCATGTGGCACTGGTGCTATCCGCTGACCAGCCCCACTCCTCTTTCTTGCCCGTTCTCCTTTCAGACACGATGACGCTCATGGACGCGCTCTCTCGACGTGCATTTTCGAAGATGGCGGCGGCACTGGTCATGGCACCGTCCCTGACGCGGCGCACGTTCCCGTCGCTCGACGAATCCACCAGTCGGCGGAGCGCATGGCCGCGCTACGAGCAGGCAATGGTCGTTGACTTCCTCGCCAGCCCCGGACCATTCAACACGCCGCTGAACGTCGAGGCGCTGACGCCGGAGATGCTGCGGAACGTGCAGGCCTCGGGAATCACGGCAGTCAATCTCACCATCGGTGGAGCGACGCCGCAGGCGGTCTTTGCATCGATGGCTCGATGGGAGCGCGATATCGAACGGCACCCGGATGTGCTCATGAAGATCCGGACCGTCGCGGATCTCCAAACGGCAAAGCAGCAGAGGAAGCTGGGCCTCATCTACGGCTTCCAGGATGGAGTCGGCATCGACACCGACCTCACGCGCGTGTCCCTCTATCATGCGTTCGGACTTCGCATCGTGCAGCTCACGTACAACGTGCGCAACATGTTTGGCGATGGCTGCCTGCAACCCGAGAACGGCGGACTGACGCCGCTGGGCCGCCAACTGGTGGAAGCGCTCAACACGCAGGGCAGCATCGTCGATCTGGCGCACTGTGGCCAGCGAACCACGGCGGAGGCCATCGAGCATTCGTCAAAGCCGGTCTCCATCAGCCACTCAGGGTGTCGCGCCATCGCCGATCGGCCACGCAGTAAACTCGACAGCGATCTGAAACGCATGGCCGACAAGGGTGGGGTCATCGGGATCTACCTCATGCCCTTCCTGACGATGGGCGGGCAACCAGATTCCGACGACCTGATACGACACATCGAACACGCGATCAACGTGTGTGGGGAGGACCATGTCGGCATCGGCAGCGATCTCTCCATCACGCCGCACGTCGTCGATGCGGAGTACATGCGTGTTCATCGCTCGTTCGTGGAGGGCCGGATCAAGGCGGGTATAGCGGCCCCCGGAGAGGATCCGGCGGTCCCGATGTTCGTGACCGATCTCAACACCCCGCGTCGCATGGAGCAGATTGCGGAGAAGTTGCTCGGCCGTGGGCATCCGGAGGCGCGGGTCGAGAAGATCGTCGGTCGGAACTTCGTCCGCCTCATGCGCGACACGTGGGGCTGATCGCACATCCACGGGAAACGCCGCCATCTCGCCCCTCATAGGCATCCTGATTGTCCCGGCGTGTTGTCGCCCAGGTGCGCCAGCCGGTCAGGCCAATGGCGGCTCCATCCGGTGAGCAGGAGGACAATCAACGCGCCCCAGGTCGAGTGGCGTAGCGGAGTCGTTCTGCGTCCGTCTGCAAGCGACGGCAACGAGAACGAGCGCGAGAAAGGTGCGCATCGATTTCCTCCACAATTGGGTTCCGATGCCGCGGAGCGTCGGCAGCGACACCTGGGCTCAGCGGTCGCCTCAGTTCAACGTCGCTCTGGATCGCTCAATCGCGCGATGCGGCGCCGCACGTCAGCGACTCGCGGCTGCAGGTCCGGGTCAGCGTTCTTCCATAACGCCACGAACTTGTTGTAGTACTCGAGGGCCTTCCCGACATTCCCCTGCTGCTCATACAGCTCGCCCAGGCGCTTGTAGGTGCCCGCGAGGTAGGTCGGATGCATGTCAGACGCCAGCGGATTGGCGGGCACCGATAGAAAACGCTCGAACGCGAAGATGGCCGAGTCGGTCACTCCCGCCTCGTCGAATGCGCGTGCAATTGGTGCGTACACACACGCCGCACAATACTCGGCCGGCCCGTCGGGAAGCGTATCGGACTTCCTGAACAAGGCCAGCGCCTCGAGTGGGCGACGCTCTGCGAGCGCGATCTCCCCTTGGGCGCGCTGCAAAGCCGGCACCAGGGAGCGCTTGAGGGCCGTGTCGCGCACCTCACGCTCGTATTGCGCAATGATGGCGCTGGCCCGATCGGGCCGGCCTGCCCTTGCGTAGAGTTCCGCCACCCAGAAGTACGGACGTTCACCCTCGCTGCCGGTTCGCAGCGGGAGGCGCTGAAGCGCGGCGTCCAGACGCTGCGCGCCGCGCTCCTTGCGGTCACGGAACCACACGTCGAGCAGGATCGACGCCAGCGAATCGGACAGCGGGAGCGCACTCCCACCGCGAGCCCGTTCGATCGCCGAAGCCTCGAAGTACGCCTTCTCTGCAGACGCCAGTTTCCCATTGACGAAAGCCACGGCCGATTGGTTCATGCTGGCTTGGGCGCGAACCTGCGGATCGGTGCTGTTCCTCAGCTCGGCGAGGAGGGACAACACGGAGTCCTGTTGACCGCGCAGGTACATGTAGGGAACGAGGTTCTGCTCGGTGCCGACGGAGCCCGGGAACACCGACGGCATCTCACGAAGCAACGATTCTGCCTCGGCCCGCCTTCCTTGAGCCGCGATAGTTCCAGCCCACTGGGTGTAGCTCTGCTGGATCGGACTCCGATCGATGTTCTTCTTGTAGAGTGACTCGGCGCGCGCGTATTGCCGCCGGCTCGCGTATTGGACGGCAAGGTTGTGATAGCCGGTCGGCGAAAGCGCCGACAACGCCTCGAATGCCTCGGTCGCTTTGGCACGATCTCGCCCCGGACCCCAGCCAAAGTAGAGACCGACTACGTTGAGCCGCTCCACTTCCGGCAAGCGATCGCGGAACTGGAAGGCCCGCTCCGAGGCAGAATCGGCCAGCGCCACAGGGAATGCGCCGATGTTGTAGGCGACGGCGAGCTTGCGCCATGCCATCGCAAAGCTCGAGTCGAGCGCGATCGCCTCCTTGAGCAGCGTGACGGCGCGAGGCGCGTCGCGCAATACGTCCGACGCCCGCACTCCTTCAGCAAATTTCCGCAGCGCATCCAGCGACGAGGTCGTCACGTCGGCCAGGTCAGGCGAAGCGCTGACGTCCTTGAGGGACTCGCCAATCTTTCCGCGCATGGAGCGGCTCAGGCGCTCCACGGCCGGGATGACATCGGTGGGCCCCTCGGCGGTCTCGCGCGACGACCAGAGCTGGTCGCCCGTCTCCGGGGCGACGAGACGCGCCGTGATGATGAACCCGTTGCCGATCGGGGTGATGTCGCCGTCCACGATGGCCTTGATGCCCTCGCGAAGGGCGATCTCGCTTCCGAGCGTTGCGTCGAGGCGTGACTCGACCGGCCGTCGCATCCGCACCAGCGACGCTCGCACCAGGCTCGCCGGCGCGATCGTAAGCACCGCGGACTGCGCGAGGTCGGTGCGGATCGCCTCGGAGACCACCGTCCCCAGCGATGAATCCGCGCTGCCTTTCACGCCAAAATCGGTCACCAGCAGTCGTTCGTTCCTGGCCAGCTTGCCCGCAGCGAAGAGTGAACCCGCCGGCCCGATTCCCATCGCGCGCATTCCCATGAAGGCGCCAACGAGGAGGACAAAGGCGCCAACTGCATACGCGCCCCCCAGGGCGGCCCGGCGCCAGGTGAGGTGCGGGCTCGCCTTCAAGGCGATCGTCGCCATGGTTCCCGTCGGCATGCCAGGCGTGCCACCAGGAGTGTACGTCGGGGTCTGCGTCACCGTGCGACGCGTCACGCGCTGCACGTAGCCGGTGAAAAGGATCACCGGGAAGCCCATGAGCATAACGATGACCGCACCGGGAACCACCCAGGTCGGCAACCCGATTGCGACCACCGCTGCGCGCGCCACCACGAGTACGACGATGAGGGCCAGCGCGTACAGCACGAGGGCGCGCCGGAACATCCCGGGACCACCGACGAGGATCCCCGGCATCGCTGCCTGGTCGGTCCCGCTCGTCACGGTCTCCAGCACACGCACCAGGTCCGCTGCGCCCTGCGGACGCGCGTCCGCTTCCTTCTCCAGGCATCGCATCACCAGGTCAGCCAGCGGCGGTGGCGTGTCGGGTCGGAGATCGGTGACCGGCTGCGGCTTCTCGCCCATCTGCGCGGCCAGCAACCGCTGCGGCGAGCTGGCGGTGAACGGCGGGCGTCCCGTCAGCACCTCGAAGGCCACGCAGCCGAACGCGTAGATGTCGGCTCGATGATTCGTGGCCGGATCGGCCGCGGCCTGCTCGGGCGCCATGTAGGCCGGCGTGCCGAGCGACGTCCCGACCTGCGTCAGCGTACCGCCAGGCGTGTCGTCGCGCGCCGCGCTGATGGCCTTGGCGATCCCGAAATCGGCGACGGTGGCAGAGCCGCCGCTCAGGAGGATGTTGTCAGGCTTGATGTCGCGGTGGACGACCCCGCGCTCGTGGGCGTATGCCAGCGCCTTCGCGACGTCGCGGAGGATACCGACGGCTTCCGTGATCGACAGTGCTCCCGCGGTCGCGATGCGATTCCGGAGCGATTCGCCCTCGACGTACGGCATCGTGTACCACGGAACGCCGTCCATCTCGCCGGTCGACAGCACCGGCACGATGTGCGGATGCTGGAGCTTGGCCGAGACCTGGATTTCGCGCCGGAAGCGCTCGACGTTCACGCCCGCGGTGACGTCGGACGGAAGTACCTTCACGACCACACGACGCCCGAGCGCGCGCTCCTCGGCCAGGAAGACCCGCGACATCCCACCACCACCGAGTTCGCGTTCGAGCGCGTAAGCCGATCCGAGGGTGCTTTCGAGCTGGACGCGGAGGTCGGTCATCAGCCCCGGGTGGAGTGCGATTGGAGGGAAAGCGCCGGCTTAAGGTAGGAATGGACGCGCGGCGCTGGAAGTACCGCGCAAGGTCAGGCGAGCGCTGCCTGCGCCGCTGCCAGTCGCGCGATCGGCACGCGGAACGGCGAACACGACACGTAGTCGAGACCCGCTTCGTGACAGAACGAGATCGATCGAGGTTCGCCGCCATGTTCGCCGCAGATTCCGGTCTTCAGTCCTGGACGCGCCGCGCGACCGTCTTCGACGGCCATTCGAATGAGCTTCCCCACACCCGTGACATCCAGGGTCTGGAAGGGATCATCGGGGAAGATGCCACGTTCGACGTAGGCTGGCAGGAAGCGACCGGCATCGTCACGACTCAGGCCTAACGTGGTTTGCGTGAGGTCGTTGGTGCCGAACGAGAAGAACGCCGCCTGGCTGGCGATTTCCGCTGCCGTCAGCGCCGCGCGCGGCAGCTCGATCATCGTGCCGATCTCGTAAGCCACGGGTCCCATCGGGCCGAGCACCTGGCGCGCACACTCCTCGAGAATGGCCTGCTGATGCGTGAATTCGCCGAGCGTCGACACCAGCGGCACCATGATCTCGACGTGGACCTCGATGCCGCGCTTCTGGGCGCGCACGGCCGCCTCGAAGATCGCGCGCCCCTGCATCTCCGTGATCTCGGGATAGGTGATCCCCAGGCGGCACCCGCGATGACCCAGCATCGGGTTTGACTCGCGGAGTCCCTCCACGATGTGCGCCAGTTCGGCCTTCGAGAGCTGCAGTTGGCGCGCCAGCAGCTTGGATTCCTCGCCTCCGTGCGGCAAGAACTCGTGCAGCGGCGGATCCAGCAGCCGGATGTTGACCGGGAAGCCGTGCATTGCCTCGAAAATCGCCTCGAAGTCGGCGCGCTGCATCGGAAGCAGCTTCGCCAGGGCGCGCCGCCGGCCGGATCCGTCGTGCGCCACGATCATCTCGCGCATGGCGTGGATGCGGTCCCCCTCGAAGAACATGTGCTCGGTGCGACAGAGACCGATTCCCTCGGCGCCGAAGCCGCGTGCCTGACGAGCATCCTTCGGGGTGTCGGCGTTCGCGCGCACCTTGAGCCGCCGCGTCTCGTCCGCCCAGCCGAGGAGGCGCGAGTAGGCCTGGAAGACAGGCGCCTGGCTCGCCAACAGGTGTCCCTGCGTGACGCGCACCACCTCCGACGGCACGGTGGGCAGGTCGCCCAGGAAGACGCGGCCGGTGGCGCCGTCGAGCGTGATCCAGTCGCCCTCGTCAACGATGGTGCCGTTCGCCCGGAAATGCCGCCGTTCGGCGTCGACCACGATGTCGCGCGCACCGACCACCGCGCATTTCCCCATGCCACGCGCGACGACGGCGGCGTGGCTGGTCATGCCGCCGCGCGTGGTCAGGATCGCCCGGGCCGCAACCATGCCGTGAAAATCCTCCGGGGTCGTCTCCTCGCGCACGAGGATCACAGCGTCCCCTCGAGCCGCGCGCGACACCGCTTCGTCAGGATCGAAGACCGCAACGCCGCTCGCCGCTCCCGGTGATGCCGGCAGCCCCGTGACCAACACCGTCGCCCGTGCCCCAGGGTCGATAACCGGATGGAGCAACTGGTCCAGCTGCGACGCGTTCACCCGCTGCACGGCCTCCGCGCTGCTGATGAGGCCTTCGTCGACCATGTCGCGCGCGATGCGCACCGACGCGGCCGCCGTTCGCTTCCCCGTTCGGGTCTGCAACAAGTAGAGCGTGCCGCGCTCCACCGTGAACTCGAGATCCTGCATGTCCCGGTAGTGGCGCTCGAGTCGATCCTGCACCGACATCAGCTCCGCGTAAGCGCCCGGAAGCCGTCGCGCCATCTCGTCGATGTGAAGCGGCGTGCGAATTCCGGCGACCACGTCCTCGCCCTGCGCGTTCACGAGAAACTCGCCGTAGAACCTGCGCTCTCCGGTTGAGGGATCGCGAGTGAACGCCACGCCCGTACCCGAATCGTCACCCATGTTGCCGAACACCATGGCAACGATGTTGACACCCGTGCCGAGGTCGTCGGCAATCCCGTTCACCTTGCGGTAGTCGACAGCCTTCTTGAGGGTCCACGAGCGCCAGACCGCTTCGATCGCGCCCCAGAGCTGCGCCTCGGGCTGGCTCGGGAAGTCAGCCCCCGTCACGCTCTGCACGAGTGCCTTGTACCTGGCCGTGAGGGCGCGTAGCGCGGCCTCGGGGAGTTCCGCGTCGGTCTCTACGTGTGCCATCATCCGCTTGTCGGCGAGCATCGACTCGAAGCGTGCCGCGGGTACGTTGAGCACGACGTCGCCATACATCTGCACGAGCCGGCGGTACGCATCCCACGCGAAGCGGGCGTTGCCGTTGAGCCTCGCGAGTCCCTCGACCGTTTCGTCATTCAGGCCGAGGTTGAGCACTGTTTCCATCATCCCGGGCATGGAGACCGCGCCGCCGCTGCGCACCGATACCAGCAACGGATTGGCGGGATCACCCAGGCGCTTGCCGGTCGCCTCCTCGAGCCGCTTCAGGTGCTGGGCGACTTCCTCGCGAAGAGCGGGGGGCACTCCGCCAGTGGCCAGGTAGTCCATGCAGGCGCTGCAGGCGATGGTGAATCCCGGCGGTACGGGCACGCCCAGGTTCGTCATCTCAGCCAGGTTGGCGCCCTTGGATCCAAGGACGCCCTTCATCTCGCGCGTGCCGTCGGCGCGGCCGTTTCCGAAGAAGTAAACGAGCATCGATGGCGGCGATTTTGTCGGAGGCGAGGCCCGCGGATCGCTGATTACTGCTTGCTACTTGCTAGTACTGGCGTCGCGTGCTGGTGCGCATTGCTTGACTGACGTCCCACCGTCGGCGTAACCCTGTCCTGCTGCCACGCCCCATCAATTCTACCTCGCGGCAACCAGCTGATACTTCTCGGCGCTGGAGGGTGGCGCAGTCGGGTACTCACCTGAGAAGCAGGCATGGCAGAATCCGCCTGGGCCGCCCGGCACGGCCGCAAGCATTCCCTCGAGCGACAGGTAGCCCAGCGAATCGACGCCGATCCGCTTTGCGATTTCCGGCACCGAGTAGTTGGCGGCGATCAGCTCTTCACGCCGCGGTGTGTCGATGCCGTAGTAGCACGGCCCCGTGATGGGCGGCGACGAGACGCGCATGTGAACTTCACGAGCTCCCGCCGCGCGAATGAGGGCCACCAGTCCGCGAGTGGTGGTCCCGCGAACGATCGAATCGTCGACCATGACGACGCTCTTTCCGGCGAGCACTTCGCGGACGGGGTTGTACTTCACCTTCACCTTGGCGTCGCGATCGCCCTGTGACGGCTGGATGAAGGTGCGTCCCACGTAGTGATTGCGGATGAGCGCCAGCTCCAGGCGCAGGCCGGACTCCTCGGCGTAACCGACCGCGGCCGAGTTCGATGAGTCCGGCACCGAAAACACCAGGTCCGCGGTGGGGCAGGGCTGCTCGATCGCCAATTGCCGGCCCAGCGCGCGACGCGCACGGTCCACCGAGCCACCGAAGACGTAGCTGTCCGGCCGCGCGAAGTAGACGTGCTCGAAAACGCAGCGCTTGAGAGGGAGCGTGGGCATCTGCAGCGTCCGGAATCCATCATCGTCAATGGCGATGATCTCGCCGGGCTTGACCTCGCGTTCGACCTTGGCGCCGACGATGTCGAGCGCGCAGGTCTCTGACGCGAACACCCAGGCCTCGCCGAGCCGGCCCATAACGAGTGGGCGCCAGCCGCGGGGGTCGCGCGCAGCCATCAACGTGTTGCCGACGAGAACGACGAGGCTCGATGCTCCTTCGACCCGGGCCATCGCGTCAGCAAGCCGATTCTCCGGCTTGGTGGACGAAGACCTGGCCATGAGGTGCACGAGCACCTCGGAGTCCATCGATGAAGAGAAGATGGAGCCGCGATCCTCGAGGTCCCGCCTCAGTTCGACGGCGTTCACGAGATTGCCGTTGTGAGAGAGCGCAATGTGTCCGCCACGGAAGCGCGCCACCACAGGTTGTGCATTGTCCAGCGTGGACGACCCGGCGGTGCTGTAGCGCGTGTGGCCGATGGCGACGCTGCCCTGCAGCTTGGCGACCTCACTGGCGGCGAATCCCTCCGACACCAGGCCCATCTTGCGAACGTTGCGGCCAACTCCGTCAGATCCGACGGCAACGATGCCCGCCGACTCCTGGCCTCTGTGCTGGAGTGAATACAAACCAAGGTGTGTCAGCGCGGCTGCGCGCTGATGACCCCAGACTCCGAAGATACCGCACATGAATGACTCCTAGGCTTCAGGCTCGAGGCTCGAGGCTCGAGCAACTGAAACCTCAAGCCTCGAGTCTGTCGTCTCGTCCGTTGAGATTGCCACCTTCGACATCATCGCCGGCACCGCGCCATGATACGCTGCCGCCAGGCGCGCCACCGGTGTCTCGAACCGCTGCTTTCCAACTGTCACAACCAGCGACCCTCCAACCTCTCCTACCCTTCCGATCTCCGCGGCGGGCACCCCGTGCCGCCCGGCAATTGCGAGCACTGCCGCCGGGTCCGGCGTCGACACGACCACGCGGCCCTGCGCCTCGCCAAAGCTCAGTGCACGCATCGGCAGCGCAGACCATCGCGTCAGGTCCACCGACGCGGCCCGCGGCGCATCCTCATCCATGACGCAGCACTCGGCCAGCGCCACCGCCAGGCCGCCATCGCTGCAATCGTGTGCCGACGCCACCGTACCGTCGGCCATGGCCTCGAGCAGCGCCTCGATGAGCCGCGCCTCCGCCTGCAGGTCGCAGGCTGGTGGCCGTCCGGCGACTACGCCGTGAATCCAGCGCAGGTACTCAGTGGCGCCCAACTCGCCGGAATTCTCACCAAGAAGGATAATCGAGTCGCCAGTCGTCCTGAAGACGGCGGTGGTGGCCCGTTCCACGTCGTCGAGCAACCCAACCATGCCTATCGTGGGCGTCGGATACACGGCCCCGGACGGGCTCTCGTTGTAGAAGGAGACGTTTCCACCCGTCACCGGCGTGCCTAACGCCTGACAGGCTTCGCCCATTCCGGCCACCGCCTCGCGGAACTGGAAAAACACGTCCGGCTTGCGGGGGTTCCCGAAATTGAGGCAGTTGGTGATCGCCATGGGGCGGCCACCCGTGCACGCGACGTTGCGCGCGGCTTCGGCGACGGCGATCCGGCCGCCCGTGCGCGGGTCGAGGTAGACGTAGCGGCCGTTGCAGTCGGTCTTGAGCGCCAGGGCGCGCCGCGTTCCGCGGAGCATGACGACGGCGGCGTCGGCGGGACCTGGCCCCACCACGGTGCTGGCTCGCACGGTGCTGTCGTACTGCCTGACGATCCATGACTTGCTGGCGACGGTCGGCGAGGCAAGGAGCCGCTCCAGCGTCCACATCGGGTTCGCCTCTTCCGGACGCTCGGCGATCGCGTTCACGTCCCTTTCGCGAAGGGCGCGAATCGCGTCGCTCTCGCGGGCCTCGGGGTTATAGACGGGGCAGTCCGTAATGAGCCGCGATCCCGGGAACTCCGCCACCACGCGGTCTCCCTCCTTCACGCGATAGACCGGCTCGGCGATCACCGCGCCAATGACCGCGGCGCTCAGGTCCCACTTGGCGAGGATGGCCTGCACCTGCGCTTCGCGACCCTTGAGGGCCACCACGAGCATCCGTTCCTGTGATTCGCTGAGCAGGATCTCGTAAGGCGTCATTCCTTCCTCGCGGAGCGGCATCCTGGTGACGTCGATCTCGACACCGACGTCGCCACGCGCCGCCATCTCCGCCGAGGAACTCGTCAGGCCGGCGGCGCCCATGTCCTGGATGGCGACGATGTGACCGCTGCGGATCAGCTCCAGCGACGCCTCGAGCAGCAGTTTCTCGGTGAACGGATCCCCGACCTGGACGCGGGGCCGCCTGGCGTCGCTCTCGTGCGAGAGGTCTTCAGAAGCGAAGGACGCGCCATGGATTCCATCACGACCCGTGCGGGCGCCGACGGCGATGATCGGATTGCCGACGCCGCTGGCCACCGCGCGAATCAGTTCTTCCTCGCGCATGACGCCGACGCACATGGCGTTGACGAGTGGATTCCCCGCGTAGGCGTCGTCGAACACGACCTCACCGGCAACGGTCGGGACGCCCATGCAATTGCCATAGTCGCCGATTCCCTTCACGACGCCGGCCACGAGCCACCGCGTTCGCGGATGATCCAGGGCGCCGAATCGCAATGAATTGAGGAGCGCGATGGGGCGTGCGCCCATCGTGAAGACATCGCGCAGGATCCCGCCGACGCCGGTCGCGGCACCCTGATATGGCTCGACGGCCGAGGGATGGTTGTGCGATTCGATCTTGAACGCGACGGCGAGCCCGTCACCGATCGCGATGACGCCGGCGTTCTCTCCGGGCCCCTGCAGAACGTACGCGCCTTTCGTCGGTAGCGTCTTGAGCACAGGGCGCGAGTGCTTGTACGAGCAGTGTTCGCTCCACAACGCGCTCACGATCCCGAGTTCAGTGAACGTCGGCCGCCGGCCCAGCATCGACACCAGGCGTTCGAACTCTCCGGTGGTGAGCCCGTGCTCGGCGACGAGCGCGGGCGTGATGACCGGATCGCCGGGACGGGCAACCGCGCTCATCTCTTCAGGCCGAACATCGTCCGGACGAAGCTCCGGATATTGCTCTGGTCGATGTGCTCCAGCATCTCCATCTCGCCCTTGTCGAGCCAGATGCCACCGCAGTCCTTGCAGCGATCGATCTTCATGTGGTGAAATTCGATCTCCTCGAGCTGGCCACCACACTTGGGGCAGCGCATGTAGTGCGAGTCACGCTCGGCCTTGGCGCGTTCGGCGTCCAGCTTTGCGCGCTGCGCCTTGATCAACTCGGCGTCGAGCTTCACGAAGTATTCGTCCTCTGTCTTGGATGGCTTCTTTTCTTCCATGGGAGATGGGAGATTCGAGATGAGTGCTATGCAGCGACGCGGGCGAGGATCGACTCGAAGAGCCCGAGGCCGTCTGTGGAGCCGAGGCGCGCGTCCACGGCGTCTTCGAGATGAGGCATGAGGCCAAGGATGTTGCCGCGTTCGTTCACGATGCCGGCGATGTCGTTCATTGATCCGTTGGGATTCGCAGCAGGCAGGGCATTTCCGTTGCGATCGACATAACGGAAAACGACCTGTCCACGGTCCTCGAGTTGTTTGATGGTCGCGTCATCGGCCGTGAACCGGCCATCGCCGTGGGCAACGGGCACCCTGATCAGCTGACCTTTTTCGTACGCGTTGGTGAAGAGCGTATCGGCATTCTCCACGCGCAGGTGCACCCACTGGCTGGCGAACCGGAGGCTCGCGTTCCGCAACAGGGCGCCCGGAAGCAGTCGCGCCTCGCAGAGGATCTGGAACCCGTTGCAAATGCCGAGCACCGGACCGCCCCGCCGCGCGTGCTCGATGATTTCGCGCATGATGGGACTGAAGCGCGCGATGGCGCCGGCCCGAAGGTAGTCGCCGTAGCTGAAGCCCCCCGGCAGGATGATCACGTCCGCGCCCTGCAGGTCGTGATCCTTGTGCCAGAGGCGCACGACTTCGCCGCCCACGCCCTCGGTGATCGCCAGGCTGGCGTCGACTTCGCGATTGGATCCGGGAAACGTGACGATGCCGAATATCACGACGCCTTCACTCCTGCGATCTCGTAGTCTTCGGTGACGGGATTGGCCAGCAGCTTGTCGCACATTCCCCGAACGGACGTCTCGGCGGCACCGGCATCGGGCGCATCGACGTCGAGCACGAGGTGCCTGCCCACGCGCGCCTCGCGCACCGCCCCGAATCCGAGGGCGTGAAGGGCGTCGGCGACGGCCTTCCCCTGGGGATCGAGCACGCCTTTGCGGGGGACGATGTGCACAGCCACGCGATATCGCGTCATGCCTTTGGTTCCTCGCGAATGTTAGTGCCGGGCGGTCCTTGACGGCCGCTGCGGCGCCGCCGGCGGCGACGGCGATGGAGGCCAGCGTCCAGCGCGTCCTCGTCACCAACGAGGTCTTGATCCATGTCCGCGAGCGACCGGCGATCCAGGAAGCCGACAAAGACGGTACGAGCGACACCCCAGATCACGTACGCCATGGCCGCGGGGAAGAAGAAGGTCTTCGGAAGGAAGATCAGTCCGGCCAGGGTCCCGATGACCAGCAGGGAGCCGAGGATCTCACGGATGGAGCGGTATCCAATGGTAGGGACGGCGGCGTACCTCACCTGGCTGATCATGAGGAACGAGAGACCGACCATGATGAAGCGCAGCATCACCGGCCAGGGCAGGTCGGTCAGCATCGGCTGCTGGTACAGCTCGGATTCCCGGAACCAGTAGTAGGTGGCCAGCGTGAGCCCCGCCATCGGGCTTGGGAGCCCGTTGAAGTGCGTCTTGGCCCGGCCAGCCTGCTCGACGTTGAACCGCGCCAGCCGGATCACCGCGCACATGGTGAAGAAGAAGCAGAGGATCCACTCCCAACCGTGCTGGTTGAACACGGCGAAGAACATCAGGAGCGCCGGCGCCAACCCGAACGAAATCGCATCGACGAGTGAGTCGAGTTCGGCGCCGAACAGGCTACCCGAGCGTGTGGCGCGCGCCACGCGGCCGTCTATGGCATCCGCGACGCCACCCAGGACGATATAGGTGCCGGCGGTGCTGTAGTTGCCACGGCTCGCGGCCACGATCGCGAAGACACCGAAGAACAGGTTCAACAGCGTGAACCCGTTAGGGAGCAGGATGATGGGCCGCGCAAAGCGGCGTTGAACGGGTTCGTTCATTGGCCCGCCAGGCGCGCGATCACCGATGCGCCGGCCAGGGTGGTTTCCCCGACGCTCGCTGTCGCGGTCGCGGAGGTGGGGAGGAAGACATCGACGCGCGACCCGAACCGGATGATGCCCATCCGCTCGCCCTGCTCGACCTGGTCGCCCTCGCGGCTGTAGGTCACGATGCGCCTCGCCACGAGGCCGGCGATCTGCCTGACGAGTACGCGCAGCGACCCATCCTCGATCCCGACCGACATCTGCTCGTTTTCCAGGCTCGACTTGTCGGTGGCGGCGTTCAGGAACTTGCCGGGATTGTAGTGCACGAAACGCACGGTTCCCGATACCGGATATCGGTTCACGTGCACGTTGAAGACGTTCATGAAAATCGAGATGCGCAGCGCCTTGCCGTGCAGGAACGCCGGCTCGTCGACTTCGGTGATCATCACGACGCGGCCATCCGCCGGCGCGATCACGAGTCCGCCGCCACGCTGCCCCGTTCGCTCCGGATCACGGAAGAAGTACGCGATCCAGAGCGCGAGGACCACGAGCACGAAGGCCAGCAGCCACAGCGGCCACGAACGAAACATGACAGCGGCCGTCACGGCGGCCGCCGCCAGCAGCATCCCCACGCCAATGAAGACGAGTCCTTCGCGCGCGAAACTCACGCGAGCGACTCCAGGTCGAGCGGGGACCCGGTGATGCGCTCGAACGCTTCCAGGTAGCGCGTGCTGGTGGCCGCGACCACTTCGCGTGGCAGGCGCGGTGGCGGCGGATCGCCGTCCCAGCGTCCCGCGCGCCGCTGTCCGTCGAGGTAGTCGCGCAATGGTTGCTTGTCGAAGCTGGGCTGGGAGCGACCGGGCTGGTACTGAGCCACAGGCCAGAACCGCGAGCTATCGGGCGTGAGCACTTCGTCCACCAGGACGATCTGGCCGTCGAAACGGCCGAACTCGAACTTGGTGTCGGCGATGATGATCCCGCGTGGTTCGGTGCGCTGGTTGCCGAACTCGTAAATGCGCAGCGACAGATCTTCGAGCTGCGCCGCGGTCTCCGCGCCGACTATTCCGACCATGGTTGCGCGAGTGATGTTCTCGTCGTGGCCCGACTCCGCCTTCGTGGCGGGGCTGAAGATCGGCGACGGCAGTCGCTCGCTCTCGCAGAGCCCGGCCGGGAGTGGTTCGCCAGCCAGCGTTCCGGACGCGCGATACTCCTTCCATGCCGATCCGGCGAGATATCCCCTGACGACGCACTCGACCGGGAAGACTTCGCTGCGCCGGCAGAGCATCGACCGGCCGGCCAGGAGCGATCGTGTGCCCGCGAGCGCGGGCACCAGGTCAACAATCTCATCGATGTCGGCCGTGAGCATGTGGTGCGGCACGAGCTCCCCGAGCTGGCGCAACCACCACGCCGAGATCTGCGTGAGCACGGCGCCCTTGTATGGCACGGTCTCGCGCATGACCACGTCGAACGCCGACACGCGGTCCGTGGCAACGAGAAGCAAGCGCTTCTCGTCGACCTCATAGACGTCGCGCACCTTGCCGCGCCGCCAGAGGGTAAGTGGCAGTTCCGTGTAAGCGACCGAGCTCATACCCGTATGGCCTCCGCCGTCCCGCGCATCTCACCCGCGGCGGCCAGGATGGGAACCACGACTTCGCTCAGGAATTCATCAACCTGCTCTGGTGCACGACCTATGTAGCGAGCGGGATCGGCTGCCGCCGTGAGGTCGACGCCGCGCGGGAAGTCACGGTCTCCCGCCAGGCGATCGAGCAGGTCGTTCGACTTGCCGTTGTTCTTCATGGCCGCCGCGGCTTCGACGCTGTGACGGCGGATGACCTCGTGGACGGCCTGGCGATCGCCTCCCGCCTCGACGGCGCGCACGATGAGCTGCTCGGTCGCCATGAACGGCAACTCGTCCATCAGTCGGTGACGGATCCGCGCCCCATGGACCTCGAGCCCGCGCGCAACGTTTTCCATGAGCAGGAGGATGGCGTCCGTAGCGAGGAAGGACTCGGGAATGACCAGCCGCCTGTTGGCGCTGTCGTCGAGCGTGCGCTCGAAATACTGCACCGCGTGCGTCTGGTTCGCATTGGGCTCGAGCGCGCCTACGAATCGCGCCAGCGAGGAAATGCGCTCGCTCCGCATCGGGTTGCGCTTGTAGGCCATGGCGGATGACCCGATCTGCCCGGTCTCGAACGGCTCGCTCAGCTCCCCGAATGACTGCAGCATCCTGACGTCGCCGCTGAACTTCGCGGCCGACGCCGCGATTCCAGCCACGACGCCAAGCACCTGCGCGTCGATCTTCCTGGAATAGGTCTGGCCCGTCACCGCCAGGGCGCGCTCGAATCCCGTGGCCCGGCAGACGTGCGCTTCCAGCGCCCGCACCTTGCTGTGGTCCCCATGGAACAGCTCGAGGAAGGATGCCTGTGTGCCGGTTGTTCCCTTCACGCCCCGGAGTGGAAGCGTCGCCCGGCGAGCATCGATGTCCGTCAGATCCAGCACCAGGTCCTGCATCCACAGCGTGGCGCGCTTTCCCACGGTCGTAAGCTGCGCCGGCTGCAGGTGCGTGTAGCCTAACGCCGGCTCGGCTCGCCACTTCTTCGCGAAGGCCGCCAGCGCGGCCAGCACGAGGAGCGCCTTGTCGCGAAGGAGCGTCAGTCCCTCGCGCATGAGCACGAGGTCGGCGTTGTCGGTCACGTAGGCGCTGGTGGCGCCGAGGTGGATGAAGGGGCGGGCGGCCGGGGCGACGTCTCCAAAGGCGTAGACGTGCGCCATCACGTCATGACGGAACTCCTTCTCGTACCTGGCGACGGCGTCATAGTCGATGTCGTCCAGGTGCTGGCGCATCTGGGCCAGCGCTTCATCGGGAATTGCTACGCCGAGGTCACGTTCGCCCTCGGCCAGGGCCAGCCAGAGCCGCCGCCAGAGCCCGTAGCGGCGATCGGGCGACCAGAGCGCGAGCATCGCCTTCGATGCGTATCGCTCGGCGAGGGGCGAGGACCAGGTGTCGTGAGGCACGCTCATCGGATAACGAAGTCGGTGATGTAGCGCCGTCCACGGCGCTCGAACAGGGCACGCGAGACGGTGCGGGCGGGCGCCTGGCTGATGGCGCGCGACACATCATCCACACTGCGGATCGCCACGGTGTTGATCTGGAGGATCACGTCACCGACGTCGATGCCGATCTCGTCACGCACCCGATCGCTGACGCCGGTGACGAAGGCGCCCTGCGTGGCTTGAATGCCGCGTTCGGCACGCAGCGTTGGCGTCAACGTGGTCAGCTCGATTTCGCGGAGGACCGTGACTTTCGGAGCACTCACCTCGGGGCGGTCCGCCACCGTCACGTTCACGGTGATGTCGCGCCCACCGCGCCGTACAACCAGTGGAACCCGATCACCGACACGCAGCGAGAGTCGGGCTGCTTCCCAATCGAAGGCGTTGCGAACGACGCGGTTCCCGGCACGCGTGATCTGGTCGTCGGCGCGCAGGCCGGCCGCCGCCGCTGGCGATCCGGGAACGACCGCCCGAAGAATGGCCCCGGCAGTGATCACGTCGCGAGGATTGGTGGCACCCGCGGGGGCGCGCAGCAGTTCACCAATCCATGGACGCCGGATCTCGCCATGCTCCATGAGATCCTCGGCCACCCGACGCGCCCGGTTGATCGGAATCGCGAAGCCCAGTCCTACGGAACCTTGCGATGGCGTGTAGATCGAGCTGTTCACACCGATCACCTCGCCCTTCGCGTTCACCAGCGGTCCGCCCGAGTTGCCCGGGTTGATCGAGGCGTCCGTCTGGATCATGTCGACGTACACCCCCGAACCTTCCGAGCTGCCAAGCAGGTTGCGGCCCGTCGCCGAAATGACGCCGGCAGTAACACTCGGCTCCGAGTTGGCGAGGACGAACCCGAATGGATTGCCGATGGCGATGGCCCACTCGCCGATCATCAGTCCGTCGGAATCGCCCAGCGGCGCGACCGGCAGGTTGCCAGCCTCGATCTTGAGAACCGCGAGGTCGTTGGTCTCATCCTGGCCGAGCAGTTTGGCGGCGTGCGTCGTTCCGTCGCGCATCATCACCGAGATGCTCGTCGCGTTCTGGACGACATGCGCGTTCGTGACGATGACGCCGTTCTCGCGGATGATGAAGCCCGAGCCGATTCCCGGAGAAACGCGCTGTTGAGATGCTGTTCCGCCAAAGAACATGCTGAAGAAGTCGGCGGGAACGCGTTCGATCGTTTCGGTCTGCACGGTGACGACGGCTGGCGCCACTCGCGCCGTCGCTTCGGTAATCGCTGTGCGGCGGGAGGCATCGATGCCCTGGGTTGGCGCGGCGGTCGAAGACTGCCGGGTGACCGTCGCCGCGAGCGAGTCGCGCGGCGACCCCTGGCAGCCGGCGATGAGGAGCGCGAAGACGGCGACGAGGGCGATCATGTGAAGTACAGCTCCGCCGGATAGGCGACCTTCTCGAGCACCAGCCCGTGCGCCGGTGCCGGTGGCGACACCTCGTCGTTCGACCCGGCGAGAAGGAGTTCGCTCATCGATTTCGCATCCCGTTGGCCACTGGCCTGCGCGAGCATCGTGCCGACCAGGAAACGGACCATGTGGTGAAGGAAGCGGTTCGCCTCGACGATGAACGTGAGGCCGCCGGGCCGATCGATCCAGCGGGCCTCGGTAACGGTACAGCGATGTGCATCGGTTGGCGGCGCCGTCCCGCGGACGGCGAATCCAATGAACCGATGTTCGCCGACGAGAAGGGCGGCAGCCTCATCGAGCATCTGGCGCTGGAGTGGATGCCGGTACGCCCATTCGGTTTTTCTCCGAAAGGGAGAGTGAGCCTCGTCATCTGTACCGACCTGATAGGCATAGCGCCGGGACGTCGCGCTGAAACGAGCATGGAACTCGGGACGCATCTCATGCGCCGCCGCGACCCACACGTCGTCGGGGAGGAGTGCGTTGAGTGAGCGCCGCAGCATCGGCGCGGTCCACTTTCCCGGCACTCGCACACCGACCGCCTGCCCGCGCGCGTGCACGCCCGCGTCGGTACGGCCGGCTCCCTGAGCCACCACACGCTGTCCGCAGAGTCCGGCGAGCACGCGCTCGATTTCGCCCTGGACGGTCCGTTGCTCGGGCTGCATCTGCCAGCCGGCGAAGGCGGTCCCGTCATAGTGCAGCACGAGCTGCACAGTGCGCGCCGTCATCGGTTCGAAAATTAGTCCGGCGTCCAAGGGCGGGCAACGGGGGGAATCGCGCGGAAGCGATTGACAGAGCTTTACCTACGGCCTCACATTGACGACCGGATGTGAGATGGGAGATGGGAGAATCGAGATAAACTGCCAACCCCCTGATCACTGCCGATCCTGGTCGGGATTCAGGCGCACGGCGTCTGTCGAACACGATCCGCACCGATCAGGATGTGAGCAGTTTATCTCACATCTCCCATCTCACGTCGCCCATCTGCCTTGTCCCGCGCCCTTCCGTCGCTCGCCCACGCCCTCGCGGTCGCGCCTGACCTGAACGCGGCCCTCATCGCGGTGGGCGAAGCGCTGATCGACAACGACCGCGGCGCCGTGATAGCGCTGCTCCGTTACGACGGCCGCAAGGAAATGCTTCGCGAGCGCCTCACGCCGTCCGGCGGGCATGTGGAATCCGGAACGGTCGACACCACCTTCGACCACCTTCCCCCCAACGTCCGCACGCTCGTCTCCGGTGGTGGTCAATTCATCGACCTCGGCGAGCGATCCGCCGAGTACGCGCGCCTTCTCGGACTGGCCCCGTTCGCGGATGGCGGACTGCTTTCACTCCGCGGCCTGACGACCGACGGGCATCTGGCGGCGGTCCTGGCGCTGTACGAGCAGCGGAAGATGTTCGGCACGAGAACGAGTGAGCGCTTTGCGTCGTCGGCCGCGCTGTTTGACCTGGCGTTCGCCCGGTTCGCCGATCGTGAGGCTCGTGATGAAGCGGTGACCACGCTCGAAGCAGTCACCCAGAAAGTCCACGCCGACTACCTCACGCGGCTCGGCGAGCTCGAAACCGAGCTGACACAGACGCGCGAAATGGCGACGTCCGGCGACCACGTTGCCACGGACCGGCTCCAGCTCGAGCAGGAGTTGAGGACTGCGCAGGAGGAAGCCCGGCGCTCCGCGCATCGCGCGCAGTCGAACGAGCAACAGCTCATGTTGGCGGTGGGACAGCTCGAGCAAGCGCATATCGAACTGCATCGCCGCCACGAGGCGCTGCGACAGAAGACGCGCACGCTCTATCTGCTGGAGAGGGCGCTGGCGCTCGACAACGTTACCGGCGATCCCGCACCGCTTGTCGACGGGCTGTTGGCCATGGTCGGTGACGACATGCAGGCACAACGCTGCTCACTCATGCTTCGCGCGCCTGAGCCGGACACACTCTACCTGGCGGCCGCGCGCGGACTTCTTCCGCAGATCCGGATGGGTCAACGGACGCGTTTCGGAAAGGGCGTCGCCGGAATCGTGGCGACCACGCGCGAGCCAATGCTGGTTCAGGACGTCACCGACGGCGCGATGCACCCGCTCCTTCGGGATGAGTATCTCACCACTGGATCCTTCATCAGCTTTCCGCTCGTCTACCAGGGCGAGCTCCTCGGCGTCGTGAACCTGACGAACCGCGCCAAGCGCGGCGTATTCATCGAGGAAGACGTCGAGCGGGTGCGGCTGCTCGGCCTGGTGATCGCGCTGATCGTGACGCGCGCCCAGTTGGTGGACCGATTGCTCGTGTCAATAGATGGCCGCTGATGCACTGCAGTCCGCCGTGCGCCGCCTGGCGTTCGGCGAGTCCCTGTCAGCCAACGAAGCGGCGGACGCATTCGGGCTGATCATGGCGGGCGAGGCATCGGCCACGCAGGTCGCCGCGCTCCTGATGGCGCTGCGTGTGAAGGGCGAAACGGCCGACGAAGTCGCCGGCGCCGCGCGGGCAATGCGGGCGGCGATGGTCACGATCGAGGCCGAGGAACGGGAGAGCCTGGTCGACACCTGCGGCACCGGCGGTGGCGCGGTGACGACCTTCAACATCTCCACCGCCGCGGCACTCCTGGCGGCGGGCGCCGGAGTCCGCATCGCGAAGCACGGCAACCGGTCGTTCACGTCGCGGAGCGGCAGCGCAGACGTCCTCGAGGCCCTGGGCGTTCCGCTGGATGCGTCGGCAACGGTCATGGAGAGTGTACTGCGACGCGCCGGTGTGGTGTTCATGTTCGCGCCGACGCTCCATCCGGCCATGCGACACGTCGGGCCGGTGCGCCGGGAACTCGGGATCCCGACGGTGATGAACATCGTTGGTCCCCTGGCCAATCCGGCCGGCGCTGGTCGCCAGGTGGTCGGCGTCGCCGATCGGCAGCGGATGCCGCTCCTGGCGGGCGCGCTCGCCGCGTTAGGCTCGGTTCACGCGCTGGTGGTGCATGGCGAACCCGGCATGGATGAAGTGTCGCCCGTCGGACCCACGCACGTCTGCGAGGTGCGCGAGGGCGTCGTAAAGGAATGGACGATCGACCCCGGTCAGCTCGGCTTCGACTCCATCGCGACCGGCGATCTGGCGGGCGGCGATCCAACGACCAACGCCAGAATCATCGAAGCCGTGCTGGGAGGGGAGGGACCGGCCGGGGCGCAAGCGGCCGTCCTGCTCAATGCGGCGGCGGCGATTTATGTGAGCGGCACGTTGTCGACGCTCAGCGAAGCACTGGAAATGGCGCGCGAGGCGCTGGACTCCGGAGCCGGCAAGCGGGCTCTGGAGCGTTTACGCCAGGCATATGCGGAATCCGGAATGTGAGATGGGAGATGGGAGACCTGAGATAAACTGCCGGGCGATCGAACCTGAATCGTTCGGCACGCATCGCCTCCGTGGATCAGTCCGTATCCGGGTTGGCAGGTGATCTTACGTCTCCCATCTCCCATCTCACATCCGTTCAGTATTTCCGAATGACTCCCACCACGACGCCCTGCACCAGAATGTCGTCCTCGTGGACGTACATGGGCGTCATCTGCTCATTGGCTGGCTGAAGCCGGATCCGCCCGTCGCGCTCGCGGTAGAAGCGCTTCATCGTGGCGGAATTCCCGTTCAGCAGCGCGATCACCATTTCACCGTTGTCCGCGGTACGGCGCTCGTTGACGATCACGAAGTCACCGTCGCGGACCTGTTCGTCGATCATCGAGCTGCCCTTGACCTTGAGCACGTAGTGCTCGCCGCGTCGCCGGACCAGTTCCTCCGGCACGGCCATCGTCTCGGTTCCCTGTATCGCTTCGATGGGAACGCCGGCCGCTACGAGGCCATGCAGCGGCAACTCCACCGCGCGCTGGAAGACTTCTGACGGAAGGATGTTTATCGCGCGGCTTTCGTTGTACGAGCGCTTGATGTAGCCCTTGCGCTCCAGGTTCGTGAGATGCTCGTGGACCGTAGCCAGCGAGTTATAGTTGAACTGCCTGGCGATCTCGTCAAAGCTGGGCGCGTATCCGTTCTCCTCGGCGTACGCTTGCAGGTAGGTGAGAATTTCGCGCTGGCGTTTGGTCAGGGGCATTGCAACCTCTCAGATGCCGGCGAACCGGGCGGGACTGACTGTACCCGAATAACAGCCGAAGATCACGATAGCCGAATAGGTACCGAAGTGCAAGCTCGAACTCTCTGGAGCCCACCCACCGGCGCACTCGGTCGCCTTACGACGCTCGCTCGTGACCGCGCCCATGCCCTGGGCGCTGCTCGCGTGTGGGAGGATCGCGCCGCGGACGCCGGACCGGCTCAGTCGTTGCGCAAGGCGCTTCTTGGTGGACCGGTCGCGGTCATCGCCGAAGTGAAACGGAAGTCCCCATCCAGGGGCGCGCTCGACGAATCTATGGATGCGCCGATGCGAGCTCGACAATACGAGCAGGGAGGGGCGCGGGCGATTTCCGTCCTCACCGAGCCGACAGAATTCGGTGGCTCGCGCGAAGACCTCGAGCTGATCAGGAGGCGGGTCTCCTGCCCGCTGCTCAGGAAGGACTTTCACGTTCACCCTGTGCAGATGTTCGAGGCGCGGGCCTGTGGGGCGTCGGCAGCGCTGCTCATTGTCCGGGCGCTCGGCCCTGACGACACCCGCGTCATGGCGGATGCCGCTCGTCAGGCGGGGGTGGAGGCGGTTTTCGAGGTGCGCGACGAGGCCGAGCTGGCGTGCGCGCTGGACGCGGGGGCGACGGTGGTGGGCGTAAACCGCCGCAACCTGGAGACGCTGGCAATGGAGCCCGAAGTCGTCTCCCGGCTCCTTCCCATGATTCCAGCGTCATGCGTTGCGATCGCCGAAAGTGGAATCTCCAGCCGGACGGATGTCGAGCAGGCGGCGCTGCTTGGAGCCGACGCGGTCCTCGTTGGTTCATCGCTTTCACTGTCTGAGAATGCGCAGGATGCGGTTGCGATGCTCACGGGTGTAGCCAGGGGACGCACGCGTGACTGAGGTCAAGTTCTGCGGAATGACGCGTGAGGAGGACGTGCGGGAAGCCGCGCGCCTCGGCGCCTCATTCGTGGGTGTGATCATGACCGAGAGCCCGCGACGGGTCGCTCCAGGACGCGCGGGCGAGCTGTTCGGCTCGATATCCGGGGCACCGGTCAGGCGCGTCGGCGTTTTTGGCGACGAGCCCGTCGCCGAGGTCATTCTGGCGGCGCGCGTCGCTGGGGTCCACGTGGTTCAGCTGCACGGCCGGGCGCCCGCCCCTGAGGAGTTGTCCCAGCTTCATGGAGAACTCGGCGTCGAGGTCTGGCGAGTGATCCGCATAGGTCCCGCAGGGCTCACCGCCGGGCAGCAGAGCGCGTTCAGCGACGCGGAGGGCATCCTGCTCGATACGCTGTTGAAGGGCGCGTTAGGTGGCACGGGCACCGCATTCGACTGGGATGCGGTCGCCGCCGACGTCAACCACCGTCGCGCCGGACGCCGGTTGATCGTGGCGGGCGGCTTGCGCCCCGACAACGTTCGTCTTGCCATCGATCGCCTCGGGCCGGACGTGGTCGATGTGTCGTCTGGCATCGAGTCGTCGCCCGGCGTGAAGGATCACCTCCGCATGGCCGCGTTCATGACCGCGGTGCGGCGGACCACCCCCGCCCCCGCACGATGACGGCGACGCGATTTGGCGTGTATGGCGGTCAGTACGTGCCCGAGACGCTGATGCCCGCGCTCGAGGAGCTTGAAGCCGCCTTCGAGGCGGCGCAGGCCGATCCCGCGTTCAACCGTGAATTCGACGACATGCTGCGGGATTACGTGGGGCGGCCGTCGCCATTGACGCCGGCGCCGCGATTCGGCGAGCGCCTGGGGACGCGGGTCTGGATGAAGCGTGAGGATCTCAACCACACCGGGGCCCACAAGATCAACAACACGGTCGGTCAGGCGTTGCTCGCCAGACGCATGGGGAAGCGGCGGATCATCGCCGAAACCGGCGCCGGGCAGCACGGCGTGGCCACGGCCACCGTCTGCGCCCGCTACGGCCTCGAATGCGTCGTGTACATGGGCGAAGAGGACATGCGTCGACAGGCGCTGAACGTCTTTCGCATGCGCCTGCTGGGCGCGACGGTCATCCCGGTCACGTCGGGAACTCGCACCCTGAAGGATGCGACCACCGAGGCGATCCGGGACTGGGTCACCAACGTGCGCAGCACGCACTACATCATCGGCTCGGTCGTCGGCCCGGCACCATACCCGCGGATGGTCCGGGTATTCCAGTCGGTCATCGGGCGGGAAGCTCGCGCCCAGCTGGTGGCGGCTGCCGCAGCGCTGCCCCGCACGGTGGTGGCGTGTGTCGGGGGCGGGTCGAATGCGGCCGGGATCTTCGCCGGCTTTGTTGACGATCCTGGCGTCGAACTCGTCGGAGTAGAGGCAGCGGGGCGGGGGCTCGACAGCGGACACCATTCGGCATCGTTGTCCCGCGGCCGGCCGGGTGTGCTGCATGGCTCGCTGAGCTACCTGCTGCAGGACGAGCACGGGCAGGTGTATCCGGCGCACAGCATTTCGGCGGGGCTGGACTATCCCGGCGTCGGCCCCGAGCACGCGTGGTGGAAGGACAGCGGGCGTGCCACGTACGTGTCCGTGACGGACGAAGAAGCGGTGGCGGGACTGGCGCTCCTGAGTCGACTTGAAGGAATCATCCCGGCGCTCGAGACGGCGCATGCGATCGCATGGATGGATGCGTCGCGTGGCCGCTGGACGCCTGACGATCACGTGATCGTCTGCATCAGCGGGCGAGGAGACAAGGACGTGGCACAACTGACCGAATCCGATATCTTGCCGTCGTGACATCGCACGCGACCCCGAGCCAGCGTGACGCCGTTCGGACCGAGCCGCCGCTTAACATCGCGCCGGTCGGGGAGATGTTGCGTCTGTTGGCAAGGGCAATCCGCGCCCACCTGCTCTACCTCGAGAACAACCCGACCTATCTGAAATCGCTGGAGAATTTCAAGGCTTCGTTCGCGCCCATCTGGGTCCATACGGGCCAGCTCCTGTTCGAGATCTCGGATACGCAGATCCTGTGGGAAGGCCACCCGGTGGTGACCGAGGCCGAGAAGAGCGTTGATGCCCTTCCCTGGATCCTGTACAAGGATGGCCTCCGTGAGCTGAGCCTTTCGCGGGGCGTCGAAGACCAGGAGATCGTCTCGCTGGTGCAGGTGATCGCCAAGGTCCGGAAGGGCGGCAGTGACGACGATCTCCTCACGCTGCTCTGGGAGCATGAGTTCTCGCACATCCGCTATCGCTACGTGGACGTCAGCTTCGATACGGCCGTTCCGATCGACCCGGCCGAGGAGCAGAAAGCGAAGCTCGTTGACCCCGCCACCATGCGGGAACCCGCCCAGGAACAGATCGTCCCGGCCGGCGTCGTGAGCATGGATGACTTCGACTCCACGCTCTACTTCCTCGATGAAAACGAGGTGCAGTACCTCCAGCGCACGATCCGCGATCACTACGCGGCCGACATGCGCCAGAACGTGGTTTCGATGCTGCTGGACGTCTTTGAGCAGCAGACGGATCCCGCGATCCGGGACGAGGTGTGCCTGATCCTGGACGGGATGCTCGTCAACCTGCTCACCGGCGGCCAGCTGCGGGTCGTGGCCAGTCTGCTGCGCGAGGTCAACATCGCCGCGGGCCGGGCCCGCGACATCACGCCGACGCAGCGGGAACTGCTCCTTTCGCTCTCCAACCGGATGAGCGAGCCCTCGGCGGTTGCCCAGCTCCTGCAGTCGCTGGACGAACGAACGGATCTGCCGTCGCAGGTCGACCTGAATGAGCTCTTCGAGCAACTTCGCGTCGGTGCGTTAGGCACGATCTTCGGCTGGCTGGGGCGGATCGGCACGCCGGGCGTGCGAACGCTGCTCGAGGCCGCGGCCGACCGGCTCGCGGCCGCCAACACGTCCGAACTCGTTCGCCTGCTGGGATCCAGTGAGCGGGAGGTGGCGCTGGAAGCGGTCCGCCGGTCCGGCTCGCTCAAGACCGCGGCCGCCGTACCGGCGCTGGCCCGCCTGCTCCAGCAGGGGGAGGCGCCGATGCGACTTGCCGCCGTCACCGCGCTTGCCGAAATCGGAACCCCCGGCGCGATGCAGCACCTGGACCGCGGCATCGACGATGAGGATCGCGACGTGCGGATCGCGGCGGCCCGCGCGCTGGGCGCGCGGAATCACCGGCAGTCTGTGCAGAAGATTGAAGCCGCGATGAACGGGAAGCGGTTGCAGGATGGGGATCTCACCGAGAAGATGGCGTTCTTCGAATCGTTCGGCTCCCTCTGCGGGGAAGAGGGCATTCCCATGCTCGACGGTCTGCTGAACCGGAAGGGACTCTTCGGCAAGCGCGGGGATGCGGAGCTGCGGGCCTGTGCCGCGATGGCGTTGGGACGCATCGGCACGGACGATGCGTTCGCCGCGTTGCGGCGCGCCGGCACCGACAAGGACATCCTCGTACGGAACGCGGTCAGCAAGGCCTTGAGAGGACCGGCGTGACCGATCCGCGCCGGATGCCAACGCCGGCACAGTCACCAGCCGTGCCAGGCGACGCCGCGGGCGACGCCGCCTCCGAGTCATTCGTCAGGCGGGCTGGCCGCGCCCTGATCGTCTCCATCTATGGCGCGATGCGCGTCATTCGGCTGTATCCGCCCGAGAACGAGGCGGTGCGCAATGCCCTGAACGATCTGGTCATCGCGGGGAAGACGCTGCTCGACCAGGACAAGGAGCTCGAACTCCGGACGTCGGGTGAATTCATCTTCGTCAACTCGACGAGGCTCCGACTGGACCTGGATAACTACGCCAGCTTCAGCCACCTGCTGGCCGTGCTTCGGAAATGCGGCGTGGGCACGGTGGCCGTTTCCGAGTCCGCGACGGCACGCGACTGGCTCGTCATGCTCTCTCAGTTGATGTCCCTGAGCGCATCCGGCGAGGACGTCACCGTGCACGACGTTGCGGAAAAGCTGGAAGCAGCCGGCGTGCTTTCATTCGCGCTCGGCCCGCCGCCGGTCACCGACGATGACTCCGACTTCATGCGCCGGGCCAAGGAAGCCGCGAAGCGCACGTACTCGCATTCCGTGGCGGTGACGCGCGAGGTGATGGGCTCGGTGCGCATGGGGCAATCGCCGAACATCAAGAAGATAAAGCGCATAGTGCAGACGATCGTCGACCAGATCCTCAACGAGGAAACGTCGCTGGTCGGCTTGACGACCATACGTGACTATGACGAATACACGTTCACGCATTCCGTCAACGTCTGCATCTTCTCGGTGGCGCTGGGACGCCGGCTTGGCCTGACGAAGCTCCAGCTCTTTGACCTGGGGCTGGCGGCCCTGTTCCACGACATAGGAAAGTCCCGCGTGCCACTCGGCGTCCTGAACAAGGTCGAGCACCTCAACGACGATGACTGGCGATGGCTTGCCGCTCACCCCTGGCTGGGCGTGCTGGCGCTGTTCCAGATCCGCGGACTGCAGGACACGCCGTACCGGGCGATGGTGGTCGCGTACGAGCATCACATGAAGAACGACCTGACCGGCTACCCGCGCTCGGTGCGGCCCCGAGACCAGAGCATCTTCAGCAAGATCGTCTCAGTGACTGACGCGTTCGACGCCGCGACGTCGCGCCGCGCCTATCAGACCGTGCCACTGTCGCCGGCGGCCGTGCTGGCCGGAATGCGCGACAACCCGCGACGCGGCTTCGACCCCGTGATCGTGAAAGGCTTCATCAACCTGGTGGGGGTCTACCCCGTCGGCACCCTCGTCGTGCTCGACACGTTCGAGCTGGCGATCGTCCACTCGGTGAACCCGAACCCGCTGGCGATATCGCGCCCGGTGGTGCGGATCGTCAGCGACGATCGCGGTAACATCCTGTATCCCGGAGAATTGGCGGACCTCACCGAGCAATCGGCTTCCGGTGTGCACCGTCGCACGATCATCAAGACCGAGCATCCCGACCGCTATGGCATCACCGTCGGCGACTACTTCCTCTGACGTGCTGCGCGACCGTTTCGCCGCGCTGGCGCGGCGGGGGCGGAGGGCGCTCGTTCCGTATGTGACCGCGGGGCATCCGACACCGGATCTCTCGCTGCAGCTTCTACGCGCGCTCGAGTCCGCGGGCGCCGATATCATCGAGGTCGGCGTTCCGTTCTCGGACCCCATGGCCGATGGACCCGTCATCCAGGCCAGTTCGCAGGCGGCACTGGAACAAGGGATGACTCTCGACCGGACACTCGACCTGGTTCGCGAAGCCGGCCTGTCGATCCCCGTCGTCCTCTTCAGCTACCTGAATCCGGTCATTGCGGCCGGACCCGACGTGCTCGAGCGAGCGGCATCCGCGGGCCTGCATGGCATCCTGGTGACGGACCTGCCGGTGGGCGTCGATCCGGACCGTGAGCGATGGCTGGGCAGTGGGCCGCTGGCGTTCATCCGGCTCGTTGCGCCGACAACGCCGGACGACCGCATGCGCGAGATCGGCGCGCACGGCAGCGGGTTCGTCTACCTCATCAGCCGGCTTGGCGTCACCGGAGCGCGCGACGACGTTCCTGACGAGTTGCCCGACACCATCCGCCGCCTGCGCCACGCAACCTCGCTGCCGATCTGCGTCGGCTTCGGGATCTCGAACGCCGAGCAGGCCAGGCGCATTGGCGGCATGGCCGATGGAATTGTCGTGGGGAGCGCGATCGTCAGGGCGGCCGGCGAAAGTGTCGCCGCGGCCGCCAGACTGGCGTCGGTCCTGCGCGTGGCGCTGGACGAGGGATGACACCGAGGGTGCCGGCGGGCCTCTGGCCGCGATTGCTGGCGATCGTCGGGACCCTTGTCCTCATGGTCGGCGCGGGGGGAGATCCGCGCTGGGTGGATCACCCGTGGGCGCTCGGCGTCATGGCACTGGCGACGGCGCTCTTCCGCATGCGCTCCGTGTCCATCACCAAGTTCGCGTCGCTGAACGTCGTGCAGGTGGTGGCGATGACGGGCGCGCTGGCGGCCGGAGTCACGACCACCGCTCTCGCGATCTACGCCGGCGTGCTGCTGGCTGACATTCTGCATCACCGCAAGACGTTCACGGCGTCCTGGATCAACGCGTCTCGCGAAATGCTCACGCTGTATGCGGCGTTCGGCGTCTACGCCGCCCTGGCGATTCGCGTTCCCGAAGCGAGCGCAGGACACATGGTGCCTGAGGCAGTGCCGGCCATCGCGGCCCTCTTCCTGTCGCACTTCGTGCTCAACCGCGCCGCACTCTACGCCACCCTGCTGACCCGCAACAAGCTGCTGCCTGACGAGCAGGCGCTGATCCTCCGGTACGAGGTGATCGTGTTCTTCGCCTCGTGCATCGCATCGATCGCGATCCTGGTGTCGCTCACGTTCATCGGCAGGGTCGGCTGGATCGTCATCGCCGTCCTGTTGCTCTCCGGCGCCATGCTGCTCAAGCGGATCCTCGAGGAAGCCGTCGCGGCCGAGGAACTCAACCGCATTCACGCGATGGATATGGTGGTCTCGGCCGATGGAAACCTGGAGGAGTCGTTCCAGCGCATCGCGGCCTTTGCGAACCGGCTGGTGAATTGGCGCGACTTCCGGATCCTTCGCCTCGAGGGTGGAGAACCTCACGTCGTCTTCAGCGTGCGCGAGGGCCTGCTGGCGACGCCACGGGCGGCCAACGGGGGCATGACCAGGCTTCGGCGGACCGCACTGGATCGCCGGGAGACGGTCGTCGTTCACGATGCCTATCGCGACGATCGCATCAGCGGACCGCGCAAGGAGGCGCGGAGCCTGGTCGTGACGCCGCTGCGATTCGGCGACCGGCTTCTTGGCCTGCTGGAAATCGAGCACCACAAGCGACAAGTCTACGGCCCCAAGCAGCTGGTCGTGGTTGAACGCTTCGCCGCGCAGCTGTCGACTACCATCCAGATCCAGGAGTTGCGGCGGCCGCTTGCCGAAACACTGGACAGGCTTGAGAGGCAGCTCGAGCGCCTGGGTGAGTCGGCGCGATTGCTGCGAGGGGGTGCCGACGCCGTGGTGGGCCTGGTCTCGGACATCAACCGGGGGATTGTCGAGGAAGCCGAGGAAGCGACTCTCAGCCGCACGGCGGCCGATGAGCTCTATCAATCGACCTCGGCCATCGCGCGCGACGCCGGCGAGGCGGCGGCGGCGAGTGACCGTTCGGCGCAGCTGGCCTCGGAGCACCAGTCAACCGTGGCGAGCGCGGTTGAGCGCCTCATCACGGCCAAGGGTATCGTCGCCGATTCGTCGTCGCTGGTTGGCGAGCTGCAGCAGGGCGCGCAGCGGATGACCGAGTTCATCCGGGTGATACGCGAGCTCGCCGACCAGACGAACCTGCTCGCGTTGAATGCCGGCATCGAAGCGGCGCGTGCCGGCGAGGAAGGCAAGGGCTTCGGCGTGGTCGCAGAGGAGATCCGCCGGCTGGCGGCGCAGAGCGCAAGGGTATCGGACGACGCCAACGCCATCCTCAGCGGTTTTGCGGCGCAGATGGATCGCACCACGCGCCAGATGGATCGCGGCCAGGAGATGGTCGCCGACGTGGAGGTACTGTCGTCGTCGGCCATGAAGGCCCTGGCGTCCATCCTGCAGGCCAGTGATGCCGCCGCCGCGTGGTCGCGCCGGATTGCACAGGTCTCCCATGAGCAGGAACGATTTGTCGCGGTGACGCGCGATCGTGCCGGCCGCATCGACGAGATTTCACGACGCAACCGCGAGGGATCGGACCTCGTGTCCCGATCCGCCGCCGAACAGGCCGGCGCGTTGCAGCAGCTGGAATCGGCGACGCGCGAGCTCCGGGAGCTGGCGACACAGCTTTCGGACCTGACGCGCCGCCTGACGAGGATTGAGGCGGCGTGACCGCGCTGGGAGACGTGAGAGGGGAGAGGGGAGATCACCTGCACCGCGACAGGAACTGATGCCAACGGATGAGGCTCGCGAGACAGTTGTCGCGCTGCCATCCTGGGCCCGCGTGAACGAACGGCGGCGGGCGCACATCACGCGCGTCACGACGCTGCTCGATCGGTGGGCCCGGGAGCTGAAGCTCCCGCCTGACGAGGGCCGGGAGTGGCATGACGTCGGCGCCTGGCACGATGCGATGCGCGACGCGGACGAGGCCGAACTGCGCCGCTGGGCGGATGAGACGGCCTGGCCCCTGACGGTGCTGCACGGCCCCGCCGCCGCCCGCCGCCTGGAGTCCGAGGGAGAGGCGCGCCAGAACGTGCTGGAAGCCATCCACTGGCACACGTTAGGCAACCCGGCCTGGGCGCGGACGGGACGGGCGCTGTTCATGGCCGACTTCCTGGAACCGGGACGCCCGTTTGCCCGAGCCGAGCGGGAGTTCCTGGCCCGCACCCTGCCGCGCGACTTCGATGGCGTCTTCCGCCAGGTGGTGCAGCTCAGGCTCGAGTGGACCCTGAGGGAAGGGAAGCCGGTCTTCCCCGAGACGGCGGCGCTGTGGAACCAGGTGCTCTGAAGCGCATCGCGATCGCCGCCGCGGCCGCGGTGGCGCTGGTCATCGTCGCGGTACTCTGGCGGGGCGAGGGACTCTCGCCGCCGGAACGGATCGCGGTGCTGGTGCCTGACGGCGTGCGCATCAAGGTCGAGGTGCTGAACGCGTCGGGCCAGCGCGGCCTGGCGCGCCGCGCCACGTTCGCCCTGCGTGACGCGGGTTTCGATGTCGTGCGGTTCGCCAATGACCCGCAACGCCGTGACAGCACGCTGGTGCTGGCGCGCTCGGGGAACGATGACCAGGCGGCGCTGGTGGCCCGGGCGTTAGGTGGGGCGCGCGTCGAATCGCGCCCGGATTCGTCACGCTACCTGGACGTCACCGTGCTTCTGGGCGCTGACTGGCGGCCTCCGGCGAAGCCGTTCCACCCGTAGCTGGCCACACGCCGCGGCGATATCGAGGCCGCGGCTCTTTCGCACGGCAACTTCCACTCCGGCGCGCTTCAGTTCCGCCGTGAACCGCCTGAGTGCGGCGGCGGTGGACGGCACGAAGTTCCCGGCCCCACCCGGGTGCAGCGGGATGAGGTTGACGAACGCGCCGCATTGCCGCGCCAGCTGTCCCAGCGCGATGGCGTGTTCGATGGCATCGTTGACGCCGCCCAGCATCACGTACTCGAACGTCACCCGCCGCGCAAAGCTGCGCGCCGCGGCGATGACGTCCGCCAGCGGGTACTTCACGTTCACTGGCATCAGCGACCGGCGCAGGTCGTCGGCCGGCGCATGGATGGAGATGGCCAGCCTGAATTGCTCCGGACGCTGGGCCAGCGCGACTATTCCCGGCAGCACACCAACCGTGGACACCGTGATGTGACGGGCGCCGATCCCGAATCCCTCCGGGCTATTCAGGATCGTGAGCGCCGTGTCGACGGCCTTCCAGTTCATTAGCGGCTCGCCCATTCCCATGAACACGATGTTGGTGGGCGTGAGCGGACTGTCGAGCAGTGCCAGTTCCCGCACCTGGCCCGCGATCTCGAATGGCTCGAGGTTCCGGGCGAATCCCATGGCTCCCGTGGCGCAGAAGGCGCATTGAAGCGCGCAGCCGGCCTGGGAGGAAATACACAGGGTGAGTCGCTTGCCTTCAGGTATCGCCACCGCCTCGATCGCCTGACCATCCGCCAACCGGAAGAGGAACTTCTGAGTTCCGTCCGATGACTGCTGGTGGACATCTATTTCGAGCCGGGGCAGCGAGAACCGCGCGGCGAGTTGCTCGCGGAGTGCGCGCGGCAGATCGCTCATTTCATTGAACGACGCCGCCGGTTTGATCCACAGATGCCGGAGGACTTGCCGCGCGCGATACGACGGCAGCCCTTCCTCGACCATGAATGCGGAGAGTTCGGACAGCGCTTCAGCGGGGGTCACGTCGAGAAGACTCGTGACCGCCTTCACTTCAGAAGCGGTCCCTGCGCCGCTGTTGCCCGCCCCTGACGCGCCAGTAGAAGAGGTCGATGTCGATGTGGTGAACTTATTGGCGGACATACACTTAAGGTAACAGACCTCACGCCCTGCGTCAAATCGCCTAACTACCAGTCACTGGTCGGCGCTCGTAGATTACACTCGCCATCATGCCATTTCCCGTACCCCCTGTGCGCGCCGCGAATCGCGACGCCGTCGTTGCGTGAAGGACGGCCCTTCCAGATCTCACGGCTGCTCATGCGACTGGCCGCCCACCAATCGGCCGATGTTCGCGCCGGCCTTCTGCGCACGCCGGCGAATTGACGCCAGGCTGACCCATCTCAGCGATCCTTTCTCGTCCCGGTGAACTGCCGGACGCAACCTGTCGCCCCCGATCCGGCGGCGACCATTGATATCTCTAACGGAGGAAACGAGTGAACGAGGCCGATCCAATGTCGACAGGTATGCGCACCCACCAGTGCGGCGCCTTGCGGCAGGAACACGTCGGACAACCCGTCCGCCTCGGTGGCTGGGTTCACCGCAGCCGGAATCTTGGTGGCCTCGTTTTTGTCGACCTGAGAGACCGGGCTGGGCTCGTCCAGGTCTCGTTCGATCCGCGCGCTGCCGGCGCCGACGCCATGGCGGTGGCCGAACGCCTCTCGCTGGAATCGGTGGTTCTCGTGGAGGGAACGATCGTCGCGCGTCCGGTGGACGGACGTAACCCGGAGCTCGCCACCGGCGATGTCGAAGTACGGGGCACATCGATTCGCGTGGTCGGACCGGCCGTAACGCCGGCCATTCCGGTGGCCCGCGGGAAGGGAGAGAAGCTCGCCGCCGAGGAGCTGCGGCTGAAGTATCGGGTCCTCGACCTGCGCCGCCCGGAACTCCAGGAGAACCTGGTCCTGCGTCATCGATTGATGCAGCGCGCCCGCGCGACCATGTCGGCGATGGGCTTCCTGGAGATCGAAACGCCCATCCTCACCAAGCCGACGCCCGAAGGCGCTCGCGACTACCTCGTGCCGAGTCGCGTGCACCCCGGCGAGTTCTATGCATTGCCGCAGTCGCCGCAGATCTACAAACAGTTGCTGATGATGGCGGGGATGGATCGTTACTTCCAGATCGCGCGCTGCTTTCGCGATGAAGACCTCCGCGCCGATCGCCAGCCTGAGTTCACGCAACTGGACGTCGAAGCCAGCTTCGTCACTCAGGAAGACGTGCTGCACGCGATCGAGCAGGTGCTCGTCGCGATCTGGGATGAAGGCGGCGTGAAAGTGAACGCGCCGTTCCGTCGAATGCCCTGGCGGGAAGCCATGGAGCGTTTCGGCGTGGACAAGCCCGACCTTCGTTATGCACTCGAGATCAAGGACCTCACCGGCCTTGTCGGAGATGACACGGCGCCATTCGTGCGCGACGCCATCGGCGCCGGCGGGCGCGTTCGCGGGCTGGTCGTGGAAGGCGCCGTCGACGCGACGCGAAAGGAGCTGGACGAGCTGACGGCCGCGGCCAAGGCTGCCGGTGCGGGTGGGCTCATCTGGGCACGGCGTACCGGCGAGGCCTGGGAAGGTCAGGGAGTGAAGGCCATTGGCGCCTCGGCGCTCGACAAACTCGGCGCTGCGCCGGGGACGCTGTTGCTGGCGGTCACCGGTCCGGATCGAACCACGTCGTCAGCATTGCACGTGGTGCGATCGGCCGTCGTCAGGCGTCCCGGAACGAAAACGCTGACGGATCACGCGTTCTGCTGGATCGTCGACTTTCCGCTCTTCGAGCCTGACGCCGCCACCGGTGCGCGGGTCTTCGCCCACCATCCGTTCACCTCTCCGCACCCTGAAGACCTGGATCATCTGGAATCGGATCCGGATCGCTGCCGCGCGCTGCATTACGACGCGGTCTACAACGGCAACGAACTCGGGAGCGGATCGATCAGGATTACCGATCCCGCGGTGCAGCAGACGGTCTTCCGGCTGCTCGGCATCCCGGCCGAGGAGCAGCAGCGTCGCTTCGGCTTCCTGCTCGATGCCCTCGCGTCAGGCGCACCGCCACATGGCGGATTCGCCCTCGGATTCGACCGCATGGCCATGCTGATCGCCGGCGCAGGATCCCTTCGCGACGTCATCGCGTTCCCAAAGACGACGGCGGCCCGCGCGTTGTTCGAGGGCGCACCAGTGACCGTCAGCCCAGCCGATCTGAAGGAACTCCACCTGGTCGTGCAGTAGGCCCGATGCCTGACGATACCATTACCCAGCGGCTGAACGTCGAAGGCGCCGACCTGCTCACGCTGTCCGGCGTGAATGACGCCAACCTCACCGAGCTGGCGAAGCAGACCGGTGCCCGCGTGGCCCTGCGGGGCGACGTGCTCACGGTGTCCGGCACGTCGGAATCGGTCGACCGCGCATCGGCGGTCGCGCAACGCATGATCGACGCCGCCCGGCAGCGGGTTCCGCTGGAGGCCGACGACGTGCTGCGCATGACGCTCGAAGCCTCGCGCGATGGTTCGGAGAGTGCCGAGCGGATCGTCCTGCCCGGGGTTCGGCGCATCATTCACCCGAAGACGCCCGGTCAGGCGGAATACCTGCGGCTCATCGTCGAGAACGACATCGTGGTCGGGATCGGACCGGCGGGCACAGGGAAGACGTACCTCGCCGTCGCCGCCGCGGTGGACGCACTCATGCGCAAGCGCGTGCGGCGGATCGTCCTGGCGCGGCCGGCCGTCGAAGCCGGTGAAAGCCTCGGCTTCCTTCCCGGAGACATGCAGGCAAAGGTGGACCCGTACCTGCGCCCGCTGTACGACGCGCTCGAGGACATGATGCCCGCCGAGCGCATGCAGCGTGCCCTGGAAATGCGCGTGATCGAGATTGCACCGCTGGCCTACATGCGCGGTCGCACGCTCAGCGACGCCTTCGTCATCCTCGATGAAGCGCAGAACGCGACCAGCGCGCAGATGAAGATGTTCCTCACGCGACTGGGCGTGAACTCGCGCACGGTCATCACCGGCGACAAGACCCAGATCGACCTGCCGTCGCGCGAGGACTCGGGCCTCATCCAGATAGAGCGGATCCTTACGGGAATCGAGGGGATCGGCTTCCACTACCTCACGGACGTGGACGTGGTTCGCCATCGGCTCGTGCGGGAGATCATCAAGGCATATGCCGCGGACCTCGAAGGCTGACCGTGGCATCGACATCGATACCGGCCGCCGGCGACTCTCGCTGGCGACCGGCTCCGTGCGCGCCCTGGCGGGATTCGTGCTCGAGCGTGAACGCGTGCCTTCGGCGATGCTATCCATCGCGTTCGTGTCGCGCCGGGCGATCGCTGAATTGAACCGGCGCCATCTCGGGCAGCGCGGAGGCACGGACGTCATCACGTTCACGCTGGACCGGCCGACGTCTTCGACGCCATTGGTCGGCGACATCTATGTGTCTCCCGACGTGGTCCGGGATCAAGCCAAGCGGTGGCGCGTGCCGGTGCGTGAGGAATTGGCCAGGGTGGTCATCCATGGGGTGCTGCACGCCATCGGACACGACCATCCAGAAGGCGACGGGCGCGAGCACTCGCGGATGTGGAAGCGGCAGGAGCGTTGGCTCGCGGCTGCCCGCGCCGAGGGGGTCTGGTGAGCATCATCGCCGTCCTCTTCATTGCGATCGGCGCGCTGCTGGCAACACTCTGCGCGACGGCGGATGGCGCGCTGCTGTCCCTCGATCCCGAAGATCACCTGCCGCCGGCGATCGCGGAGTTGCGGTCCCGACGCGAGCGCATCCATCGCGCTCTCGCGTTCGCGCGAGTGCTTGGGCAGCTGGGCGCCGGCGTGGGCGTCGCGCTCCTGCTGTTCCGGTTCCCGGCTTCGGGATGGCTGACGGCGCTCGTCATCGTCTTCACCGCCTTCCTGCTCGTCGGCCTGTCGGAGAGCATCGCGCGCAGCGTTGGCGACGTGCGGGCAGTCGCCGTCACGGCGCGACTGTCCCGGCTCATCGTGGCTGTTGAGGGAGTGCTCTCACCGGTAGTGATCCTGGGCGAGGCGATCGATCGCGGATTGAACTCCCTGTTGCCGCGCGCCCAACAGGACGAGGAGGACCGCGAAGCGATTGCCGAGCAGTTCAAGGCCGTGGTCTCCGCGGAGGCAGAGGTGCCGCCTGACGAGCAGGTGCTGCTCAATGGCGTGTTCCGGCTCGCCCAGACCGAAGTGCACGAGATCATGGTACCGCGGATCGACCTGGTCGCGATCGATGACTCATCCACGTGGCGAGAGGTTGTCGACCTGGTCAGGTCGTCGGAGCATTCGCGGCTGCCCGTTTTCGCGTCCACCATCGATAACGTCGTTGGCGTTCTGTACGCCAAGGACCTCTTGCCTTCGGTTCTGTCCGGTAAGGAACCAGAGGGTGGATGGACAACGCTCGTCAGGGCACCCGTCTTCATTCCGCGGTCCAAGCCCGCCGACCGCCAGCTTCGCGACTTCCAGGCAACTCGCACGCACCTGGCCGTGGTGGTCGACGAGTACGGCGGGACCGCTGGCATCATCACGATCGAAGACGTGCTCGAGGAAATCGTCGGCGACATTCGCGACGAGTATGACGTCGAGGAGCCGCCCGTTGAGCATGTGGATGAGCACCGCATTCGCGTGTCGGCCCGGCTGACGCTGACCGAGCTGTCGGAACTGCTGCACACCGACTTGGAGCGCGAGGACATTTCCACCGTCGGTGGGCTGGTCTACGAACAATTCGGCCGGGCGCCGAAGCAGGGCGAGTCTGTCATGCTGGGCGGGTATCGCGTGACGGTTGACCGAGTCGAGCGGCGGCGTGTGCAACGCGTGACGTTCGAACGGAACGACGCCAAACCGGTGCACGCGGCATGACGACGACCACGCTCCTGATGCTGACGGTGGGCGTTGTCGCCTGGCTCACGGCCGCGGCCACGGCGGTGAGATCCGTCAGTCGCATCTGGCTTCGGCACTGGGTGGAGCAGCAGCTCAGCGGTTCCGGCGCCGCCGCGCTGTATCTGGAGCGCCCGCACGGCTTGTTGCTGGCGGCAAGCACCGGTGTGGCGCTGACGGTGTTTTCGTCGGGGGTCATCCTGGCGAACGCCGCTCAGGGATCGATTCTGACGCTGGTCATCGAGGGCCTGGTTTATGCCCTCGTGCTCCTGGTCGTGGGTCAGCTCGTGCCACGCGCCGTGGCGCGGCGGTGGGCGCCGCAACTCATCCCGGTGCTGCTGCCGCCTTTGCAGGCCCTGGAGATGGTCCTGAGTCCCGCGCTGAAACTCGTCAGGCGCCTGGCGGGAGAACGGAACGGCGCAAAGGCGGAGCCTCCGCCCACGGATGAGGAGCAACTCGAGGAGCTGCTGCGCGAAGGGGAGCTGGAAGGCGTGGGCGAGGCCGGTGAGATCGCGATCATCAGCGGCGTGGTGCAGTTCGGTGAGAAGCGGGTGCGCGACGTCATGGTCGGCCGCGCCGACGTCTTTGCGCTTCCCCACGACATGCCGGCCGCGGAGATGGCCAGCCGCGTAGCGCAGTCGGGATACAGCCGCGTTCCGCTCTATCGCGAATCGCTGGACCAGATCGTCGGCATGGTCCATGGGTTCGACCTGCTGAAGAACGCGGGGACCGAGGTGCCGGCGCTGAGGCCGGTCGCGTTTACCAGGGTGGGTGCGTCGTGCAAGGAACTTCTCTCCGGCATGCTGCGGGAACGGCGGCACATGGCGATCGTTCGCGATGACGCTGGGGCAACGACCGGGCTCGTGACGATGGAAGACCTGCTGGAGGAACTGGTGGGTGATATTCGTGACGAGCACGACGAACCGGCGACAAGCTTGAGCCCGGGTTCATCGACCCCGACGCGCGCGACGTGAGGCCAATTCGGGTGCACCTGACGTGACCATCGCGCCGGCTCCAGCCGCCGATCGCCTGGCGCGGCTCATCGCGGACTTCGACGCGGGTAAGCCGGCCGCGCTGGCGCGCGCCGTGTCGCTCGTGGAGAACCAACGCGAAGGTTTCGAGCAGTTGCTCACCACCTTGCATCCGCGGATCGGACGGGCTCGACGCATCGGAGTGACCGGACCGCCGGGCGCCGGGAAGAGCACGCTCACGACCCGCCTGGTGAACGAATACCGCGCCGCCGGCCTGCGCGTCGGCGTGATCGCCGTGGATCCCACGTCGCCCTTTACCGGCGGCGCGTTGCTCGGCGACCGCGTAAGGATGGAATCGGTGGCGCTCGATCCCGGCGTCTTCATTCGATCCCTCGCCACACGCGGATCACTCGGCGGCATCTCGTCCGCAACGCGGTCGGTAGCGGATGTTCTCGATGCGTTCGGGTTCGATCGCATCCTCATTGAAACCGTTGGTGTTGGTCAGAGCGAGCTGGAGGTCGCGCGCGCCGCCGACACCACGATGGTGATCCTGGTGCCCGAGAGCGGCGATTCCATCCAGGCGCTAAAAGCCGGGCTCATGGAGATCGCCGACGTGTTCGTGGTGAACAAGGCGGACCGGCCGGGCGCCGAACGGGTGCGGAACGACATCGAGTTGATGCTGGGGATGCGCGGAGGGCATGCGATGGAGGCGCCCGCCCACCACGGCGTCGACTTGAAGGCGATCGCAAACCCCGGAAAGGCGGCTCGTGAGGCAGCGCGTCGGGATGATACCGAGGCCTGGACTCCCCCGGTCGTCCTCACGGTGGCGCACAAAGGCGAGGGAGTTCCCGAGCTGACCGCCTTTCTCGACCGCCATCATCGCTATCTTGAGGAGGGTGGTGGCCTGCGTGAACGGCGCCGGCGCCGCCTGAGGGAGCAGGTCATGGACGTGGCCGAATACCGGCTGCGTCGTCGGCTTTGGAACGACAGCCAGGTGCTCGAGTTCATAGATGCGGTCATTCCGCGGATAGAACGCGGCGAAGTATCGCCATACGGGATTGCCGACGAGCTGTTGATCAAGGGTGCGCCCGCCATAGCCCGGACATCGCCATGACATCAACGCGAGACATCAGCGACCAGGAACGCGAACGGCAGGAGGAGCTCGAGCGGCTCCGCGCCGAGGTGGCGCGCTGGCGCGCTCGTTATGCGGCCGCCGAGAAGCGCGACCTGGCCTTCGTGAATTCCGAGGGCGACGTAGAGCCAGTCTATACGTCAATAGATGTGGAGCATCTCGACGCGGCCGCCCTTCCGATGCCCGGCGAGTACCCGTACACACGCGGCATCCACCCCTCGGGGTACCGGGGGCGGCTCTGGACGATGCGTCAGTTCGCCGGCTTCGGCAGCGCGCGCGACACGAACCAGCGGTTCAAGTTCCTGCTCGAGCACGGCCAGACGGGTCTTTCGACCGCGTTCGACTTCCCGACGCTGATGGGCTACGACTCCGACCACCCGAGGTCCGAGGGTGAGGTCGGCAAGACCGGCGTCGCGATCTCGAGCCTCGACGACATGGAGACGCTGTTCGAGGGCATCCCGCTCGATAAGGTGTCGACGTCGATGACCATCAACGGTCCGGCGGTCATCCTGTTCTGCTTCTATGTGGCGGCGGCCGAGCGCAAGGGTGTGCCGTCCACCGCGCTTCGAGGCACGGTGCAGAATGACATCCTCAAGGAGTACATGGCGCAGCACGCGTGGTGCTATCCCATCGAGCCCGCGCTGCGGTTGATCGTGGACCTGTTCGAGTGGGGCGCTGAGCACGCGCCGCAGTGGAATACGATCTCGATTTCGGGATACCACATCCGTGAGGCTGGGGCCACCGCGGCGCAGGAGCTGGCGTTCACGCTGGCCAATGGCTTCACGTACGTCGAGCGCGGCATGGCACGCGGACTGGACGTCGATCGGTTCGCGCCGCGGCTGTCGTTCTTCTTCGACATCCATAACGACTTCTTCGAGGAGATCGCCAAGCTGCGCGCGGCGCGCCGCATCTGGGCGCGGCACATGCGCGACCGCTATCGGGCAAAGGATGCTCGATCATGGATGCTGCGGTTCCATTCGCAGACCGCCGGCGTCACGCTCACCGCCCAGCAGCCCATGAACAACATCGTGCGCGTCGCCTATCAGGCCATGGCCGCGGTGCTCGGCGGAACGCAGTCGCTGCACACGAATTCGATGGACGAGACGCTGGCGCTGCCAACGGAAGAGGCGGTGCAGGTGGCGCTGAGGACGCAGCAGCTGCTCGCCTACGAGAGTGGCGTCCCGAACGTCATTGATCCACTCGGTGGGTCATACTACGTCGAGGCGCTCACCGAGAAACTCGAGCGCGAAGCCGAGGAGATGTTCGCGGAGATCGAGGAGCAGGGTGGGGTGGTGCGCGGGATCGAGCAGGGGTGGTTCCAGCGCCGCATTGCGCAGTCGGCCGCCCGCCAGCAGTGGGAGATCGAGCAGCGCCGCCGGCTGGTGGTTGGCGTGAACGAGTTCGTGACGGACGAGCCGGAGCTGGCCATCCCGGTGCTGAGGGTTGGCGAGGAAGTGGATCGCGACCAGCGGCAGCGGCTGGGCGCCTTACGAGCGAGTCGCGACCAGGCGCTCGTCAGGCAGCGGCTGGAGGAGCTTCGGTCGGCGGCCGCCACGGATGCGAACCTGATTCCGTTCATTCTGGACTGTGCCCGGGCGCGGGCGACGCTCTACGAGATCAGGCACGCGATGGAGCAGGTGTTCGGGGCGTACCGGGAGCCGGTGTTCTTTTAGCGTAGCGCGCAAAGCGAAGAGCGCAAAGCACAGCGGAGCCACATCCGCTTGACTGCGTTGAACCAGCACGGACAGACTCGGCGTTAGGGGTCAACGTGAGGCCATTGCCCGTCAGCGAGCGCTCCTCGAAAAAGCAGATCGTTCGGGGCCTGGTTGCCCCCATGCTAGCGCCAGGTGTTTCCGTGGTCGTGGTCGCGCTCATGCCCGGAATCGCCGCTACCCAACAGGTGCCATGGCGCTCGGCGGACCACGTTGCCGCCATTCCTCCGTATTACTTC
>DATCIJ010000165.1:0-8461 GCA_036507855.1 Gemmatimonadaceae bacterium | reverse complement strand
CCGATCGTAGGGATGACACTCGACGATGGGTCACCGGAATCCCTGACACTTGGCTCGGTGGATTTTCGCGGCACGGGCACCCTGATCGAGGCGCACTGGATGGACGGCGGGCGTTTCGCGACGGGTTCGGCTTCCGCGCTGAAAACCCGACTTTCTCTGGACGCGCGCCACGCTTGCTGTTTCGGTGGACAGGCGCCCGCTTGGAGACCGGACGTTCGTCGCGTTGGGCGAATCGTACCTCACGAGATTCCAGGTGATCGCGTGGTCGAGGGACTCGAGACGGTTGAGGGCGTGCACGACGTCGCGCGGGGCGTGCAGGCCGCCACAGTCATCGGACGCGACTGCTCGTGGGCCGATTCGAACGACGCAGGCGCATCGGCGGATTCGGGAAGGCGGTGGGACTCGGCGCCGCTGCTTTTGCCGATGCGGCCAAGCTGTGGTCCGGTGACGCGCCGCTGGGCGTGACGACGGATCCGCAGTTCGGGGCCGGTGTCGGCTTCCTCGTCGCCATCCCGCGCAATTCGCGCAAGACCATCCGGGTGGATGCGTCGTATCCGTTCACCCAGCCCGACGGTGTCGGTGGCATCGACGTTCGCCTGACCGCTACTGGCGTGAGCCGGCGGCGTTCCAGCGATCGCGGATCGTGCCGATGCTGCGGAGCCTGTTGGGCTGGTTCTAAGGACGTATTCGGACTCGCCGGGCCCTTGCGCGGCAGTCATCTTTCGCGCCCATGTCGCAGCGCCTCACTGAAGCAGTTTCCGGCCGCTACACCATCGAGCGGGAGATCGGCGCCGGCGGCATGGCGATCGTTTACCTCGCCGAAGACCTCAAGCACCGGCGCAGCGTCGCCATCAAGGTGCTCAGGCCGGAACTTGCCGCAACCATCGGCGCCGACCGGTTCCTGCGCGAGATCGAGATCGCGGCCAGGCTCAGTCATCCCCACATCCTGCCGCTCTTCGATTCCGGCGCCGCCGGGGACCTGCTGTACTACGTCATGCCGTTCGTCCCCGGCGAATCGCTTCGCAGCAGGCTGGCGCGGGAGCATCGACTTCACACCGACGAGGCGCTGCGCCTGACGAGGGAAATCGCCAGCGCCCTCGGCTTCGCCCACCAGCAGGGGATCGTCCATCGCGACATCAAGCCCGAGAACATCCTGCTCGCCGACGGGATCGCCCTGGTCGCCGACTTCGGCATCGCCCGCGCCATTCGCACGAGCCGCGGAAACGGCGACGGCCCGGCCCCCACGCTGACCGCCACCGGACTCGCGCTTGGCACGCCGGCGTACATGAGTCCCGAACAGTTCACGGCCGACGAGGTCGACGGCCGCTCCGATCTCTACGCGTTAGGCTGCGTGTTGTTCGAGATGCTCTCGGGCGAGCCGCCGTTCACCGGCCCGACCGTGGAAGCGCTGCTGCGGCGGCACCTGACCACGGCGCCACGCCCGCTGAACGAGCTGCGACCGACGGTTTCACTCGGCTTGGCGCGCGTGGTCGCCAGGGTGCTGGCCAAGGACCCGGCGGACCGCTATCCCACGGCCGCGTCGTTCGCCGAGGCCCTCGCCACCGCCGTCAGCGGCGCGATGACGCCGGTCGCGGCGGATGTCGGTCACGACACGCCAAACAACCTGCCCCAACAGCGCACGCGGTTCATCGGTCGTGATCGGGAGCTCGCGGAATGCGCGCGACTGCTCGGCGAGACCCGGCTGCTCACGCTCACCGGAATCGGCGGCTCGGGAAAGACGCGGCTCGCGCTCCGGCTGGCGGAGGGTATGCTGCCGACGTTCCCCGACGGCGTCTGGTTCGCCGATCTGGCCCCGCTGGTCGATCCCGGACGCGTGCCGGCGGCGGTGGCGGCCGCCTTGGGCGCCAGCGAGATTCCGGACAAGCCGATCATGGAGGTCATCCGCGAGCGGCTGCGCGGCAAGCGCGTCCTGGTCCTGCTCGACAACTGCGAGCACTTGTTAGGCGCCGTGGCCGACCTGGCCGACGAGCTCCTGGCGGCCGATGAGGGGGTGCGCATCGTCGCCACCAGTCGCGAAGGCCTCGGGATCGACGGAGAACGGCTCTTCGCGCTCCGCTCGATGAGCGTCCCGGCGGATCCCAGGGCCGACCCTCGCGTCCTGGAAGAATCCGACGCCGTCCGCCTGTTCGTGGATCGGGCGCGGGCGGCGCGCCGCGACTTTACCGTCGGGGCGGAGAATGCCGCCGCTGTTGCCGAAATCTGTCGCCGGCTGGATGGCATTCCGCTCGCGCTCGAACTGGCCGCGGCGCGCGTGAAAGCGTTGTCCGTCGACCAGATCCGTGCCCGGCTGGACGATCGTTTCCGTCTGCTGACTGGCGGCAGGTCCGCCGTTCCCCGCCAGCAGACGCTGCTGGCAGCGATCCAGTGGAGCTACGAGCAGTTGTCCGCGGATGAGCAGCGCTTGCTGCGACGTCTTTCGGTCTTTGCTGGAGGGTGGACGCTCGAATCGGCCACCGCCGTCGCCGGCGATGGCGCCGACGAGTTCGAGGTGCTCGACCTTCTGACACGGCTCATCGACAAGTCTCTCCTCCTCGTCGAACAGTCGGGTGGGTCCGAGGCGCGCTACAGCATGCTGGAAACCGTACGGCAGTATGGCCAGGAGCGGCTCATGGAAGCCGGCGAGGCCGACGACGTACGCCAGCAGCATCTCGCCGGGTTCATGCGCCTTGCCGAGGCGTTCTACGCCGAGAAGTTCGTGCGCGAGGAGTTCTGGAATCAGCGCCTGACGACAGAACTCGACAACATCCGCGCCGCGCTGTCCTTCGCGCGCGAGTGGAATGACGAGCGGTATCTCGAGCTGGTTGGCGCCCTGGGATACTTCTGGTGGGGTCGGTCGCACATCATCGAGGGACGCGAGCACATCAACACGGCTCTGGCGCAGGCGTCGCCAGTCCCGGTCCGTCGCTCGTATGCCCGTGCGTTGCGAGGCCGAGCGATGCTCACGGCCTACGAGGGTGACAGGAAGACAGCCCGTGAGGCTATGGAAGCGGGGCTCGCAATGTGGCGTGAACTTGGGGACCCGTTCGAGATCTCCGCGTCGCTCGAGACACTCGGCTGGTCGCAGTTCCTGGCCAGGGAGGACGAACAGGCGTGCGTGACGTTCGAGGAACTGCTCACCGTGGTGTCTGAGCTGGGCGATCCGGTGCTCGTGAATCGAGCCAAAGTGGCGCTCGGTCAGGTGCTCGTCGCGCTGTCACGTTGCAGGGAAGCTTGCTCCATGGCGAACGAGGTTATTGAGTTCTCGCAAAAGGCGGGTGATCGCCGGTCAGAACATTCCGGCTTTCATTACCTCGCCGATTGCGCGCTGATCGAGGGCAAGACCGAGAAGAGCCTCGGTCTCTATCGCGAGAGCCTCATCCTGGCGGAAGCGATCGGCGATCGTCTCGAGACGAGCTTCGAGGTCGAAGGAATCGCCATGTCACTGGCCGGCCTCGGCGACCACGCCACGGCGTTGCGGCTCCAGGCCGCCGTTCGCGCGGAGTGGGCGCGTCACGGGGTGAACATGCAGATCCGGTTCTGGGATGCGCTGATTGAGCGTTACATCGTACCGGCGCGCGCAGCGTTAGGCGCCCATGAAACGGCGCTCGCGTCGAAGGCCGGGGCCGCGATGACGTTCGAGGACGCGGTCGCGGAGGCCCTGGCAGCGGCTGGACGCAGGGCCTCCACGGCAAACAGCGCCTGACTACGACCTGGTCACATGCCCTTGGTCCCGGTCATCGTCCCCTTCACGACCTGCTCGCCGGTCGGCGTCTTGTAGGTCGCCTCCAGGTTACCTGCCAGCGCGCCGTTGCTCATCACGCTCGCGGTCCGCACCGATACCATCACGCCGGCGCGCAGGATGCTCTCGTATTCTGCCGACTGCCCAATCAGGCTGTCACCGACGATGGAGACGGTCACGGGAATGTTCGGACGTCCCTCGAGGGACATCGTCCACGAACCCGCGTCAGCGGTGCCGGTCAGCGAGGACTTGACCGTATCCGGCGTCCCTTCGAGGACCGACGCCAGGTTCCAGGTCCCGGCGAAGTCAGCGAGCGTCGGGCCGGCGGATGACGACGGCGGCGCCTCCTCTCTCGGGGCGCAGGCGGCGAGCAGGGCAACGGCGAGCAGTGTAGCGATGGCGCGCATTATCGGACTCCAGGGACGTGGGGGGTGCTGCGGTGGACCCCGAAATTACGGACAAAAACCTGAGGTCGCAAATGGATGTTGCGCCCAGGTGTCCATCAGACCAAGCACCATTTGACGACGGAGGACAGCGAGGACCACAGAGGGCTCTGTCCACCAACAGCATGCCTGTCGCCGGATCATGTTCTCCGCTCCTCAGTGACCTCTGTGTCCCCTGTTCTGAGAGATGTTGCTTCGCGTTAGGCCTTCGGCAGCGCTCCGGACGGACGCTTCGCGATTCGAAGCGGTAGCCGCCCTGCGATTCGTCGATCCGGTTGACTATGCACCGCGACTCGTCAGCTGGTGTCAACTCTGTTGGCTCTCGCCTGTCCCCTGCCCTCGAGTCTCAACCCTCGAGCCTCAACCCTGCTATTGGAGTGAAGATGGCCCAGTCCGCCCTCGCCGCCTGGATGGTTCTGGTTTCGCCATTGGCACAGGAGTCCGTGGTGCCCCTACCGCCACACGCCCCCCTGCCTCGTGGATGTTGGAGCCAAACCGGGCAATCGGCGTCGATTCGCGAGATTCGCGTGATCCGCGAGTACCGGCCGCTGACGCGTCATAGCGCGATCGCCGACTGATCCACAGTCTCGGCTACTGCCGGAACGTGGATTGCGCGATCTGAACGATGTCCCCGCAAGCCCTTCGCCGTGCCTTTTCGTGCCTTCACCGTGAAACCGGCGCCTCTTTTCGTGACCCACGGTAATGTGCGCCTGCTCCGTGCGTCGACCCCGCCACGAAGGAGGCAGCTATGAGACCAGCACTCGTCAGAATGTCGATCAGCGTTGCAGTTCTGTCAGCGGCAGTTGTGTGGAGTTGTACCGGCGATACAGGACCCGCCGGACCGGATGGTTCGCAGGGTTTACAGGGTCCACAGGGACCGCAAGGACCGGCAGGTCCCGCGGGCACAGCGCTCGTCGAGACGTTCACGGCGGCGCTCAGCGGCGCGAACGAGGTGGCTACTCCGCCCGTCGTCTCCACCGGGGCCGCCACCGCCGTCATTACCTACGTCGGCGGCCAGTTGCTCTTCCGGCTCGACGTCAACGGCACGTCCAACGTGACGCGCGCGCATATCCACGGTCCGGCGGCGGTGGGCGTCAACGCCGGCATTCGCGTCAACTTCTATGAGCCGCCCGCAGGGACCACCCCGCTCAACTTCACGGGGACGGCCACGCTCGCCAACGGCGTCGCCGGAGTTCCCTCCGGGATCACAATGGACTCAGTACTCGTCCTGATGCGGAACGGCAACGCGTACGTGAACCTCCACACGTCCACGTATCCTTCTGGGGAGCTCCGCGGACAGATTGTCAAGGTGCAGTAGCACGCCTAACGCGCGTCGAGCAGGAGGGATCGTGCGACTGAGGATCGGTGCGACAGGATTCGTGCTGGTCGCCATGGCGTGCGGGAGCGGGAACGAGCGGACCGTAGTCGGGCCGCCCGCTCCCCCTCCCTCGGCGACCGTGACGATGACGGCAACGCAGTTCCTGCCGGACACAACGACCATTCGCGTCGGAGGAACGGTCGCGTTCACGAACTCGGCCGGGATCCTCCACGACGTCGACTTCGGCACGCCGGCGTTCCACATCGCCGCGTTCGATGCCGGTACGCGGTCGCTCACCTTTCCGACGGCGGGCACCCTCTCGTTTCACTGCAATCTCCACGCAGGGATGGAGGCGACGCTCGTCGTTCGGTGATGCCACGTAGGCGCCCGTCCGACGGTCGACGTCGTGCGAGACCGACAGAAGTCGTCTGATCGGTCCGGCAGAGAACCGTAAGCGGCGCCGGTATCGTGCAGCAGGCGAGGGGGTGACGCCGTAAGCGTGTCCTTCTTATCGCCACTACAACATCAGGCGCGACGATCGCTATCGTCAGGTCGCATCCGCGCCGGCCGAACTCAACGTGTTCCGGTCAGTGTCGACAGCAGCCCACGGTGACGACCATCGCGACGAGACAGCCGCACAGGGGCGCGGCGAGTCCGCGATCTGCCGCGACTGCATGGTGAGCGACGCGTGTCGATCCGAGCGAGGCGCTGAGGTCAGACTAGGGTCAGGGCAGCGACCGCGGTCCGTGATGGTGATCTGCCAGGCGCCCGCGGAACCGCACTGCGGTCAGCGCTTTCGTCCCCCGCGCGCTCGCGAAATGATGGCGTGCGATACGGCCGTCGCTTTCGACGCGCTGGCCGCGATGCCGAACGCGTTCTTCCGGCGGTCAGCTTGACGGCCCATGTCGGTCTTCTTCACGACGACTTTCGCCGGCGCTGCAGCGGCCTTCGCTGTCCGGATGGCTTGTCGCGCGGTCCGCACCTCCTCCGCCGCGGTCATCTCGGCCTCAGTCGCCGTGCGCATTGCGTTCGGTGTCGCTTTTCCCTTTCCAGCCATGGTCTTCTCCGGGTCGGCGTCGCCTTGATCTCCGTGAGCCGTGGGTGAGCAACGATGGTGCCCATCCACGGCGGAACTACAGCGCTGCCAGGCGAGCGTCGGCAGCGGCCCTTACGTGCTACGCTGTCACGGCAACTTCGACGGCCTTCTCGGCCTGGGCGAGCTGCTGCACGACTTTCGGAAGAATCACCACGAGCCTCTCACGCACGACCTTGACGTCGAGTCCCGACGCCGTCGCAAGCGCGTTGACCTTGTCCGTGCCGAGGCCCTGTACGATCTGCTCCCGCGAAATCGTCTGTGTGGCTCCCTTGCCCGTCAACGAGGAGGCGACATTCCCAAGGCCCTTGTCCTGAAACTGCTTCACGAGTCCAGAGACTCCACCCGGCATGCTCTCCACCAGCTTGATGACTTCCTGAAAGAGTTTCGGGTTCTCCCCGGCGATCGTTTCGGCGATTCCCGTCGTTGCAGCCTTGATGTTGTCCAACGTCATACGGCCTCCAAACACTGAGTTGCGACAGCGACGACGGCATGGCCGACCGTAGTGGTCTGCCTTGGTGACGCTCTGTGCTTCGCTGGCCGCTTCATTGCCGACGAACAACACTAGCTGGTTCGGTCGATCGGCGCAGGCGTTTGACGCACTTCTTTCACAAGGAACTGCCTGACGAGACCGCCTGAGCCGACCTGTAAAGACACTCTGAGTAGCAAGCCCTCACCCTGACGACGAAATGCCTGCCAGAACGACGCTCCGCACTGGATATCGCTCTCGCGACACACAGAACCTTCCTCGTGGTGCGGGTGTCCCATGGCCGACGTTCTCCCATCGCGCAAGGTTTTCGATGCGTACCGTTCTCAATGCTGTCGTCGCACTGACGCTGACGCAGCTCGCTTGTTCGCACACAACGGCACGGGTTGTGAGCGCTCCAGCCGTGATGGATGCCGACTCCGTGATTGCCAACTACTATCGGGCGATCGGCGGCTACGCTCGGCTCAAGAGCGTCACCTCACGCAGAATGCGCGGCTCATACTCAGAGGGGACGTTGGAGGCCGCGACGGACATCGTCTGGCGTCGTCCATCACTGCGCCGCGTGAACGTCGACGCTCCGGGCTTCAAATACAGCGAGGGTTTCGACGCATTCACCTGGGAGCTCAACCTGGGAACCGGGAAGTTCGTGCGTGACACCGGGGCCGCGGCGGATGCGGGGCGACGTGGTGCTGAGTTCGACGAGTCGTTCGTGGACTACCGGGCCAAGGGCCACAGTGTCACGCTGGTTGGACGCGAACACGTGCTCGGTCGGGACACCTACCGCCTGCGCGTGCGGCTTTCCGATGGATGGGAGAAGGAGTACTTCATCGACCAGTCAACATTCCTCATCGTGGCGATGCGAAAGGCGATGCCCATTCACGCGGCAGGTCCGGCAGTGGAATCGCTTTCGTCGTACGAGGATTGGCGGGATGTCGATGGCCTGCTGGTGCCGCATCGCTTCATGGAGCGCGTGACAAAGACGAGGGCGCTGATGAATACGCTTCGGTGGGACCGGATTGAGCACAATACTCCGATTGCCGACCAGGAGATTCGGGCGCCTCGTCGGCCGATTTGAGCACGCACACCGGAACAGGTGCTCGGCGCCGAGCCAGCGGCCTATCCGACTAGGAAGGAATCGCTCGTCGTCCATGGCAATCCCTGTACGATCAGCGAGTTGCGGCAAATGCCGAACGCGGATTGCGCGAATCCCGCGAATGATCGCGGATACGATCTCGTGTTCTCTATCCCCTCCGACCAATCCGCGTGACTTTGCGAGATTAGCGTGATCCGCGAGTAACGGCAGTTGCCGAGTTCACCGGTTATGCCAACGCCTTGCGCGACTCGGATTTCCAGCGATTAGCTTATGGAGCTGAACTCCCCC
>DATCIJ010000164.1:0-4793 GCA_036507855.1 Gemmatimonadaceae bacterium | reverse complement strand
CTTCTCGCTGATCGTTCGCGGAAAGCCCGCGTCAGATATTTCGGCCATTCTCCGATGACCCGACTCGTTCGTGTTCCCCGCGCGCGATCCACGCCGCTCCCACCAGGTTGCTGAACGTATTCACGGTCGTGCGGCACATGTCGAGTGCCCGGTCAATGCCCGCCACCAGCGCGATGCCAGCGGCCGCGTCAGGGCCGAGCCCGATGGCGTTCAGCACGATCAGCGTGGTCACGAGTGAACTGCCCGGTACGCCGGCTCCCGCCGACGATGCAACCATCGTGGTGAACACGATGGTCAGAAGCTGTGCGGGTCCAAGATCCACGCCATACAAGTTCGCGAGGAAGACTGCCGTGGCAGCCTTGTAGACCGCCGCCCCGTTCTTGTTGAGCGTCGTACCGGTGGGCAGAACGAAGCTGACGATTTCGTCCGGGATGCCGAGTCGCAGGCGCGCGGCATTCATGCTCACCGGAAGTGTCACGCTCGACGATGCTGTCGAAAAGGCGAGGAGCAGCGCATCGCCGACGTTGCGCACGAACTCGACGATCCCCATGCGCGCACCAAGTCGCACCACGGGGACCAGCACCACCATCACGTGAATCGCCAGCGCCGCGACGACAATCAGCGCATACGCCGCGAGGCTCCGTAGCAGGTCGAGCCCCGATCGGACGACGGTCACGGCGATGAGGACACCCACGGCCCACGGCGCCAGCACCATCAGCCATCGGATGACGACCATCGACACGTCATTCACCGCACCGAAGAACGATACGAGTGGGCGGCGGCGCTCCTCGTCCAGCGCCGTCGCCGCGGCCGCGAAGACGACGACCGCAAAGATGAGCGCGAGCAGGTCGCCCTGCGCCGCGGCCGCGAATGGGTTCAGCGGGACGATCCCGATCAGCGTCTGCTTGAGGCCCGGCACGGCGGCCACGTTCGCAGACGCGCTGGTCCCTGCCGACGAGAAGCGCTCCGCGATCGCATCGCGCACGGAGGGGTCCAGGCCGGCGCCCGCCCCAGCCAGCAGCGCGACGGCGAGACCGATCACCGCGGCGATCGCCGTCGTGACCGCAAACCAGCCCAGCGTCCGCAGGCCGATGCGCCCGAGCCGCCGGATGCTTCCCAGCGACGCCACGCTCGTGAACAGGCTTCCGGCCACGAGCGGGATGACCACCATCGTGATCAACCGGATGAACACCGTCCCTAGCGGTTCACTCCATTCGATCGACAGACGCAGCCAGGACAGTGCGGAAAGGCGCGCCAGGCCGCCCAGCACCAACCCGACCAGCAGACCGAGGAAGATCTTCGTCTGGAGGCGCATTCGTCAGGCGCGCAACTCGGCGATCACCTCGGTCAAGGCGGCCATCGTGCGCCGGACATCGTCCTCACGAACGTCGCCCATGTGCCCGATGCGGAACGCCGATGGCTGGTATCGATCGAGTCCCGCCGCGGTAAGGATGCCGCGCGCCTTCAGCCCATCGCGCACACGCGACGGCGGCAGGTCGGGCGGAAGGGCGAGCGCGGTGAGCGTCGTCGATCGCTGCCGCAGCGCCGCGCACTGCGGACCAAGGCCTAACGCCGCGGCGCCCTGCCCAGCCAGCTCCGCCATCCGGACGTGACGCGCCTGAACGCGTTCGAGTGTCTCCTCCTGATGCATCCGCAACGCTTCCGTCACCTGCAGGACGAGGTGCACTGGCGCGGTCCCCGGCGTCTCCGGCTTTGCCTTCGTCACCTGTCGGCGGATCTCGGCAAAGTCCCAGTAGTTGCGCGGCAGACGGGCGGTCGCGGTGGCGGCCCATGCGCGCTCACTCAGCACGGCGAACGCGAGACCAGGGGACGACATCAGGCACTTCTGCGACGCCGTGATCGCGACGTCGACTTCCCAGCGATCGAACTCGAACGGCATCCCTCCGATCGACGACACTCCATCCACGAGCACGAGGACCTGTCGCTGGCGGGCGATGCGGGCCACGCCGGCAATGTCGTTCGCGACGCCCGTGGACGTATCGCCATAGGCCAGTGCGATCGCGCGAATGGACGGATGCTGCGCGAGCACCTGGTTCAACTCCGCGGGATCGACGTCGCGTTCCCAATCATCGGCCACGCGATGCACCGTGAGCCCGTAGGAACTCGCGAAGGTCGCCCACATCTCACCGAACTTGCCATTGCAGCAGACCGCGATGGCATCGCCTGGCGAGAACAGGTTGCAGATAGAGGCCTCCATCGCGCCGCGCCCGGTGGTGTGGACGGGGAGCACCGGCTGAGCGCTCGTCCCGAACACCGGCTGCAGCAGCTCGAGCATGAGCGCCAGCTCGGCCGAGAATTCGGCGGTGCGGTGGTGAATCATCGGCCGGGCGCCGGCGGCCAGCACGCGATCGGGAACGCGCGTCGGACCCGGCGTCATGAGCAGCAGGTGTTCCGATGCCTTCACGGGCGCGTCCCCGCGATCACTCGATGATCCCGTGCTTTCTCAGGGCGTCATCGATATCGGGCTTGAACAGGACACCGCCGCTGATCTCGTCAATGCGCTTTGTCTCGCGCTCCATCAGGGCATGGACCAGGTGCAATACCTCGGACGCATCCCTGGCCGGCACGACCGCGACACCGTCACCGTCACCGACCACGATGTCTCCGGGGCAGACGACGGTTCCACCGCAACTGATCGGGACGTTGATCTCGCCGGGACCATCCTTGTCGCACGAGCCGGGGCTCACGCTTCTGGAGTAGGCCGGGAACCCGAGCGCCGTTATGCGCTCCACGTCCCTGACCGCACCGTCGACGACGATGCCGCCGAGTCGCGCGGCCGTCGCCGTGTGGCACATGAGCTCCCCGAAGACGGCGCTCGTCGTGTTTCCACCGGTGCTCACCACGACGATGTCGCCAGGCATCGCGACGCTGAGGGCCTTGTGGACCATCAGGTTGTCAGCCGGGCGCGCATTGACGGTGACGGCGAGCCCGCACAGCGGCAACGCGGACCGCGATTGGATCGCCGAGTCCATGAAGTTGAAGCGCCCCATGGCGTCGGCCAGGTTCGACGAAGCGAGTCCGATAAACCGCGCCAGTAGATCCGCGGGCAGGCGGGTCGGCGACGGGAGAATGCGAAACCCTGGTTTACCCGTGGGCATGGGCGGCAGCGCGTCGTGAGAAGGAGACCTGAGAGTCAGCGCTACCAATTAGCCGCCGTGGAAAAACCGTCGCAATGGCGACGCGACGACCGCTCATCTTGGTGGTATGATGCAGAATTGGTGTTCATGACGAACACGGTCCACCGCATTGCACGTGTCGCGGCCAGTGAATGCGAACCGCAGGTTCGTCGCGTTGGGGAAATCGGATACGCCGAATCGAACGGATCAAACGGAGCCCGCCCTATTTCTGCAGAGCCCTCGGGGAGATGAGGCGGTGGGACTTTGGCTCGGGGCCGAAATGGAGCTGGAGGCCAATCAGCCCCCCCGGTCTCCGTGCCATCTTTCAACATCGGTCGGCGTGCAGGGATCCATATCATCTTCACATTGGCGACGCCATCAGCGTAGCGCAGTTGGCGGCAGTCCGCGGATGGCCGATCCGCCGCATCCGTCTCATCCGACACATCCGAGTACCAGACTTCGACGAATCCTGATGAACGAGACTTTCGCATCGGACCACCAGAGGTCGTCCGCCATAGCTCCCGACTGTCTGGGTCAGGTGATTCAGTCGGGGATGACGCACAAGATCATCGACGCGCCCCGCCATCCCCGCCTCTCCTCCCACACTACAGCCTCGTTTCCGCTTGCGGGCGCGGCTTTGCGGGACAGACCAGGACACTGCAGGACGCTGACCGCACGATCTTGTCCGCCACGCTTCCCATGAACATCCGCGCGAGTGGCCCCCGGGCGGCCGTGCCCACGGCGATGAGGTCTGCCTCGTCGGCCTCCGCGAGGTTCAGGACCGCGCGCGCGGCGGAACCAGCGCGCAGGACCCGCGTGTCGACGACCGCACCGCCAGCGCGAAGTGGACCGGCCATCCATTCGAGATATCGCTCGGCGGCGTGGAGCCGGTCGCTGACCTCGGGCACTGGCAGGCCGGCCATCTCGTCAGGCGGCGGACCGATTGCCGGATCCAGCGCCCCTATCATCGGCGCCGCAAGCACGGCGTGAGCGAGCGTGACCTTCGCACGTAACATCGGAACGAGGTCGATCACCGAGGCGATGACTCGCTCGTCCTCGTCCGCTCCTGCGACGGCCACGACCGTCCGCTCCGGTGGCCAGCCGGCGGTCGAATCCCGGTGCCGGACGAGCAACACGGGCACCGTCGCTGAGCGGATCACGCGGTCCGCCACGCTTCCCAGCCACAGCCGGTCGACTCCGCCGCGGCCATGGGTCGTCATCACCACGAGACTCGCGCCACCCGATGTCGCCTGCGCGACCACTTCATCCGCCGCCGCGCCTTCGCGGAATGCCGCCATGACCGGGAACGTACTGCGCGCCCGTTCCGCCGTTTCGATGCGATTGATGTAGTCGAGCAGGCTCGCGCGAGATTCGGCGTCCATTCGTGGGTCGCGAACAGGAGCGCCGCCAGTCCGGGACGGCGGAGTCTCGGGTGCATGGACCGCGACAAACTCGAGAGCGGCGTTCCGCTGCGCGGCAATGGCACGCGCCGTTTCGATGGCACGCTCGGCGAAGGCGGAGCCGTCCAGCGGCACGAGTATCTTCGGCATGCGCGACTCTCCGGAAGCGGAACCTGGGCTGGGGACGCAGATGTGGTCGTCCGCCCATATGTCAGGCTACGGCACACGTCCAGGCGCCGTGTCGGGCATTGCCTGA
>DATCIJ010000163.1:0-20457 GCA_036507855.1 Gemmatimonadaceae bacterium | reverse complement strand
ACGGAAGCTGCGCCGAAGCGGCAACGCGAGCAAGGCCGTCGGATTGCCCGCGACGCACCGACACGGTGGAGTGCCACCAGAGTCGATTACGGACGGCGCGCCCCGCATGGAGGCGTTACCCGAACGGGCGCTCGTGGCCTTTGGAGACCCGCACCCGACACCGAGGCTCGTGCGCGCCGCCCGTTCCAACCACACGCTCCCACCAAATTGCCCGGCCAATCAAACGCCAGAGTTCTGAATCAGCCTAACTTGGTTTTCGACGACACCGGTTGCGGTAACCGATCCGCCCCCAGGTGCACCGCCCTCACTCTACGCTATCCCACCCCGCCGAAATCGGAAAGACGGCGAAGCCTCCGGCGCTCCGTCCCGACGCCGCGTCGGGGCACAACCTCCAGCGATCCCTGTTCATCCAGGCCACAGCCTGACTCTCAGCCTCGGCGAAGGCGCTCGGTCAGATTCAACAAACGCTGCGAAGCCGCCACCGTAGTCCCACAGCCCGGTGTTAGCCTGCAAGGCAGCAGTTGTTTCGGGTTCGACTGCCGCCGCAGCGCTTGGCCGGTCGCCTGTGCCGCCAACGCGTGCAACCGCACCGGACAACACGGGTTGGTCGTGCCCACGGCGGTCGACCCCGGTCAGCGCCAACCACACCCACACTGCCCGAACATCCCACCACCGGCCCGTGGTCGCTCGGGCCGACCGCTCACAGAACGAAGGACAACTCGGTTCGCTCCGCGATCGCGCGACTCGCCAGAACATGGCCGATTGCGATCCGGCTCGCGCGGTACTACGCGCGGAATCCCGTCGCGCTGGTGCGGCTGACGTATGACCGCGCTGCGAAGGTGGTGACCTACCCGACAAGTCCGAGGGCCCCACCGCCGGCACCGAGACCGCCGACCCGCTGGAGTCCTACGGGTCCTGGTCCACATCCCGACAAGGGGCAGGTCACCACGCGGTACTACGGGTCATACACCACCTTTCGCTCCAGAGTTCAGGTGACGAGATCCCGCACACAGTCCGCACACATTGTTGAGAGAAAGGCCGCTCGGTTAAGCGGCCCTTCTGACGTAAACTCTTGCAACTGCCTTTAGTTGCCCCTCCTGGGCTTGACCGCGAAGCCAAAGCGAGCGACCGAGACGGGCGGGCAAACGAAGACCGACAGGCGTACAGCCTGCCGGTCAAGTTGCCCCTCCTGGGCTCGAACCAGGACTCTTCTGATCCAGAGTCAGACGTGTTGCCAGTTACACCAAGGGGCAGTTCACCCGCACCGGTACGCTAGTGCCGTTCCAAGCTTCACCACCAATCGGGCACTAGCTTCAAAGCCCGGATCGGGGTACGCAACTTACCCCGACTCCCCCGTTGCGGCAACCCCTCCGAAACCCTGTAACCTCTGGCAGCACAGTCCTTTGCGACGCACACGCAACCCGCTGGCCGCAGCCGGTTTGGCCACCCTCCTCCTCGCCGCCAGCGCGTCCTGTCGCGCCTCGATCGACGCCTTCGGCGCCGATCCGGCATACGCCCGTCACGTCGCCGAAAACACCTTCGCCGCGTTCGCGTTCCGCTTCTACCAGGTCACCCGCGACTCGAACTTCAACCGCTCCCGCAACCTGATGGGCCAATACGCGCTCATCCCCTCGCGACTCTACCGGGACACCGCACTCTGGAACGTCTTCCCGGCCGACAGTTCACGCACGCTCCTGGTCGGCGCCGCATTCACCGGTAACCGCTACACCTTCACGGCCAATCGTCAGGCACCTCACCCGCGCGCGCTCGGCGACCAGCGCCACGCGCTCAACCTCAAATGGCTCGGCGGCGGCGAGTACGAATGGTTCACCATGGTCGATCACGCGATCGGCACCGCCACGCCGGCCGCCATCGGCGCGGTCATCATGGCGACCCTCACGGCGGCCGAGGGACGCACGCCTGACGAGGCACTGTCCGACGCGGTCAGCACGTTTCCGGAAACGGGTCGCCATCTCGCCCAACTGTTGAGTATCGACTCGCTCCGCACGGCGCACAACGCTGGAGCAACAACGACCACGCTCGCGGTCCGCTTCCGCCCCGACAGGTTGCGCCCTCGCTATCCGTATTTCGCGACTTTCGTCTCGAAGTACATCATGCCGTCGATCTACCGCCTCCAGATTACCGACCAGGCGGGTCGCCAGTTCCTCGACGCGACCGGTCGCGACGGCGAGCTCGTTATGCGACTGCGATCGCGCAATCACCGGATGGTGTCGCTGGACGCATCGGCCTCGCCGATGCCCGATTCGCTGCGTCTGCTGGTCGACGTCTCGTTGAAGTACCGCATGTTCCGGCTCGGCGCCACGAACATCGTCGCCGATTTCATCATCGAGCGCACCGAACAGCGGCGGGCCTGGACGATACGATTCCGCCGCGAGCCCGAATGGCATTTCCCGCTGGCGGTGGACAAGCTGATCAAGAAGCCGCTGCGACGGCCATTTGAGGGACGCGGCGCCGAGCTGTCGTTAGGCGTCCGGAGCGACCTCGCCGCCCAGACCATCAGCGAGCGTCATGCCCGGCTCGCGGTCAGCGAAAGCGCCATCATGCGCTGGCTCGGCCGCCTGGGCGCCAACGCCTTCGGTGACTTCTCGGGGCGCACCGAACTCGAGGAGAACCTGTTCCTCTACGAGATGTTTGAAGCGCTGAGAAGAGATGTGACCCGGGAATAGAGCAGCGATCAGCGATCAGCGATCAGAAAGCGATCGCCGTGCGGTTTATTTCACATCTCCCTTCTCACATCCACCAAAAAGAAAAGCGCCGCCAGCATCAGCCGGCAGCGGACTGTGTCACTTGGGGATTCTCCCGGATTCGCCGTGCACACCGCCATTGGAACTCTACGTCCTACCGGACGGCGGCCGGCTCGTTAATCCAGGAAAACCTATGGAGCTGAGGGGAGTCGAACCCCTGGCCTCTGCAGTGCGATTGCAGCGCTCTCCCAGCTGAGCTACAGCCCCGCAATTGGAGCGCGCCACACCACTCGTTAACCCGGTCGCACTCCGGCTTTAACGACACGACCCCGCTCTTGGCGGGGCCGGACCGTCGACACGAAAGCTAGCAGTGTCAGGCCGGAAGTCAACCAATCCAACACAGGACGAGCCAGGAAGTTCCATGTAACACGCCGCACCGCTTCCCGTTACGTGGACGTGGCCCGAACAACCCGCTGCCCGCGACCCGCTGCCCGCGACCCGCTGCCCGCGAACGGAGTCGGCGGCGGCTGCGGCGCCATGGTGCGCGACCGCAGCCTGCCGATTCCGGACCTACGGAAGTTCAGCTGCGCCCAGCGTCGGCCGTCCCGACCCCAGCGGCGAGCGTGTCAACGATGGAAGACCTTCGCGACTCACGGATACGGATGCCTCGCGATCCTGGTAGCGTCCCGCGGCACCATTCCCGTTCTGCTGCGCTGCGACCTGACGCGCGCGTCCCCGGGCCTCGCCACCCGCCCGGCCGATGGCTTCCATGTGAGCACGATCACGACTCACGACCTCCCCACCCTTCCTCCCGGCGCGACGCGCCTCGTCAGCCGACCACTCGTGCGCCGTTCCCTTTGCATGCGCGGCCTTCCCGCCCTTGCTCGCGATATCCCGCTGCCGCGAGGGATCCATCGACGCGAACCCTCTTTTGCTCTTCCCGCTCATAGACCCTCCCACAGGCAATGAAGTCGGGTGAATTCGTACCGGTCATTCGATCCGGCACGGTGCTGGCGCACAGTCGCCAGCCAATGTTCCTCCTCACGCGAAAAAGATGGATCGAGCTCTGGAGTACGTCTGGAACATGGATCACACATATCTGAGAAAGCGTCAATCTTCTTCGCAGGGAAGAACGTAACAATCGAGTTACTATATTTGACCCCCATGCCGCTATGTCTGCGATTCCTAGGCACTTCCGCCGCACGACCAACCGTTGAACGCAACGTTTCTTCCATCGCGCTCCTCCGCGAGGGAGAAGCGTTCCTGTTCGATTGCGGTGAAGGAACGCAGCGCCAGATGATGCGCTACGGGATCACCTTCAATATCGACGACATCTTCTTCACTCACTTTCACACCGATCACCTGCTCGGCATCGTGGGACTCCTGCGCACCATGTCACTGCAAGGTCGCACTGACCCGCTGCGACTCTGGGGGCCGGTCGGTGCCGAGAGAATGCTCAGACGCGCTGAATCGTTTGGATCGGAGCGTCTCGCGTTCGGCCTCGATATTCGCGAACTCACCGCCGGTGACGCAATTCCCCGAAAGGGCTATCTCATCCATACCTTCGCGATGGATCACCGCGGCCCGCCGTCCCTGGGCTACGCGCTGGTCGAACCGCAGCGGCTGGGGCGCTTCAATCCCGAGCGCGCGGCTGAGCTCGGCATTCCAGAGGGACCGCTCTGGGGGCGTCTCCACCGCGGAGAATCCGTGACCCTGGAAGACGGACGGATCGTCGAACCGTCGTCACTGGTGGGTGAAACCCGCCCCGGTCGGCGAGTCGTAATCACTGGCGACACACGACCTTGCGCCGCGACCATCGTGGCCGCCGAAGGGGCGGACCTGCTCGTCCACGAGTCCACCTTCGGCGACGAAGAGGCCGATCGAGCCGTCGAGACCGGGCATTCCACGGCCCGCGAAGCGGCTCAGGTCGCCAAGATGGCCGGAGTCCGCCAGTTGGTCCTTACACACGTGTCCGCCAGGTATGCCCGGGAAGCGGTGGAGCTGGAGGAGGAAGCGAAGTCGGTGTTTCCCGAGACTCGCGTGGCGCGCGACGGAATGGAAATAGAGGTGCCGTTTCGAGACAGCGATGAGCGATGAGCGATGAGCGATGAGCGATGAGCGATCAGCGATCAGCGATCAGCGATCAGCGATCAGCGATCAGCGATCAGGGTATCCCGCGCCGCCAGATCTCGCCGCGCTCACCATCATGCTGCGGCGGAACAGCCGGCCCAGGTCGTCGTCACTCAACGAATCCAACAGCGATTTCGCCGAAAGACGCTCTCGCAGGTCGGTCGTAGTCGGTGAATTGATCCACGCATAACGATCACCCGCCGACGATCGACCGTCGGGGTGCTGAAAGATCAGCATCGCGCTGCTATGGCTCGGAAGCCGTACGTCCACCTTCCACGTCAGCCCGTCGGGTGATTGGTATTCGCGCATGCTCAATGTTGGTCGCTGATCGCTGATCGCTAATCGCAAATCGCTTGCCTTCCCGCATAACCGTCAGACACTTCGTGCCAGAACCTCACCTCATCCTCGTCCAGCTTCCAACAGAGGCAAACCACTCGCCCGTCACGTTCGCCGGGAAAATCCACGAGGCCCTGCTCGAATCCCTTGAAGTCGACGCTCAGTTCTCGCAGTTCGACGAGGTATCCCTCGATTTCCGCTGCGAGGCGCCGCACTTCCGCCTCCAGCGTTACCAGTTGGCTCGAGGGCGAATCGGCGCGGGTCCAGGTGGCCGCCGTCTCGTACGATTGCACCGCGCGCGACCAGGCCTGGTGCGCATCGACGATGTCACGAACGATGCGCCTGACGAGAGGGAGCATGCTATTGGCCTGCTCCACGGTGAACGTCCGTGCCGCGGCGTTGTTCGAGCCCTCTCCTGTCGAAGCGTCGCTCATGCCCTGTCCTCGCGAGACGCCTTCTCCTCCTGCTCGCGCTCTTCGAGCCGGCGACGCCGGCGCTCAATCGCCGCCTGATAGCGCCGGATTTCTTCGGTAGACTCGGGCTTCAAGTCGGGCACCTCAACCGGGCGCCCTTTCTGATCGACGGCCACGAACGTCATGTAGCACGAGTTGGTGTGACGTCGCTTTCCCGAAAGGAGATCCTCGGCCTCGACCCGGATGCCCACTTCCATCGAAGTCCGTCCCACGTAGTTCACGCTCGCATGCATCACAACCAGGTCGCCCAGGTAGATCGGCTCCCTGAAGTCTACACGATCGATGGACGCCGTCACGCAACTCGAGCGTGAATGCCTGATCGCCGACACGGCAGCGGCCTTGTCCATCATGGCCAATACAACGCCGCCGAAGACATGTCCGAGGTTGTTGGCATGTCCTGGCATCATGATTTCCGACGTCTCGTGCTGAGATTCCTTCACCGTCCGCGTCAACCGGCCGGTCGTCGGTCGTGTCATCGTCCACCGCCGGCCACCGCGGCGACACCCTCGAGCAGCCGGTCCACTTCACCCGCGGTCGTGTAACAGGCGCAGCCGGCGCGAACAACGCCGTCGGCGGCGTGGCCGAGTCGTTCGATGACCGTGGACGCGTAGAAATCGCCGTGCGACACGAACACTCCCTGTGTCGCAAGCGCGACCGCAACGGCCTCGGAAGGCACAGAATCGAGAACGAACGACACGGTGGGCGTGCGCGACTCGCCGGGGGCGGGTCCGTAGCGCCGCACGCCAGGAATGGCGCCGAGTCCATCCCACATCCGCCTGACGAGCTCGTCGCCGTGAGCGTGCAGCACGCCCATGGCCGTCACGATCCGTTGGCGTCGCGACTGGCCCGATCCAATGGAAGCAATGAAATCCACGGCGGCGCCGGTGCCCACGATCCCCTCGTGATTCTGGGTCCCCGTCTCCAGCCTCTCGGGTGCCTCGTCCGGCGCGGGATCGAGCTTGGGCACGTCGAGCCGCGACAGCAGGTCGAACTTTCCGAAGAGAAACCCGGCGTGCGGCCCGTAGAACTTGTAGGCCGAGCATGACAGGAAATCGCAGTTGGCGAGCCGGACGTCGATGAGCCCGTGCGCGGCGTAGTGAACCGCATCGACGAAGACCAGCGCCCCGACCGCGTGCGCCAGCGCCCCTGCCGCCGCCACGTCGGTGATCGTGCCCAGCGCGTTGGATGCCGCGCCAATCGCCAGAAGCCTCGTGCGAGGCGTGATCGCCCGCTCCAGCGCCGCCCAGTCGAGTGTCCCCGTTTCAACGGAGAACGGCACCGAGCGGATCGTGATGCCCCGCTCACGCGCCAGGGCCTGCCAGGGCGCGATGTTGGCGTGATGGTCCAGCTCAGTCACTACCACTTCGTCACCCGGACCCCACGTCCTGCCTAACGCACGGGACACGTGGAACGTGATGGTGGTCATGTTGTTCCCGAAGACCACCTCCTGCGGTGACGCGTTGATGAAGTCCGATACCGCGATCCGCGAGTCCTGAATCGCCGAATCGGTCTCGGCGCTGGTTGGGTAACTCCAGTGCGTGTTCGCGTTGTGGTGGTACAGGTATTCCGCCATCGCGTCCACCACCCGGTGCGGCACCTGCGTTCCACCCGGACCATCGAAATACGCGACCGGCTGCCCGTTGTGAATTCGCTCCAGCGCGGGAAACTGGCTGCGCACCGGTGCGAGGAGTGACGAGAGCAGGGCGCGCTCCCCTCTGGCCTCTGGCTTCTGGCCTCTGGCCTCAGTCGTGGTCATGGCGTCTTTCCCAGCTGAACACCGGCCCACCTCTCGAGGACCTGAACCGTCTCAACGTGATCGGCCTCTTCGCCAAGCTCGCGACGCGCCTCGCGCAGCAGTTCGGAAGCCAGCTGCAGGAGCGGCGAAGTCACGCCGTGTTCGCGGGCGAAGTCGGCCGCAATCCGCACGTCCTTGTCCATGAGCGCCAGGCGGAACGTGCGCGGGAACGCCCGCGTCATGACGCGCTCGGGGAACAGGTTCATCGACGTATTCGATCTCCCGCTCGAGGAATTGATCACGTCGAGCGCCGTCGCGGTCGAGACGCCGGCCTTCTGCAGTGCGACGAGTCCCTCCGCAAGCGACCAGATGTGGACGCCGAGCATTGCCTGGTTGACGGCCTTCACGGCATGTCCCGCGCCAATGGGGCCGCACAGCACGATCTTCTCGCCGAAGGCTTCCAGGATGGGACGGGCTCTCGCCATGGTCGCCTCGTCGCCGCCGCACATGATCGTCAGGATGCCCTTCACCGCTCCCGACACGCCACCGCTCACCGGAGCATCGATGAACCCCACGCCTCGCTCGGCCAGCCTGGCCGCAATGCGCCGCGAAGTCGCGGGGTCACCGGACGTGCAGTCGACGAGCGTGGCGCCGCGGTCGAACGCTCCCAGCATTCCGCCCTCGCCGTCGAGCAGCGATTCGACCTCGCGCGACGTGGGAAGGCACGTGATCGCGACGACAGCGCCACGTACGGCGTCGGCCGGAGAGCTTGCGGCTCGCGCAGTCGTCTCTTTGGCGAACTCCGCCGAGCGCGTGGCAGTCCGGTTCCAGACGGACAGTGTGTATCGCGGCGCGAGGTGACGAGCCATCGGTGCGCCGATCGCACCGAGTCCGAGGAACGCGACTTTCATAGTGGGCGGGTTTTCGGGGGTCAGTCCGAAAACTCGTGGAGCGTCAGGAGCGACGAAAGTGGGTGGCGGGTTTCGGGTCGCGGGTATGCGATTCCCACCCGCTACCCGCAACCCGCCCTAATTCACCGCTCCCAACGCCCAGGCGGCCGCCGCCCGCACGCCGGCGTCGCGATCAGCCAGTGCGCGCACGAGCTGGTTGCTCGCGGTGGAATCGTCGCTGAACCCGATTCCGATCGCCGCCAGTCGTCTCACTTGCGCGTTCGCATCCCCGAGTGCCGACAGGAGCTCCGCCCGCGCCCTCGCCAGCCCGCTGCGCCCAAGCAACCGCGCCGCGGCACGCGACGCGCAGTCGTCGCCCGAGCGCATCGCGGTGGCCAGGTCGGGAACCAACTCCGCCGATGCGATGCGGCGGTGGATCACCGTGCTCACCTTCCACGCCACGCTGTCACGATCAGGGACCCGGCTCGAGCTCCAGGAGTTGAACGACGAGAGGATGATCTCGCATTGAATGGCGTTGGCGCCGCGAATACCATCGAGATACGCTCGCAGGTCGGCCGGATCCGCCTGTGGGTCGTCCGCAGTGACCTTCGCGTTTGAGACCAGGCTGGCGCGCGCCGTTCCACCTTCACGCGCCCGCAGCGCCAGCGGCACCAGTACCGCCACCGCCGCGAGCGTCATGACCGTCCGCGCCGCGCTCATTTGGACCTGCTCCTGTTGCCGAGCGCCTTCGCGGCCTGCTGCCTGACTTCGGGATCGGTGTCCTTGAGCGCGGTGCGGAGTGCGGCGGTTACCGCCGGGTCATCGAACTCCTCGAACGCTTCCACGACCGCCTGCCGCACTTCGACACTGGGGTCGGTCACGTGCGCGACGAGGGCGCGCACGGCATCGGGATCGCCAATGTGACCCAGTGCGTGTGCCACCGAGTGCCGGACCTCGGCATCGCGGTCCTCCATGGCGCGGATCAGTTCGGGCGGCGCTGTGCGGAGGTTCTCGAGATTGCCGAATGCTTCCGCGGCCGCGCGCCGAACCTCGACGTCCGCGTCGGCCAACGCCCCAACGAACGCAGGCAGCGCGCGTCGGTCGCTCAGGTTCCCCAGCGCGTGGACGACGGCGCGCCGGACTTCGTTGTCCGCGTCGCGGACGATCGCCATGAGCGGGGGCACCGCGTCGTTGTCATCCATCGATCCCAGCGCCTCGGCGGCGGCTCGACGAACTTCCGCGTTGCCATCACGAAGCGCGCGGCTGACCGCCGGCACCGCCCGGGAGCTTTCCATGTTGTCGATGGCCTCGATGACCGCCGTGCGAACACCGGGGTCGTCATCGCGATCGAGCACGCGTATGAGCGCATCGATGGCGGCCGGGTCCTCGATGCTGGCGAGGGCCTCGGCCGCCTCGATGCGGACCGAGACCTCGGCGTCGCGCTCGAGCGCCGTCGTGAGCGCGGACGTGGCGCGCGGGTTGTCGATGTGACCGAGGGCGGCGGCGGCGTTTTTCCGCACCTCCGTGTCCCGGTCGCGCGTGAGCGCCTCGGCCAGCGCCGAAATCGCCTGCGCGTCCCCGATCTCGCCAAGGGACCAGGCGGCACTGCGCCTGACCAGCGGGCTCTCGTCGGTCCGCAGGACCTCCATGAGCGCGCGAACGGCCACGCTGTCCTTCGTGCCGCCTAACGCTTCGGCGGCCGCCTGGCGAACCGAGGCCACGGGATCACGGAGCGCGTCGGCCAGCGCGCCGATGGCCGAGTCGCGTTCGCCGCTCTGCTGGGCGGACACGCGGGGGGGCGCGTCGGGCGGGTCCTGCGTGCGATTCCCGTCTGGTACGACGGTCGCTGCTTCCGTTCCCGACGCCGGGTCGTCGCCGGGTCGGCTTGCCGGAGCGCCCTCCATGGAGGCGACACCCAGGCTGAGTCCGGCGATCAGCACGACGGTGCCCAGCGCCCATCGCGTGCTGGCGAGATTGCCACCCGACTCCAGGATCGCCAGCATGCGACCCTCGAACTCGCTGCGGCGAGCCAGCGGCATCAGAGGCGCCGGGTGCCACATGGGCCGCGCCTGGCGCACGATCTCGAGCAGGTGCGCGGCGTACTCGGACGGCTTGGCGCCCGCGTGCACGACACGATCATCGGTCGCCCGCTCAGCCTCGGAACGAAGGCGCGCCGCCGCCAGCCACACCAGCGGGTTGAACCAGTAGATGACGCGAGCGATCTCGGAGAGCACGTGCGGAACGATGTCCATCCGCCGGATATGACTCAGCTCGTGGAGCAGGACGACCTCGAGCCGTTCGCGCGACCAGGACGCGTACTCGTCAGGCAGGAGGATCACCGGCCGGATCCACCCGGCCGTGCAGGGCATCGCGATCCTCGAGCTCACGATCACGCGCGGTAGGGCGTGCACGCCGAGTCGCGCCGCGCACGCTTCGGCCAGTTCGCCGACGGCATCGTCAGCCGGCGCCCGCCCGCCGCGCCGCATCCTTGCCAGCGCCAGGAATCCGGCGGCCAATCTGGCCGAAAAGAACAGAACGCCCACCATCCAGAGGGCGACCGCCCACTCGATGACGCTCATTCGCTGGAACCATGATGGACCGCTCGCCGCCACTCGAGCCGGCGTCAGATCAGGTTCGAGCGCGGGTGTCGCGCGTGCGGGGTCTTTCCGGTCGCGTTCCGACTCGGCAACCAGGTTCGAGCCGCCTGACGGAGCGACGGGGGAAACCGGTGCCGCGATGTCGAGAACGCGCGGCGGCACGGCGACCGGCAACCGCATCGGGGCGATGATCGAAAGGATCGGCATGGCCATCACCCCGGCGAGCGCTCCCGTCCAGAGCACGTGTCGGACCGCCGCCGGCTGCGACTTGAGCAGCCTCGCGAAGACAAGGGCGAATGACAGCAGGAGGGCGCCGCGCCACGCGGCATCGGGCAGCCAGGCGAAGCTCGTCATTATCGTCCCTCCTGTCGTGCCGCGCGGATACGCTTCGCGAGCGCGTCCAGCCGATCGGGGTCGAGGTCGGCATCAGAGAGGTTGGCCAGCGCCACCACGGCGCGGTCAGCCGAGCCATCGAAGAACGTGTCCACAAGCTGCTTCATCGCCGTCTTTCGTGCACGCTCAGCGGGCACAGCAGGCCGGTAGAGATACCGGGGGCCATCCACTTCCTGAGTGAGGTGACCCTTGTCGCGCAGCTTGCCCAGCATCGCCCTTACGGCGGAATACGTCGGTGGATTCGGAAGCGCCTCGAGGACCTCAGAGACGGAGGCCCGGCCGAGCCGGTACACGATCTCGATGATCTGCCGCTCCCGGCGGCCGACATCGAGAGGATTGGGAGGAGTCGGGGTGCGTCTGGCGGCGGACATGCAGTGCTACTCCAGTAGCATAGGTGTGCTACTACGGTAGCATTCAATCGCGACCGGTGTCAAGTCCTGAGCAGCGATCAGCGATCAGCGATCAGCGATCAGCGATCAGCAAGCAGCGATCGCTACAAGGAGAACCAGTAACTCGCCTTCACCAGGAACGTGTTCGCCGGGTGGGCCGAGAACAGGTTCTGGTAATCGCGCCACCCGCGGAAATTCCCCAGGTCCTGATTGCCCTGCTCGCGGCCTTGTCCCCAGACCAGGAAGAGCGTCGAGCCCGGCCGGTACTCCCAGCGCATCACCAGGTTCGACCGGAACTGCTTGAAGTTGAAGTCGTACGCACCCGGATCGCCGCCCAGCGTGAAGGGACGATAGCGATCCGCGTACAGTGCATGGCGCGGCGCCGAAACCTCGCGCCAGTCGCTGTATTCACCGACGGAAACGAACGGCGAGCCATAGAACTGCAGCGACAGCGTCGGCGACGCGGTGAAGTTGAGTCGCGCATTGAGGTTCAGTGTCTGCTGCGCGAGGTGCCCGACCGTGTAATGCGTCGTGTCGCTGCCGATGGTGCCGAAGTTCCTCATCCACTGACGGTCATCGACATTCTTCTGGTACGTGAGGCCAAGCTGCCCGGAGAAGCGGCTGGCGACCCGGATGTTGAAGTACGGGTTCAGGCCGTAGTTGAACGACTCGCCGCCATCGCGCCGGTTGTACCAGGTGCTCAGTCCAGGCACGATGGATTTGCGTGAATCGCCGGAGAATCCGAACCAGCTGTTCAGGTTTGCGTCCTCGTTCAGGTACGGGCCGCCACGCAGGCATGAGCCGCAGACGGAGGCGCGTTCACCACCCATGCCCGCGTACATGAACCACATGTTCTTGAACGTGACGTTCGTATTGATGTTGCCGCCGACGCCGGCGTTCGTGCCGTCGACCATGAACGAGTTCCACTGGTTGAAGTTGATCTGCAGACGCCGGTAGAACGCCTTCGGCTCCTGGAAGACAAATGCGAACCAGTTGGACCAGCCCATGTTGTTGACGTTGGTCATGAAGCCGACGTCGTTGATCTCGAGACCGGGCGACTTGTACCAGCCGCCCGTCCAGAAGCGGGTGATGCCACCGCCGTTCTTGTTGAGGCCCACGTTGAGCGCGTAGCCGCTGAGGTCAGTCCGCGTCGGATCGTACTCGAGATCGTCGCCCGGACGCTGGTAGTAGTGAACAGAGCTGCGTTGCGTGGCCGCGATTGCCTCCTCCGATCCCCGAACGAGACTGCCGACGGCGTTGCCGCTCAGTTGGAAGTTCCCTCCCGGACCGAAGCGATGGCGGGCATCGATCCCGGCGGTATACGCGGCGCTCCGAAGGTACGGTTCGGCCGATGCGTCGAGATCGCGGTTCACCGCGGTGAGAATCGCCCCGATGCCGCTCCTCCCGCCGCGCAGGTCCTGGTTGAGACGCGTGACGAAATAGTTCGTTCGCGGCTCCACTTCGAGGTCGCCGCCGACCAGTTCGCGATCGGTCATCGCATTCAGGATGCCGAGCGACAGGCCGTTGCCCAGCCGTCCGGTGATCTTGGCGGCGCCGAGGATGGTACTCGACGTGGGAACCGCGTTGAAGTCGGTACTGAGGAATCCGAGCTGCGGCGCTCTCCCGATGCGACGCGAGTAGAAGAGGCCCGTGCACTCGCCGTCGTTGCAGTCCTGATCGAAGCGGAAGATCCCCGTGCCTTCGAGGAAGAACGGGCGCCTCTCGCCGAAGAACTGCTCGAAGGCGGAGAGATTCAGGACCGAGGGATCGGCCTCGACCTGACCGAAGTCGGGGTTGATCGCCGCATCGAGCGTGAGGTTGGACGACAGTCCGTACTTGATATCGGCGCCCATGGTACCGCGCTGCGTGCGCGCGAAGTCGCCGGCACGAGCAACGCTGGAGTTTGACTGGACCGAGTACGGCATGACCTCCAGGCGGCGCGGGCTGGAGATGCCGGTGATTCCCTGCACCTCGCCGAGCTGCGACGCGAGACCGGACTGTGAGCGGCGCCACACCGGCCAGCTCGAACGCTCGTTGGTGCGCCCGACCTCACGGTGCACGGCCACACCGAACGTGTGCGATTCCTTCTTCGGGTAGCGCAGCTGACTCAGCGGAATGCGGAACTCGGCCAGCCACCCGAGCGAGTCAATCGAGGTCTTGACGTCCCAGACCGCGTCCCACGAGACGTCCTCGTTGACGTCGTTGTACAGGTAGATGTCGCGCTTGACGCCGGCCGGATTGACCATGAACTGGTAGCCGGTCCGGCGGTCGTGGTACGAATCCACGATGACGCGGATGTAGTCCGACTGCGTGCGCTCATCGCGCCGGGACAGCAGCGCCATGATGCTGTCGGGCCTGGGGTCGAACGCGCGCACGAGCACGTAGAGATTCCGGTCGTCGTACGCGAACCGCGCTTCGGACCGCAGCGTTGGCTCAGTGTCTTCCTTGGGGTCGAACTGCCGGAAAGCGTCGACCAATGGCGCGTCGCGCCAGAGCGCGTCGGTGTCGAGGCCGTCTATCTGCGGTGACGAAGGCGCCCGAATCGCGGTGGCAATGGTCGTCGCCAAGGGACGGACGGCCGTGGTTGCGGCGCCGTCGCGCCTGACGAGTTGCTGGGCCCCAGCTGGTGCGGCGAACAGAAAGGCGGCCAGGACTACAAGATGACGTCGCATTGCAAGAACGGATGTGAGATGGGAGATCTGAGATAGACTGCGTACCGATCAGAGCGGACTCGATTTGGCGAACCGCGCCGCTGTGCCGAGTCACGAGTCACGAGTCACGAGTGTTGCAGCGGGGAGCTTACCATCGTGCCGTGAACCCCCGCCCCCCGCGCGACGTGAGTGGGACAACGCCGACCCATGAAGGGTTGGCAATCGTGACAGGGCGTCCTTGTTGACGCCTGACGACACCCGTAACTTGCGCGCGCCAACGCCTCCGCTTCGCAAGCCTCCGAGCCTCGGCTCTCCGGGCCTCGGCCCCTTGGCAGGACGTGACGTATGACACCAGCTCAGCACAAGTCAGACCGCCCGATCGCGGCGCTCCTCGTTCCTGACATTCTCGCCCTGCTGGAAGAAGCACCGGGCGACCTCGCGGCAGAGACCGAGGAGATGCACGCCGCCGATCTCGCCAATGTCGTCGAGGCGATGCCGTCCAAGCGCGTTGGCGACTTCCTCCGTGCGCTGCCTCCGAACCGCGCGGCTCAGGTCATCGAATACCTCGACGAGGAGCTCCGCGCCGAGTTCCTCGAGCATGTCTCCTCCGAGCAGGCCGCCGAGATCATCTCGCAGATGACGCCGGACGATCGAGCGGACGTACTCGAGACGCTCGAGGAAAAGACGGCGGACGAGATCCTCTCTGACCTGCCCGACCAGGCGCGGCAGGAGACGGAGAGACTGCTGCAGTATGAGCCGGACACTGCCGGCGGCCTGATGACCACGGAGCTCGTCTCCGTGGAGCAGTCGCTCAGCATTGAAGCGGCCTTGTCACAGGTGCGCGCGGCCGCGCGATCGGCACGACGCGAGTCGATGCACGCGATCTATGTGGTCGATCCGGACGGGAAACTCGTCGGCGTGATGTCGCTGCGTGAGCTGGTGGCGGCGCCGGACGGCGCGAGTGTGGCTGACGTGATGCATTCGGAAATCGTCTCGGTACAGACGTCCGCGCATCGCGCCGAGGTTGCGCGGATCACGTCGGAGTACGACCTCGTCTCGGTGCCAGTAGTGGATGGCTTCGGTCGCATTGTCGTCGTGATCACCGTGGACGACGTCATCGATGCCATCGTCGAAGAGCAGACCGAGGACGTGCAGAAGCTGGGCGCCGTGCAACCGCTCGAGGACCCGTATTTCATCTCGGGCTTCTGGGACGTGGCGCGCCGGCGGGTGGTGTGGCTGGTGGTGCTCTTCGTTGGCGAGATGTTCACGAGCACGGCGCTCCATGCGTATGAACAGACGCTGTCGCAGGCCCTGTTCCTGACCGCGTTCATTCCGCTCATCATCAGTTCGGGTGGCAACTCGGGTTCACAGTCCGCGTCGCTGATTACGCGAGCGCTGGCCGTCGGCGACGTGGAGATGGGCGACGCGCTCCGCGTGCTCTGGCGCGAACTCGGGCAGGGCCTGGTTCTGGGCGCGTGCCTTGGGGTGATCGGCCTTGCCCGCGCCTGGTTTACCGGCAACGGCACGACGTTCCCCGTGGTGGTAGCGCTCTCGCTCGTGCTGGTCGTCGTGGTCGGGACAGTGGTCGGTTCCATGCTGCCGCTGCTGCTCCGGCGCGTGGGCTTCGATCCCGCGGTAGCATCGTCGCCGTTCGTTTCCTCGGTCGTCGACGTGACCGGCATCATCGTCTACTTCACGGTGGCGCGACAGTTGCTCGGGATTGCGTGAGTCGCACGTCCGGTCGCGGGATCGCCACGCTGTCGCTGATCGGCGCGGCGCTCGGGTTCTCGACAATCGCGATCTTCACGACCCTGCTGGCAAACGCCGGGACGTCGTTGCTGACCGCGATGACCGGCCGATACGTCTTCGCGAGCCTCGTTCTCATTCCAGTGGCCGGCGGCTTCACGGCCATGCGGTTGCCTCGCGCGCGCGTGATGCAGTTGGCCGGCATCGGCGGCCTGGGCCAGGCCTTGATCGCGTTCCTGAGTCTCTCGGCGCTGGCGTACATCCCGGCGGCCATGCTGGTGTTCCTGTTCTACACGTTTCCGGCGTGGGTCGCCCTGCGCGCGGCGCTGCTCCGCACGGAACCGCTCACCGGCTCGCGCTTGTTCTCGCTGGCGCTGTCGTTCGGCGGAGTGGCTGTCATGGTGGGTTGGCCCGGCAGCCAGGCGGTGCATCCGTTAGGCGCGGGACTCGCCCTTTCGGCCGCCCTCGTCTACGCGCTGTTCATTCCACTGATCGATCGTTTGCGAGCCGGGGTGAGCGCGGTGGTGGCCACCTCGTGGGTCGCCATAGGTGCGACACTGATCTTCCTGGTCGCCGCGCTCGTCATGCGCGACCTGTCGATTCCATCGGCGCCAATTTCCTGGCTCTACATGCTGGGGCTTGGCATCGTCAGCACGGCGCTGGCCTTCACACTTTTCCTGCGTGGACTGGAGGTGCTCGGACCGGTCCATGCCGCGATCGTCACGACCGCGGAGCCGTTCTTTGTCGCGATGCTTGCCGCCCTGGTGCTGGGTCAGCCAATCACGATACAGACCGTGGTCGGCGGCAGCCTGATCGCCACTGCGGTTCTGGTATTACAACGAAGCGCGAAAGGCTGACTGCCAGGCCCGGAAGAAGCGCCTAACGTTCAACACCGGCTGGCTGTCGCGCCACGCGCTCTGACGGACGTTCCTGCTGATCAAGTGGAGCGGCCGAGGATGGCGGGGCCATGATGCCCTCCTCCAGCCAGGCGTGCTCGCCGCGCAGGACTTCCTGGGCCAGCCGGTAGTGCGCGGTGTCGTTCTTCCCGTCCAGAGACGCGAACGACCGGCGAATCCGCACCCTGGCCTCACGACAGAAGACATCCGCCAGTCGCCCGGCCGCGACCTGTCCACGCTTCGCCAGCATTCTCGCGCGGACACAGGCCGCAGCGATCGCATACAACTCGGCGCCGATGTCCACCGCGCGGAACAGTATCATCTGCCGTCGCTCGAGCTTCGCCCCGTGCCGCACCATCGCGTGGAACAGCGCGCGCCCCAGCTTGTTCGTCGCCCGGTCGGCGAAACGCAAGTGACGCGCCAGCATTCCGAACTCCGCGTAAACTGCCGGGCGCAACGCGCCCAGCCACCGCGACGGATACCACACCGCGTAGAACGGCGCCGAGCGCTTCAGCCCCGCCAGCCGCTGCCGCATGGTGCTTTCCGGGTTCACGATCGGAAACGCAAGCTCGAAGTGATGGTCGACCGCTTCGCGGGCGATGAAGAGCCGCATGATCTCCGATGTCCCCTCGAAGATCAGGTTGATCCGCGAATCGCGCATGGCGCGTTCCACCGCGATCGGCGGCTCGCCGCGACCGCGCAATGAATCGGCTGTCTCGTATCCTCGCCCGCCGCGGATCTGCAGCGTCTCATCGACGATTCGCCATCCCATCTCGGTATTCCACATCTTGGCGATCGCGGCTTCGAGACGGATATCGTAGCCGCCTTGTTCGTAGAGCGCGGTGGACAACTCGGCCACCGCCTCCATGGCGAACGTGTCGGCAGCCATGCGGCCGATCTTGTTGGCGATGGCGTCGTGCTTGCCGACCGGCTGGCCCCACTGCACGCGCGTCGACGCCCACTCGCGCGCGATCCGCAGCATCGCCTTCGATCCTCCAACCGCGCTGGCCGGAAGCGTCAGGCGTCCGGTGTTCAGTGTGATGAGCGCCAGCTTGAGTCCCTTGCCCTCACCCCACAGGATGTTCTCGCGCGGGACCCGAACGTTCCTGAAACGAATAAGTCCATTCTCCATCGCCCGGAGCCCCATGAAACGACAGCGATGGACCACTTCGATGCCCGGGGCCGTGCCTTCGACAATGAAAGCCGTGATTTGCTTCCGCTTCTTGCCGTCAGGCAGCACCTGGTCGGGCGTGCGCGCCATGACGACGAAGAGGTCCGCGCGCGTCCCGTTGGTGCACCAGAGTTTCTCGCCGTTCAGGATGAAATGCGAACCATCCTCCGACGGCGTCGCCGTGGTTGACATGTTCGCCGGATCGGATCCAGCGTCGACTTCAGTCAACGCGAACGCGCTGATGGCGCCTTTGGCCAGGCGCGGGAAGAAGCGGCGTTTCTGCTCGTCGGTGCCGAACAGTTTCAGGGGCTGCGGAACACCGATGGACTGACTGGCCGAGATAAGCGCGGTAAGGCTTCCATCCTGCGACGTGATGAGTTCCAGCGCCCTGATGTACGTCATCTGCGAGAGGCCGAGTCCTCCGTACTCCCGCGGGATCTTGATGCCGAATGCGCCAATGTCGCGGAGCGCCTGCACCACCGACTCCGGGATCTCACCCGCGCGGTCGATCTCATCCGAATCAGTCTGATCCAGGACCGCGCGCAGCCTGCCGAGGAAGTCCGCCGCGCGCGCGGTCTCGTCAGGATCGTGCTGTTCGGGATGCGGGTGAATGAGGTCGAGCCGGAATCGTCCGAGGAACAGTTCGCGGACGAAACTCGGGTGCTCCCATTCGGTCTCGCGCGCCTGCTCGGCGGTTTCGCGAGCCTCGCGTTCCGTGGCGAGGGTCTGGGATGTTGACATGGATGGCGGTCGGGGCGATGAAGCGTGAAACGGCTGTGTGGCCCGGTAGCCGTATGGAAGTTACCGCGTCACCCCGGATTGGTGCCCCGGCTGGTTCTCCGCATCCGGTCGCGCTGCAGTACAAGGAATGTGCCGACGATGCCCACGATGGCGAAGGCGAACCACTGAATGGCGTACGCGCGATGTGGTCCCTCGTCCAGCGGTGGCGGTTCGACGCGCACCGGCGTCCCCCGGTCAACCGCGGTGGCCTCGCCCGAATCCAGCTGTTGGACGAGCACCATGGCGGCCAGCGGATAGGGCACGCGAGCCGCAATGGAGTCACGGTCGAGTCGCCTCACGGCGCGCTCCACACTTGGCGTCGCGACTGGACCCTCCGCAGCCGAATACTCCTCGACGAATCCGTCCACGACAGCGATCGAATCCTCACGAAACAACGCCAGGTCGACACGCATGCCGTCGGGGCTGTACGCCCAGCCGCGGTTCACGAGCAGCGCGGTGTCATTGGTTGACATCCGAAGCGGCGTGATGACATGCACCCCGGGTGAACCATGTCGGGAACGCGAAGTCACCACGAATTCATTCTCGAAGTCGTATGTGCCTCTTGCGGTGGCCCGTCGGAACCGGACGGTTGAGTTGTGCGGCAATCGCTGGAGCGGCACGGCGGCTTCGGCCAGCCTGGCCATCACCAGGGCATTCGACGCCCGACGTTCGCTCAATCGCTCGAGTTGCCAGAATCCGAGCCTGACGCAGCCGAGCGACACCGCTACGGCAAATGCGCCAAAGAAGACCGTCGCTCTGCTGATGCTCATTCCGGCTCGTTCCCTAGAAAAGGGAAAGCTGCTCACCAAGCTGCGACGGATCGACAACCGGCAATCCGAGTCGCAGCTGGAGGTCTCGAACGGAAGCCGGGCTGTGCCCCGCGAAGTGGTTGTTGAAATAGCCGTAGACAGCGATGCGGGCGGCGATGGCCGGAATGATCTTCGCCCACGCTTCGATTTCTCTCGACCGATCCACCTGGACCCTCGAGTAGTCGACCAGTTCCCGGTCCGGACCCATCCACCGGATGTACATGAAATCCGCTGTCGGACGCTCGGCCAGCGCGAGCATCGTCTTGCGCGGGATCCACCTCGCGTCGGTCAGCGCCAGCGCCACGTTATGCTCGGCGAGAAGGGCGAGCACGCCGTCGTGAATCCAGCCGCGCTGGCGGAACTCCACCGCGACGCGCACGTCGCGCGGCAACGCCGGAAGGAAAGTCGCCAGTGCCGGCAGCTCGGATGGCGCGAAGTCGGGCCCGAGCTGGACGAGCACGGGTCCGAGCTTGGGACCGAGTTCCCGTGCCCGCTCGAAGAACTGCTCCATCGCGGGCGCCACATTCCTGAGCCGGTTCTCGTGCGTGATCTCCTGCGGGAGCTTGAGCGCGAACTGAAAATCGTCGGGGACCCGGTCGGCCCAATCGCGGAGCGTTCGCGGCGCGGGAATGGCGTAAAAGGTGGAGTCGACTTCGACCGTGTCGAACGCGCGCGCATAGACGCGGAGGAAATCGATCGGCCTGGTGCCGTGCGGATAGAAGGGCCCGACCCACGCGTCGTAATTCCACCCCTGAC
>DATCIJ010000162.1:0-55760 GCA_036507855.1 Gemmatimonadaceae bacterium | reverse complement strand
CCGGCGACGGTCGGGTACGCCGCCGTGGAGCTCGGCTACGGCCGTCAGCGCGTGGCGCGTGCCTCGAAGAAAGGCGAGCACCGGCCGCGCGGTCGGCGCGCGCCTAACGCCGAAGTCGGCCACGCCAAGAAGGCCGGCCTCGACTACGTCCCGCGGGTGCTGCGCTCGTTCCGGCTGGACGATGGACCGAACGCGCGGAGCGATGGCGAGGGGGTGAGCCTCAAGCTCGGCGACCACGTCGACCTGAGCATCTTCGCCGTCGGTGAGCACGTGAAAGTGACCGGGACGAGCAAGGGGCGCGGCTTCCAGGGCGTGGTGAAGCGCTGGAACTTCGGCGGCGGCGCCAACACGCACGGCAACACGAAGCACCGCAAGCCGGGCTCGGTGGGCGCCGGCACCGATCCGTCCCGCGTCATCAAGGGCAAGAAGATGCCGGGGCAGTATGGCAACAAGCGCCACACGCAGATCAACCTCCGCGTCGAGAAGATCGACGCCGAGCGCCACCTCCTCTACATCCGCGGCCCGGTCGCCGGTCCGACCAACGGCATCGTGCTCGTTCGCAAGCAGCAGGGCTGATCATGTCCGATACGACCTTTCAGGCAGCGGCGTTCACGGCGTTAGGCACCCCGCGGGAGGAAGTCAGGCTTCCCGCCGAGGTGTTCGACGGTGTCGTGAACATGCCGGTGATGCACCGCGTGGTGACGGCCTTCAGGGCCAACCAGCGCGAAGGAAACGCGGCCACCAAGACGCGCGGTTTCGTCATCGGCGGCAACCAGAAGCCGTGGCGGCAGAAGGGCACGGGTCGCGCGCGCGCGGGCTCGATCCGTTCGCCGCTGTGGCCCGGCGGTGGCACGGTCTTCGGTCCGCATCCGCGCAGCTACGACCAGAAGGTGCCGAAGAAGATGCGGGCGCTGGCGCGCCGGAGCGCGTTCAACACCAGGGCGCGCGAGAATGCGGTCTACGTGATCGACAAGTTCACGTACGAGACGCCGAAGACCAGCGTGCTGGCCGGCCTCCTGCAGCGGATGGGCGTGAACGGTCAGAAGGTGCTGATCCTCACCGACGGTGCCAGGCCTAACGTGTATCTCAGCGGCCGGAATCTGCAGCGCGTGGAAGTGCTGCCGTACTCGGATGTGTCCACGTACCACCTGCTCTGGTCCGACGTCGTGCTGATCGAGGCGACGGCGATCGGCCAGACGCTGGCGCCGGTGGCCGAGAAGGAGTCGGCGCCGGTCGCGCGCCGGGCGAAAGCGAAGCCGGACGTCGAGCCGAAGGCGGCGAAGAAGTCCGCCAAGCCGGCCGCCAAGGCAAAGGCTCCCGCGAAGAAGGCCGCGGCCAAGGCCAAGTCGGCCCCGAAGAAGCGGGCGGCGAAGTCAAAGACCTCAGCGGCGAAGAAGGGGACACGTCCCGCTTCCGCGCCGAAGAAGAAGGGGAAGTAGGCCATGTCAACGCTGCATCGCACCATCGTCCGCCCGATCGTCACCGAGCGCACCTCGGCGGCCTATCAGGCGCGCGGTGAATACGTGTTCGAGGTCGCCACCGACGCGACCAAGCCGGCGATCCGACAGGCGATCGAGCGGCTGTTCGGGGTGAAGGTGACCGGGGTCTGGACGATGAACGCGCGCGGCAAGACGCGGCGTGTCGGCCGGGGTGCCGCCGGTCAACGCCCGAACTGGAAAAAGGCAATCGTGACGCTCCGTGAAGGCGACACGATCGAAGGCTACGGATTCGAGGGCTGAGCCGACCATGGGCATTCGACAGTTCAAGCCGGTCACCAAGGGAACGCGCTTCCGTTCGATCTCGGATTTCGCCGAGATCACGCGGACGACGCCGGAGAAGTCCCTGCTGGAGCCGATCAAGAAGTCGGGCGGGCGTGATAATCATGGACACATTGCGGTGCGTCGCCGGGGCGGGGGGCACAAGCGCATGTACCGCAAGATCGACTTCAGGCGCGAACGGTTCGGCGTGGTCGCGACCGTGAAGGAGATCGAGTACGACCCGAATCGCTCGGCGCGCATCGCGCTGGTGGAATACGCCGATGGCGAGAAGCGCTACATCCTGCACCCGAAAGGGCTGTCGGTGGGCGATTCCATCGTGTCGGGCCCGGGCTCGGACGTCCGCACCGGGAACGCGCTCCCGCTCAAGGAGATGCCGTTAGGCACGTTCATCCACTGCATCGAGCTGCATCCGGGCAAGGGCGGCCAGATGGCGCGCTCGGCCGGCATGTCGGCCGAAGTGGTGGCGAAGGAAGGTGAATACGTGACGCTGCGCCTGGCGTCGACGGAAATGCGGCGCGTGCACGGCCGCTGCCTGGCGACGATTGGCGAGGTCGGGAACGCCGAGCACGAACTGATGTCCAAGGGCAAGGCCGGCAAGAACCGCTGGCTGGGCAAGCGGCCCAAGGTGCGTGGCGAGGTCATGAACCCGGTGGATCACCCGCACGGCGGCCGCACGCGCGGCGGACGGAACGTGGTGAGCCCGTGGGGCAAGAAGGAAGGCATCAAGACGCGCAACCTGAAGAAGCCGTCGCAGAAGCTGATGGTGCGCGGCCGCAAGCGCGGCAAAGCGACCGTGAGCGGATTCTAGACGCAAACCTGAGATCGCATCATGTCCCGTTCGGTAAAGAAAGGTCCCTTCGTTCACGAAAGTCTCCTGACCAAGGTGGCGGGACTGAACGCGCGCAACGAGAAGCGCGTCATCAAGACCTGGTCTCGCGCCAGCACAGTGCTCCCCGATTTCGTGGGGCATACGTTCGCCGTGCATAACGGGAACAAGTTCATTCCCGTGTACGTGACCGAGAACATGGTCGGCCACCGGCTGGGCGAGTTCGCGCCGACGCGGCTGTTCCGTGGCCACACCGGAGCGCGGGCCGCGGCCGAGAGGTCGGCCGCCGCGCCGATGCCGGCGGGACGCGGCCCGGGTGGTCCGTCGGGCGCGCCCGCGGCGGCGCCAGCCGCCGCCCCCGCAGCGCCGCCCAAGGGAGGGAAGTAAGCCATGGCGGCAACACAGGCGCGCGCCATCCAGCGTACGGCTCGGCAATCGCCCTATAAGATGCGGCTGGTCATCGACCAGATCCGCGGCATGGGCGTGAATGAGGCACTGGCGCTGCTGAAGTTCTCCAAGAAGCATGCGGCGCTGCAGATCGCGAAGGTGCTGAATTCGGCCGTGGCGAACGCTGAGCAGGCGGCGCGGCAGACCGGAGATTCCGTCGACGTCGACACGCTCTACATCACGCACGCGATCGTGAACGAAGGACCGAAGCTCAAGCGGTTCATGCCGGCCGCGCAGGGACGCGCCACGCCGATCCAGAAACGCACCAGTCACATCGAGATTGTCGTCGCCGCGAGGGACGAACGCTAATGGGACAGAAAGTAAATCCGATCGGCTTCCGACTTGGCGTCACCAAGCAGTGGCGCTCGCGCTGGTTCGCGTCGAAGGACTATCCGAGGCTCGTCAAGGAAGACGACCTGCTGCGGAAGTACCTCAAGACGCGCCTCGAGCACGCCGCCATCGCCGACATCCACATCGAGCGCAAGCCGGGCAAGGTCGTCGTGACCGTGCACACCGGCCGGCCGGGCGTGGTCATCGGGAAGAAAGGCGCCGAGGTCGACAAGCTGCGTGACGAACTCGCGCAGTTGAGCGGCAAGGAAGTCGGGATCAACGTCGAGGAGATCAAGCGCCCCGAGGTGGACGCGCAGCTCGTGGCGGACAACGTCGCGAACCAGCTGGCGCAGCGCATTTCGTTCCGGCGCGCGATGAAGCGCGCGGTGCAGAGTGCGATGCGCATGGGCGCCCAGGGGATCAAGATCAAGTGCAGCGGCCGGTTGGGCGGCGCGGAAATCGCGCGGGTCGAGGGCTACCACGAAGGCCGGGTGCCTCTCCACACGCTGCGAGCGGACATCGACTACGCGACGTCGACGGCGCGCACGACGTTCGGCGCGATTGGCGTGAAGGTGTGGATGTTCAAGGGAGAGGTCGTCGACGACCGTCGAGGAAAAACCTACTCCACCGGCGTTTAGCTGGTGCGCAAAGCGCAAAGCGTGCGAAGCAACGTCAGTGCCGAGTCATCAGTCACGAGTCACTAGTCACGAGTTATGCTGAGTCCGAAGCGAGTAAAATTCCGGAAGATGTTCAAGGGACGCACCAGGGGTCTGGCGACCCGCGGGGCCGAGATTTCGTTCGGCACCTACGGATTGCAGGCGCTGGAACCCGGGTGGATCACCAACCGGCAGATCGAGGCCGCGCGCGTGGCGCTGACGCGTCACATCAAGCGTGGCGGCAAGGTCTGGATCCGCATCTTCCCGGACAAGCCGATCACGAAAAAGCCGGCCGAGACGCGCATGGGGAAGGGCAAGGGCTCGCCCGAGGGTTGGGTGGCCGTGGTGAAGCCGGGGCGCGTGCTGTTCGAGCTCGAGGGTGTGACGCGCGAGATCGCCGAGAAGGCGATGGCGCTGGCGGCCGCGAAGATCTCGGTGCGGTCGAAGTTCCTGGCTCGCGAGGAGGCGCCGACCAATGGCTAAGCCAATGCAGGTGGATGATATCCGCGAGTTGACGGACGTGGACATCCGCGCCCGCATCACCGAACTGGAAGAGGAGCGCTTTCGCCTGCGCTTTCGCGGGGCGACCCAGCCGCTGGAGGATCCGCTCCGGCTGCGGGTGCTGCGCAAGGACATCGCGCGCCTGAACACGGTGCTGCGGGAACGCGCCCTGACGACGTCAGGCCGCTAACGCGAGGAAGAACGGGACATGGCCGAAAGCATGACGACGAACAACCAGCCCGCCGCGCCAGCGCGCAGCGCGCGCAAGGTGCGCCTGGGTGTCGTGGTGAGCGACAAGATGCAGAAGACGGTGGTGGTCCGCATCGAGCGCCGCTTCGCGCACCCGCAATACGGCAAGATCGTAAAGCGCTCCACGAAGGTGAAAGCGCATGACGAGGCGAACGACGCGAAGACCGGCGACACGGTGCGCATCATGGAGACGCGCCCGTTGTCGAAGGACAAGCGATGGCGCGTGGTCGAGATCGTCGACCGCGCCCGTTAGGAGCATGGAGCGATGATCCAACAGGAAAGCATGGTCCGCGTGGCGGACAACTCGGGCGCCAAGCGCGCGCTCGTCATCCGGGTGCTGGGCGGCACGCGCCGCCGGTACGCGGGGCTGGGCGACACGGTGATCGTGACCGTGAAGGACGCGCTGCCGAACGGTACCGTGAAGAAGTCCGAGGTGGCACGGGCGGTGGTCGTGCGCACGGTGAAGGAGACCCGCCGCAAGGACGGGAGCTACATCCGTTTCGACGAGAACGCGGTCGTGATCATCAACGAGCAGGGTGAGCCCAAGGCGACCCGCATCTTCGGCCCGGTGGCGCGTGAGCTGCGCGAGCGCCGGTACATGAAGATCGTGTCGCTGGCTCCGGAGGTCATCTAGCATGCGCCGCCTGGTCCAGCGCAAGAAGGAATCGGGACGATACGCCAAGCGTCACGCGCGGAAGGCCGAGCGGGTGTTCATGCCGGTCACGAAGGGCGACACGGTCCGCGTGATGCGCGGCGAGGATGCCGGCAAGGAAGGGAAGATCCTCCGCGTGTTCACCAAGACGGGGCGGGTGACGATCGAGGGGATCAACATCGTGAAGCGTCACCGCAAGGCGCGTCGCGCGGAGGAACAGAGCCAGATCATGGAGATGCCGGCTCCGGTCCACCACTCGAACGTCATGCTGCTCGACCCGAAGTCGGGCGCGCCAACGCGCGTCCGCCGGCGGATCGACGACGATGGGACGAAAGAGCGCATCAGCGCCAAGAGCGGGGATGCCATTCCGAGAACCCGATAGTGCTGATTGGTGGGTGCTGACGGCTGGTTGGCTGAGGGCGCAGGGCTGATTGCTGAGTAGTCGCTGTCTTACGAACTCGAGACATGGTTTGTCGTTATGGCTAAGGAAGAGAAAGAGAAAGAAAAGAAGGGTGGTGGTGGCGGCGGCGCTCCGGCAAAGTCCGGCGGCGGCGCGCCCAAGGCCCAGAAGGGCGGAGGCGGCGAGCGGAAGTCGATGATTTCCAAGACGCCGCATGCGGGCCGGGACCTCCCGGTTCCGCCGCCGCGCCTGCGCGAACACTATCGGTCGACGGTGAAGCCGAAGCTGATGAAGCAGTTCGGGTTCTCCAACACGCACGAAGCGCCGTCGCTCGAGAAAATCGTGCTGAACGTCGGCCTGGGCGAGGCGATCAAGCAGCCGAAGCTGCTCGACACGGTGGTCGAGGAGCTGTCGATCATCACCGGGCAGCGTCCGGTTCGGAAACGCGCCAAGAAGTCGATCGCCAACTACGGGCTCCGGCAGGGCCAGGAGATCGGGGCGGCGGTCACGCTGCGTGGCGCGCGCATGTGGGAGTTCCTGGACCGGTTCATCAGCGCCACGGTGCCGCGCATCCGCGACTTCCGCGGGCTGAGCACGCGCTCGTTCGACGGTCGCGGCAACTATTCAGTCGGCGTGAAGGAGCAGATGATCTTCCCGGAGATCAACTTCGACATGGTCGAGCAGATTCACGGGATGGACATCACGATCGTCACGACCGCGGGGCGGGATGACCACGCGCTGGCGCTGCTGCGCGAGCTCGGCATGCCGTTCCGGGGCGATGACAAAGAGGGCAAAGGACAGCGGTTAACGGGCAACTGATTCCTAACGAGACATGGCGAAGACATCGGTAGTCGTGAGAAACGAGCGACGGAAGAAGCTGGCGGCGAAGTATTTCACCAAGCGCCAGGAACTGGTCGCGATCGTGAAGAACCCGAAGACGAACCCGGAGCAGCGGGCGGCGGCGTATGCCAAGCTGCGCGCGCTGCCCCGCAACTCGGCACCCATTCGCATCCGGAACCGGTGCTCGATGTCCGGGCGGCCACGAGGGGTCGAGGGATTCTTCGGGCTCTCGCGCATCGCGCTGCGCGACATGGCGCTCAACGGGTTCTTGCCGGGAGTGAGGAAGGCCAGCTGGTGATTCGTGAGTCGTGATTCCTGACTCGGCCTGCCGGTGTGTCCTTGAAGTGCCGAGTCACGAGTCACCAGTCACGAGTCACGCTAACGAATCACGAATGACTTTCCTCAGCGTCCGGAATCCGGATACGAGAGGAACGAGGAAAATGAATCGATGACCATGACCGATCCCATCGCCGACATGTTGACGCGGATCCGCAATGCCTGCGGATCGAAGCACCGCCGTGTCGACATGCCGTCGTCCAAACTGAAAGTCGAAATCGCCAAGATCCTGAAGGAGCACAACTTCATTCAGGATTTCCGCGTGCTCGATGGTGAAACCGGACCGCGCGTGCTGCGCGTGATCCTTCGTTATGCAGGCGGCCAGCCGGTGATCCGCGAGATGCGCCGCGTCTCGACGCCGGGTCTCCGCCGCTACGTCGGGTTCACGGAGATCCCGCGCGTGCGCAACGGACTCGGGATGGCCATCCTGAGCACGTCCAGCGGACTGATGTCGGACGCCCAGGCACGCCGGGCCCACACCGGGGGCGAGTTGCTCGCCCTCATCTGGTAGCGGAGGCCGAAGCCATGTCGCGAATCGGCAGGATGCCGGTCCCTGTTCCCGGCGGTGTGACCGTCAACATCGACGGATCCACCGTATCGGTGAAGGGGCCGAAGGGAGAACTGACCAGGAAGTTTCCCGAGGGAATCTCGTTTGGCCTCGAGGGAGACAAGGTGGTGGCGTCGCGCTCGAGTGAAGAGGCCAGTCAGAAGGCGCTGCATGGTCTCTCACGCGCGCTCATCGCCAACATGGTCGAGGGCGTCACCAAGGGATACCAGAAGCAGCTCGAGATCACGGGTGTGGGCTACAAGGCGGAACTGAAGCCATACGGACTCCTGTTCTCGCTGGGTTACTCGCACACCATCGAGTTCAAGGCGCCAAAGGGGATCAAGTTGACCGCGCCGCAGCCCACGCAGGTTCTGGTCGAAGGCGCGGACAAGGAGATCGTCGGTCAGGTGGCGGCGGAAATCCGTTCGCTGCGCAAGCCGGAACCGTACAAGGGGAAAGGCATCAAGTACATTGGCGAGAAGGTCCGCCGGAAGGCGGGCAAGGCGGGAGGCAAGTAAATGGCAAAGATCGGAATCCCGCGCAACAACGCGGAGCGCAGGCGTCGTCGCCACGTGCGGGTACGCAATCATCTCGCGGGCACCGGCGAGCGCCCGCGGCTGGTCGTGTATCGCTCGCTCAAGCACATCGCGGCGCAGATCGTCGACGACGACAAGCGTCACACGCTGATGGCGATGTCCGACCAGGGGATCGAGGGGACGAAGACGCAGCGCGCGACCGAGGTGGGCAAGCGGATCGCTGCGCGCGCGAAGGAATCGGGCGTGTCGAAGATCGTCTTCGACCGCGCTGGATACCGGTACCACGGCCGCGTGAAGGCGCTGGCCGACGGCGCCCGCGAGGGCGGACTGGAGTTCTGACATGGCTGAGAATCCGACAGGTACAAGCGGCGGTGGGGGCGGTGTGGGCGGTGGGGGTGGTGGCGGCGGGCCTGGCAGCGCCAGGAGCGGTCGCGGCGGCGGCGGTGGCCGTGGTGGCGGCGGGCGTGGTGGTGGCCCACGCGGTCGCGGCGGACCAGGCGGTCCCGGTGGCCGCGGCCCCGGGCGTGGCGGCGAGGCCGGCGGCGGACGTGGTGGCCGCGAAGGCGGTCGCGACGGCGGCCGCGGTGGACGCGGCGGCGACCAGCAGGCGCGCGAAGGATCCGACCTCCTCGAGAACGTGGTCGCGATCAACCGCGTCGCCAAGGTCGTGAAGGGCGGCCGGCGCTTCTCGTTCAACGCGCTCGTGGCGGTCGGCGACGGCAAGGGCCGCGTCGGCTTCGCGACGGGCAAGGCCAACGAAGTCTCCGAGGCGGTGCGCAAGGCCGTCGACGGCGCGCGTCGCAGCATGGTGACGATTCCGCTCACCGGTTCGACCATCCCGCACGAGATCGTGGGTCATCACGGCGCCGGGCGGGTCTTCATGAAGCCGGCCGCCCCGGGCGCTGGTGTCATCGCGGGCGGCGCGGTCCGTGCCGTGATGGAATGCGCGGGGATCGCTGACATCCTGACCAAGAGCCTGGGATCGACGAATCCGCACAACCTCGTGCGGGCGACGATCAACGGCCTTGGCAGCCTGACGACGGTCGACCAGATCGCGCGTGAGCGCGGCATGGAGCCGGCGTCGATTCCGTATCGTTCACGCGCCCGCGGCAAGGAGGCGGCGCATGCCTAGAACATTCGTGTGGCATCCCACGCGCGGGCCGAAGGTAACGCCCAAGCGCGAGGCGCCCACCGACGGCAAGGTTCGCATCACGCAGGTGCGGAGCGGCATCGGACATTCCTGGCGCATGCGCCTGGTCCTGAAGTCGCTCGGACTGCGGCATCACCAGGCTTCCGTCGTACATAACGACTCGGCCGCGCTGCGCGGACAGGTCAACAAGGTGCGCCACCTGGTCACGGTGGCGCCCGAGAAGGAGTGATGATCGTGGCTAAGGACCAGAAGATCGGACTACACAACCTTTCGCCGGCGCCGGGATCGCATCGCGATCGCAAGCGACTGGGCCGCGGGCCCGGGTCGGGCAGGGGAAAGACGTCCGGCAAGGGACACAAGGGCTCGATGGCGCGCGCTGGGCACGGTGGGCCGGGTGGCGGCAAGCCCGGCTTCGAGGGCGGCCAGATGAAGATCACGCGCCGCATCCCGAAGCGCGGTTTCACCAACCCGTTCCGCGTGGAATCGCAGGTCGTGTCGCTCGAGGACCTGGCGGCGGTGCCTGAGGGTGCAGAAGTCACGCGTGAAGCGCTGGCCGAGGCCGGCGTCATCAAACTCCGCAAGGGTCCGCCCAAGATCCTTGGCAACGGCGAGCTGTCGCGCGCCGTCGTCGTGCGCGGCGTGAAGGTCAGCGCCGGCGCGCGGTCCCGCATCGAAGCGGCGGGCGGCCGCGTCGAGGAGTAACGCATGGCACAGGCGAACCCCGCTGCGGCCCTGGCGAACATCTACAAGACGCCGGAGCTGTGGGAGAAGATCAAGTTCACGTTGATGTGCCTGGCGATCTATCGCCTGGGCTCGGTGGTGACGGCGCCCGGCGTGGATGTCATCGCCATCACGGATTTCTTCCAGAACCAGGGGGGCGGGGGCCTGCTCGGTCTCTACGACATGTTTGTCGGGGGACAGCTCTCCCGGGCGACCGTGTTCGCGCTGGGCATCATGCCGTATATCTCGGCGTCGATCTTCGTGCAGATCGCCGGCGCCGTGGTCCCGACGATCGAGAAGATGAACAAGGACGAGGACGGCCGGAAGCGCGTCCAGCAATGGACCCGCTATGGCACCGTGATTCTGGCCGTCGTCCAGGCGTGGGGCTTTGCGATCTTCACGGAGTCGCTGCAGGGCGCGGTGGCCACGCCGGGATTCTGGTTCAAGGTACAGATGGCGCTTTTTCTGACGACAGGCGCCGTCTTCGTGATGTGGCTGGGCGAGCAGATCACCGAGCGCGGCCTCGGCAACGGGGCCAGTCTCATGATCTACTTCTCCATCGTGGTCGGATTCTGGCCGAGCATCATCAGCACGTTCCGGTTCGTGAGCACCGGTGCCATCGGCCTCTTCTCCCTGCTGATGTTCGGCATTCTGATGCTTGCGGTGGTGGCGGCGGTCGTCGCCATGACGCTGGCCGCGCGACGGGTGCTGATCCAGATACCACAACGAACAGTCGGTCGCGGTCGCATGCGCGAAGCGGCGCGGAACTTCATCCCGCTCCGCATCAATTCCGCCGGGGTGATGCCCATCATCTTCGCGCAGTCGGTGATTGTCGTGCCCGGCGCGGTGGCGCAGTTCAGCCAGAACCCGACGGCGCAGCGGATGGCCGAGCTGTTCATGCCCGGCACGTGGCTCTACATCCTGCTGTCGGCTGTCCTGATCATGTTCTTCACGTACTTCTACACGTCGATCATCTTCAACCCGATCGATCTCGCCGAGAACCTGCGGAAGCAGGGCGGGTTCATTCCCGGCGTGAAGCCCGGGTCCAAGACGGCGGACTACATCGACCAGGTGGTCACGCGCATAACGCTTCCCGGCGCCATGTTCCTGACGGCGATCGCGCTGATGCCGGTGATCATCGCCAACTGGATCAACGTGCCGTTTCAGTTTGGCGGCACCTCGCTGCTGATCGTGGTCGGCGTGGCGCTCGACAGCCTGGCGCAGATGCAGCAGCACCTGCTCCTCCGGAAATACGACGGCTTCATGAAGAAGGGCCGGGTGAGGTTCCGCGGACGCCAGGGGACGGGTGGGTTCTGATGCGGGCAGCGGGCAGCGGGCTGCGGGCACAGGGCCCGGTTAGCGAGACCATCCCGAGAGGGTCGGCTCTCGACGCCGCCGTTGCGCTGCCCTCTGCCCGCTGCCCGCTGCCCGCATGTTGATCGTCCTCCTCGGCCCGCCCGGAGCCGGCAAGGGCACCCAGGGCGACCTGCTCGCCGCGAAGCTCGGTGTCCCGAAGATCGCCACCGGCGACGTGCTGCGGTCCGCCGTGCGCGAGGGCACCCCGATGGGCCTGGCCGCCAAAGCCGCCATGGATCGCGGTGACCTGGTGCCTGACGAGGTCATACTCGGCATCATGAAGGACGCGTTAGGCGCCCCCGCAGCCGCCAAGGGAGCCATCCTCGACGGCGTGGTCCGCACCGAGCCCCAGGCGGCCGGCCTGCAGCGCGTGCTGGAGGAACTCGGACGGCCACTCGACGCCGTCCTGTCCTTCGAGCTGCCTGACGAGGAACTCGTGCGCCGGCTGAGCGGCCGCACGGTGTGCGAATCGTGCCAGACGCCCTACACGGGGCGCGAGCCCGGCTCCAGGTGCGACAAGTGCGGCGGAAAGCTCGTCAGGCGGAAGGACGACGAACCCGACGCGGTCCGGAACCGGCTCGCGGTGTACAAGCGCCAGACCGCGCCGGTGATCGACTGGTATCGTCGCGATGGGGCGCGCATCGTCGCCATTAATGCGGTGGGTTCCACAAAAAACGTCCTGCAACGGGCCCTGGGGGCCCTCAGGGTGGGCCGGTGATCTCGCTCAAGTCCCCGCGCGAGATCGAGATCATGGCGCGGGGCGGGGCGATCCTGGCGGCGACGCTGGAGCGGCTGTCGTCAGAGGTACGACAGGGCGTCTCGACCAAGGCGCTGGATGCGGTCGCCGAGGACTTCATCCGGTCGCACATCGGCGCCAAGCCGGCGTTCAAGGGCCTGTATGGCTTCCCGGGGTGCGTGTGCACCTCGATCAACGAGGAGATCGTGCACGGCATCCCGTCGCCAAAGCGCGTCCTGAAGGACGGTGACCTGTTGAAGCTCGACTTCGGCGTGGAGTTCGAGCGTTACTTCACCGACGCAGCGATCACCGTGCCTGTGGGGGAGGTCGATCAGGATTCAACGCGATTGATGGTCGTGACGAAGGCTGCCCTGGCGGCCGGGATCGACGCGGCGCGAATGGGGAACCACATCGGCGACATCGGGGCGGCCATCGAGGGTGTGGTGAAGGCGGCTGGGTACACGACCGCGGACGACCTGGTGGGGCACTACGTGGGCTCCAAGCCCCACGGGGACCCGCAGGTGCCAAATCACGGAACGCCGAAGCGGGGTCCCAAGCTGCTTCCGGGCCTGACCATCGCGATCGAGCCGATGGTGAACATCGGCAAGTCGGCGACGCGGACGCTCAAGGACAAGTGGACGATCGTCACGCTCGACGGCTCGCGCTCGGCGCACTTCGAGCACACGGTGGCGGTGACAGAAGCCGGACCGCGCGTGCTCACGGCGTGGCAATAAGGGCAGGATCGAGCCTCGAGCCCCGACCCTCGACCCACGACCCACAAGCGGCGAGAGCCTTGTCCGCCGCCGGGCAAGCTTCGTACTGTGTATCAGCGCCAGGGGCGCATCCCGTCCGCGGAAAGGGCCATGCCCACCCACTGATGGACAATCGATCGTCGAACCTCCATTCAGCCTGACGTCGGCGGACCACAGGCGAGCATTGAACGGAGATTCGCCATGGATACTCTGCCGCTCCCGCCGCGCCCGGATCTCGATCAGTATCGGAAGCGCGCCAAGTCCCTCGCCACCGCCGCCAACTCCCGCGACCCCGACGCCGTCCGTCGATGGGCGGCCGACTGGCTGCAGGCCCTGACCCGTGTTCTCGGTGTCGAGGTCACGCCGTTCGTCCAGCACAGCTTCGACCGCGCCGTCGAGGACCTCCGGAAGGAAGTCGCCGCCCGCGTGGCGAAGGCCCACAGCGAAGGCGCCACGTTCTCGCTTGCCGACGCGCAGCATCTCATCGCCCGCGCTCACAGCTATGACAGCTGGTCGGAGTTCGCGCGCGAGATCGAGGGACTGCGCGCGGATTCGGACAGGAGCGATTTCGAGCGTGCCGCCGATGCCGTTGTCGAGGGAAACCTCGCCGGGCTCGATGAGCTGCTGGCGAAAGACCCTGATCTCGTCCGCACGCATTCGGCGCGGAAGCATCACGCCACACTGCTGCATTACGTGGCCGCGAACGGCGTGGAAGACTTCCGTCAGAAGACGCCGCCTAACGCCGTCGAGGTCGCAATGCGCCTGCTGGATGCCGGCGCCGCAGTCGACGCCCTGGCGGATACCTATGGAAAGGATCTCTACCAGACGACGATGAACCTGCTGGTCTCCAGCACGCATCCCGCCGCCGCCGGCCTGCAGTCGGCGCTGGTCGAGGTGCTTCTCGACCACGGTGCCGCCATCGACGGCCTGGCTGGCGACAGCTCCCCATTGGCGACGGCGCTCGCCTTCGGTTACCGGGATGCAGCCGATACCATCGTCCGGCGCGGCGCGACGATCTCGAACGTGTCCCTCGCGGCTGCGGTGGGACGGCTTGACCTTGTGCGCGAACTTGTTGTCGACCGCACGACCCTGTCGCGAATGGAACCGCTGAAGGTCCCGCATTGGATCCGCATCCCGCCCGATGCGGCGGGGCAGATCGCACTGTCGCTCGTGGTGGCCTGCCGCTTCTCCCGCCCCGAGGTCGCTCGCTATCTGCTCGATCTCGGAGTCGACCCTGCCGCCGCCGATGCGGACCGGATGACCGCGCTGCACTGGGCGTCGGCGGCTGGCCTGATCGATGTCATGAAGATGCTGATCGCGAAAGGCGCACCGCTCGAAGTCCGGAACGTGTGGGGCGGAACCGTGCTGGATTCCACGGTCTTCAGCGCGCTGAACTATCCGTACAAGGGAGTGGACTATCCTGCGGTGCTCGAGGTGCTCCTGGCAGCGGGCGCGAACGTCGAAGCCGTAGACCCGCCAATGACGGGCATCCCGGCGGTCGATGCGATTCTCAACCGGTATCGTGACTCGTGACTTCGCGAAGGCAGGGTCGAGGCTCGAGGCTCGAGGTGGGGGACAGGGTTCGGGCTTCTGACTCTTCGGTTTCCTCGAGCCTCAGGCCTCAAGCCTCGACCCTCGAGCCTAAGCGGAGATATTCCTCTCCACCACCGCGGTCGCCGCCGCCGCATGACGAGACGCGGCGGCAAGCACGCGCTCGGCTTGCGCGGCAAGGGCAGCACCCTTCGACTTGTCCGTCATCGACGACACGTTGATCCTCACGTTGTACGCCGCCCCTCGGCAGGCTGCCTCGGCCAACAGTGCGGCGACGCCGGCGTCCGACGCCGCGTTGATGTTTCCTTTCACAGCGGCTGTCGCGGCCAGCTCGGCGACCCGCGCGCATGCCTGCGCCGTTTCGAGCGGTACCTGCGCCGCGTACACGAGCGCGCTGTCGATCGCGGCGGCTCTGACCGCGACCTGCTCTTCGGTCTCTTTTGGCAGCTTGTACGCCGTGGTCACGGCCTCATACGCTTTGGTGTCACGTACGACAAGTCCCTGAAGCTCAGTGACGAGCCTGGCCGCCTCGAGCCCGAGTTCCTTCATCTCGTGTTCTACCGAGGCGTATTTCTTCCTTCCCACCGTAAGGCCCGCGACCATCTGGGCCAGCGCCGCACCGAGTGCGCCAACGTGCGCCACCACCGACCCGCCGCCGGGAGCCGGCGTGGACGACGCCACGGCGGCGGTGAAGCCACTGACGGTCTCGCCACCGGATACCGCTTCTCGAACGCGCCGGTCGAGAACCATTGAAGGGGTGAACCCCTGCAACTGGATGTGGCGCGCCGCGGTCTCGTACAGCGCGCGTTCTGGCACGAGACCAACGATCTCACTCCAGGTCGGCGACACGCCGTGCGCCGCAGCCTCCATGCGAACCATCTCGAAGGCGCGGTGCAGGGGAGTTCCCTCGAGGTCGACCAGATTCATCGAGACCTGGGCCTGTCCCTCGACCTCGAGGGCGAGAGCCTTCACGTGGCGCAGTCCGCCCGTGGAAAACCGGACCGCGCGCGCGACGTCGCGCGCCACTGGCATGTTGCTGGCCGGTCCGAGATAGACGTTGAATGCCACCAGGAACGGCCGCGCACCGATCGCCGTCGCCCCAGCGGTGGGGTGAATGATCGCGTCGCCGAAATCAGGCTTCCGCGCCGCACTGGTCGTGATCTCGGCCCGCAGGCCCTCGAATTCGCCGCGGCGAACGTCGGCAAGGTTCACGCGGTCCGGTCGCGTTGCGGCGCGTTCATAGAGATAGACCGGGATGCCCAGTTCCTTCGCGGCCCGCTCGCCTAACGTCCGTGCGAGCAGGACGCAGTCTTCCATCGTCGCGCCTTCGAGCGGAACGAACGGCACCACGTCGGTGGCGCCGATCCGGGGATGCTCTCCCTGATGCTTCGTGAGGTCGATCCGGGCCGCGGCCTCGCGCATGCCGGCGAGCGCGGCGTCCACGGCGCGATCCACGGGTGCGACGAACGTGATGACGGAGCGGTTGTGAGAGGCATCCGACGACACGTCGAGCACCGCCACACCGTCCACGGCGGCGATGGCTGTGCGAATGGCGTCGACCACCGACTTATCCCTGCCCTCCGAAAAGTTGGGCACACATTCGACAAGTTTCACAGACTGGATGGGAGATGGGAGATTCGAGATAAACTGCAAACTACCTGATCATTGCGGATCACAGCGAGCGTAGCTGCCATCCTGCCGCGTCATCAGGCTCGCAGGCAATCCAGAAGCCACTCGTGCAGGTGCTCGTTGGTGGCGACGACCGGACCGGTCGCCGGCATGATGTCCCGTCCCTCGAGGTCGGTCACGCGACCGCCGGCCTCCCGAACCAACAGGAGCCCGGCGGCGATGTCCCAGGGCGCCAGGCGCAGCTCCCAGAACGCATCAAACCGCCCGCACGCGACCGATGCCAGGTCCAGCGCGGCACTCCCCGCTCGTCGCACGCCGGACCGTGCGCGGGTGATGCGCTCGAATTGCTGCACATAGTCGGCCAGGAACTCGAGGTTCTTGAAGGGAAAGCCGGTCCCCACCAGGGCCCGGGAGGGGGTGCGCACCGGCGAGACATGCATAGCCTGTCCGTCCCGGAAAGCGCCTCCGCCGGCCGTCGCCGTGAACAACTCCCCGTGCGGAATGTCGAGGACCACCCCCGCGACCACCTCCCCTGCCATCATCGCGCCTATCGAGACGGCGTACGCCGGGAATCCGTGGAGGAAATTCGTCGTCCCGTCAAGTGGATCGACGACAAAGACGGTGTCTCCGGTCATCGACGCTGTCGGCGACAACTCCTCCCCGACCACCAGGGCGCCAGGGACCATTCGGTCCAGCACTTCGCGGATTCTCGACTCGGCCCCGGTATCCACCTCGCTGACGAAGTCCGATGGCTGCTTCTCACGGACGTCGAGCGCGGCCCGATCGCCGGTGCGGGACCTGATGTAATCGGCCGCCACCCGGGCGGCGGCGACCGACGCATCGAGCAATTCCGCAAGCCGCGCTGCGTTCGCTCGTTGCGACGCCATTCACGCCGCCCTTAGTGCCGATCCAACTTGATTCCCGGAATTCGTGCCCGGACTCAGGTACGGTCGCCGCCAGCGTGGTTTCGAGTCGCCTCCGGTTCCGGCAAGTTGGAACGGCATTAGTTTGACCGGATGCCAAGGATATTCAGCGGCATCCAGCCGTCGGGCGAACTGCACATCGGCAACTACCTGGGCGCGGTCAAGAGCTGGGCGCAGTTGCAGCACGAGATCGAGTCGTTCATCTGCATCGTCGATTATCACGCGATCACCCTTCCATACGAGCCGGAGGACCTGCGCCGCCGCACGTACGAGATGGGAGTCTCGCTCATGGCCGCGGGCATTGATCCCGCGAAGTGCACGCTGTTCGTTCAGTCGCGGGTGCAGGAACATACCGAGCTGGCGTGGATCTTCAACACGATCACGCCGCTTGGTGAACTGGAGCGACAGACCCAGTTCAAGGAAAAGGCGGCGCGGCAGGAATCCGTGGCGGCGGGCATCCTCAACTACCCCGTGCTGCAGGCGGCCGACATCCTCCTCTACAAGGCCGACACGGTTCCCGTCGGCGAGGACCAGGTCCAGCATCTGGAGCTGTCGCGCGAGATCGCGCGTCGCTGGAACGCGCGCTTCGGCGAAGGCTTCTTTCCGGAGCCGCAGCCCCGCCTAACGCCAACGCGGCGGATCATGGGGTTGGACGGCCAGGCCAAGATGTCCAAGTCCATCGGCAATACCATTGGCCTGCTCGAACCGCCTGACGAGATCTGGAAGAAACTCCGCCCGGCGGTCACCGATCCGGCCCGCGTCCGGCGCGAGGACCCCGGCACGCCGGAGATCTGCAACATCTACCACCTGCACAAGGCCTTCTCACCGGCCGCGACGGTCGATCATGTCGCCGTGCAGTGTCGGACGGCGGGCTGGGGCTGCATCGACTGCAAAAAGGTGCTCTTCGAATCAATCAACGCCGAGCTGACGCCGATCCGCGAACGGGCCGCCGAGTTGAACGCCAATCCGAAACGCGTCAGTGAGGCGCTGGCCCTTGGCGCGGAGCACGCCGGGTCCATCGCCAAGGCAACAATGGCGGAAGTCCGGAACCGCATGGGCTTGACCTGATCCGCGCAATCAGAGATCAGCAGTTGTCTCACGTCTCCCATCTCCCATCTCCCATCCAGAGTCACAAGCTCGTCGTGGACCTGGCGGCCACGTCGCGGAACTGGGCGCTGCCTCCGGACGGTGAGGAACGGATTCGTGAGGCCGCGCCCGCACAGTGGGAGGTGATGTTCGCGAAGACGCCCGCGCTCTCCGATGGCGACGGGGGCACGAAGCCCGCCCCTGAGCTGCTCAGCGCCATGCGTGACGCCGAGGTCTACTTCGGTTTCGGATTGCCTCGCGACCTCTTTCTCGCGGCGCCGCGACTTCGCTGGGTGCAGTCGGCGTCCGCCGGCGTGGGAAGCCTGCTCTATCCGGAGATGCTCGCGAGCGATGTCGCCATCACGAACTCGGCGGTCATCATGGGGGACCCCATCGCCGAGCAGGCGCTGGCGGGAATCCTGTATTTCGTGCGCAACCTGGATATCGCCGTCGACCAGCAGCGACGCACTGAATGGAACAAGTCGCCGTTCGTCTCCGACGCTTCCCTGGCTCGCGAGCTGTCCGAATGCCGGGCACTCATCATTGGAACGGGCGGTATAGGCTCGGCGGTCGCGCGCCGGCTTTCGGCATTGGGATGTCCGTGCATCGGGGTCCGCCGACGCGCCGACCGGCCCTTGCCGCAGGGCTTTGAGCGAGTCTGCACGCTCGAGGACATCGACGACGAACTGCCGGCAGCGGACATCGTGGTCCTGGCGATCCCGCTCACGCCATTGACCCGCAAGGTGCTGTCGGGGGAGCGGCTCGATTGCCTCAAGCCCGGCGCGATCGTCGTGAACGTGGCACGCGGTGCACTGCTCGATGAGGGCGCCCTCACCAGGAACCTGGCCGCTGGCCGGCTGCGTGGGGCGGTGCTGGACGTCTTCGACGAGGAACCGCTTCCCGTGACCAGCACGTTGTGGGGCATGCGTAATGTGCTCATTACCCCTCACGTGGCGGCGGTCTCTCCGCGACTCTTCTGGAAACGGGAGCTGGAGCTGTTCCTCGACAACTGGGAGCGGTATCGTGCGGGCATGCCGCTCAGGAACCAGATCGACAAGCACGCCGGATACTGACTGAATGGAGAAGATCATCAAGGCGGCCATCGATCGGGGCGCGTCGGACCTTCACATCAAGGCCGGCGACGTCTTTCGGGCCCGCATCGACGGCAAGCTGGTGGCGATGACCAAGCAGGCGCTCACGCCCGAGCAGACGCGCGCGATCGCGCTCCGGTTGATCTCGAACGAGAAGGCCCGCGAGAAGATCGACCAGATGACCGACTACGACTGCTCCTGGGGAGCTCCTGGCATCGGCCGGTTCCGTGTGAACATCCTGCGCCAGCGTTCGAGCTTCATGGTCGTCATGCGGGTCATTCCCTTCAGGGTCCCCAGCGTGGGTGACCTTGACCTTCCCCCGGTCTTTGAGAGGATCGCCGAGGTCGAGCGAGGGATGGTGCTCGTGACCGGCGTAACCGGGTCAGGAAAATCGAGCTCGCTGGCGGCGATGATGCGGCACATGAACGAAACCATGGAGAAACACATCGTCACGCTGGAGGAGCCGATCGAGTTCCTGCACCGTGACGTGCGCTGCTCCATCACGCAACGCGAAGTTGGAACTGATACCGAATCGTTCCGTCAAGGACTGCGAGCGGCACTGCGCCAGGATCCTGACGTCATCGTGCTTGGCGAGCTTCGCGATGCCGAGACGATCGACACCGGGATGAAAGCAGCCGAGACGGGGCATCTGCTGTTGTCGACGCTCCACACCCCGGACGCGCAGACGACGATCATGCGCATGATCTCCATGTTCCCGCCCGAGGAGCATGACGGCGTTCGACTTCGCCTGGCTGAGGCACTTCATGCCGTGATTTCGCAGCGGCTGCTTCCTCGATTGGATGGCAAGGGGCGCGTGGCGGCGTGCGAAGTCATGATCGTCACAGCGACCATTCGCGACCTTATTCTTCAGCAGCGCATTGGCGAGATCCGCGATTTCATCGCCGATGGACGCGAGCAGTACGGCATGCAGACCTTCGACCAGCATCTGGCTGACCTGGTGTCGCAAGGCGTGGTTGCCTTCGACGTGGCACTGGCCGCGTCCACGCAACCGGCCGACTTCGAGCTCAAGATGAACATGTTCAGGGAACGCTCCGGCGAGGCATCTCCATACTCGGACGTCACGGGCAGGGGGCGATGACGATGACGCGACGGTTCAGCGGGGTCATGGGCCCCCTGGTCACGCCGTTCATGGCGGATGAGTCGCTTGATCTGGCCGGCTTCGAGGCCAACGTGCGCGCTCACATTTCGGCCGGCCTTCAAGGCGTTCTCGTTGCGGGATCCACGGGAGAGGCAGCGCTGCTCGGCGATGACGAGCGCCACACCCTCATCGCGGCGGCCAGGAAGATTGTCCCTGCCGATCGCACGTTGCTGGCCGGCACCGGCGCCGAGTCCACCCGCCAATGTGTGGCGCGCTGTCGCGACGCGGCATCGTCAGGCGCTGATGCGGTTCTGGTCGTTTCGCCGCACTACTACTCGAGCTCGATGACTCCGGCCGCCCTCAAGGCGCATTTCACGCGAGTCGCCGATGAGAGCCCGGTGCCCGTGCTTCTCTACAACATTCCGAAGTACGCGCATTTCCGGTTGGAGCCGGAAACCATCGCCGAGCTGTCGAAGCACCCCAACATCGCGGGCATGAAGGATTCGGCGGGAGATATGACGTTCTTCGCGCGGTACGTCGAATCTCAGAGTGACAAGTTCGACGTGCTGACGGGCCACGGGGGCACGTTCGCGACCGCATTGCGTCTCGGAGCTCGCGGAGGGATTCTGGCCGTCGCCCTGTTCGCCCCCGAGTTGTCCTTGGAGGTGTGGCAGGCGCATGGAGAGGGGCGCATTGCCGACGCCGAGGCGGCCCAGAAGCCGTTGGTGGCGATGGCGGCGGAGATCGTGGCGCGCATGGGTGTGCCCGGAGTGAAAGCGGCGATGGATCGGGTGGGACTGCGGGGTGGGCACGTTCGGTTGCCCCTGTTGCCGACGCCGTCCGCTGACCTTGGCGTTATCGACGAGTTGCTCCGCGAGTCCGCCCTGGTGAATCGGCGCTAGTGCCGTTCCAACTTGTTTCACCGAACGCTCGACGATATGGGTTTGCATTGAACCACTTGGCGAGAATAGTTGGAACGGCACTAGAAGAGGGTCGAGCCTCGAGCCTCACTGAATCCCCGCGTCCTCGACTAGCGTAGGGATCAGGGCCATGCTCCTCGCCCTCTTCATCGCAGCCATGCTGCTCTCGATCTTCGTGGTGCCCCTCGGGCTCCCGGGGACGTTCATCATGGTCGCGGTAGCGGTGGCCGCCGACTACTTCGCCTCGGCGGGAATTGGCTGGATCGCCATCGGGATCGCGCTCGTTCTCGCGGTGATCGCAGAAGTCCTGGAGTGGACCCTGTCGGCGAGATTCGCGCGGAAATACGGCGGATCCAGGCGAGCCGGCTGGGGGGCAATTATCGGTGGTCTCATTGGCGCCTTCATCGGTATTCCGATTCCGGTCATTGGCTCCATGATTGGAGCGTTTGCCGGCGCGTTCGCAGGCGCACTGGTTGCCGAGTACACGCATCCCCAGTCCGATGCCTCGACCGCAACTCGCGTGGCTACAGGCGCTTTGGTCGGCAAGGCGGCAGCGACAGCGATCAAGCTGGCGATCGCGTTTACGATAGCTTTCGTGCTCACCCTCGCACTTCTTCGAGGTTAGGGAAGTCGAGAGGTGGTGGGCGCTGTTGCGCCTTGCCCTTTGCGCTTTGCGCATTGCCCTCTAGAATTCAACAACGCCCCGCCCCTACCGGACCGGGGCGGATTTTTTTTGCCCGTTCCTCCCCTGTTTCCTGTTTCCGTCTCCGGTCTCCTGTCCATGTTCGATTCCAGCACTCGCACCATCGTGGTCGTTGGCGCCCAGTGGGGCGACGAGGGCAAGGGTAAACTCGTCGACGTGTTGGCCGAGCGCGCTGATTGGGTTGTGCGCTATCAGGGTGGAGCGAACGCTGGACACACCGTGGACATCGGCGCGAAATCGTTCGTGCTGCACCAGGTGCCCAGCGGGATCCTGCATCCGGGCGTGCGCTGCGCGATTGGCAACGGAGTGGTGCTCGACCCCGAGACGTTGTTCGCCGAGATGGACGAGATGGTACGGGACGGCGTGGATGTCGAGGGTCGCCTGTACGTGAGCGACCGGGCGCACCTGGTCCTGCCACACCATAAACTCGTGGACGGCGAGAGCGCCGCCAGCAAGGCCATCGGAACGACCGGGCGTGGGATCGGGCCGGCGTACGAGGACAAGGTCGGACGCCGCGGTGTGCGCGTTACGGACCTCCGACACACGGAGCGGCTTCGGCAGCTGGTCGAGCGCGGCGTCGAGCACGCCAACGCGCAACTGCAGGGATTCAGCTCGTCGCATCGCGCCGACGTCGATGAAACCATGGAGCGATTGCAGTCGATCGCGCCTCGGTTGCTGGCCCTGTCCGATGACGTGGGCCTCGTTATTCACCGCGCGCGCCAATCCGGAGCCGCCGTGTTGCTCGAAGGGGCACAGGGTTCGCTCCTGGACGTCGATCATGGCACGTACCCGTACGTCACGTCGAGCAACACCACCGTCGGCGGCGCGTTCGTCGGTGCCGGCATTGCGCCTAACGGCACACACTCGGCGCTCGGCGTGGTGAAGGCGTACACGACGCGAGTCGGCAACGGTCCGCTTCCAACGGAGTTTGATGAGGCACTTGGGACTCGCGTTCGAAAGCTCGGGAACGAGTTCGGGGCCACCACGGGTCGTCCTCGCCGTTGCGGCTGGTTCGACGCGGTGGTCGTCAGATACGCTGTCCGCGTGAACGGACTCACCCATCTCGCGGTCACGAAGCTGGACGTGCTGGACACGCTCGATCGCGTCGCGCTCTGCACCGGATACCGGGTTCGTGGCGAGCACGTCAACGAATTTCCCTCGGATATTGCGGCCCTGGACGACGTTGAACCGGAGTACGAGTGGTTCGATGGCTGGCAGTCGTCGACCGCGAACGCGCGCAAACTCGAGGACCTCCCCTCCACCGCGCGCCGGTATCTCGATCGAATCCAGGCACTCGCCGAGGCCCCAATCCGGTTCGTGAGTGTGGGGACGCGGCGAGATCAGATCATCGGGTCATAGACGCGGATGGCGGAAGGCGGATGGCGGATGTCAGACAACGACCCTTCCGGTCTGGACGCGGTGGTGGTTGGGGCGGGACCGTGTGGTCTGGCCGCCGCCATCTCGCTCCAGAAGGCGGGGCTCTCCGTCCGCGTCTTCGACCGGGATTGCGTGGTCAGCAGCATCACGCAGTATCCGGCTTACGCGACGTTTTTCTCGACGGCGGAAAAGCTGTCGTTAGGCGGGCTGCCCTTCGTCGTGCCCGCTGCGAAGCCGTCCCGGCGCGATGCGCTGGCGTACTACCGTGCCGTCGTGACGTATTTCGGGCTGGACGTGCGACAGTACGAGAAGGTGGAATCCATTACGGGTTCGGCGGGACGGTTCATCGTGCGGACCCGGCGTCGTGGCGGGCCGCCAGCCGAGGTCACCGCGAAGTCCGTCGTCGTGGCGACCGGCTACTGGGGTTCACCCAACCGGTTGGGCGTGCCAGGCGAGGACCTGCCGCACGTGTCGCACGCCTATCGCGAGGGACATCACGCATTCCAGCAGGATGTCGTCGTCGTGGGCGGCGGCAATTCGTCGGCGGAAGCGGCGCTCGAACTCTGGCGTTCGGGGGCGCGCGTGACGCTGGTGCACTTCGGCCCCACGTTCGACAAGAAGATCAAGCCGTGGATTCTGCCTGACCTCGAGAACCGGATCGCCGAGGGAAGCGTTGCCGTGCGCTGGAACCGGCGCGTCGACTCCATCGGAGCGGATGAGGTGATGATTCGAGGCGAGGGCGGCGAGACGGAGAGCGTCCGGGCTGATCACGTCTACCTGCTGACCGGATACTCGCCGAACGTCGACCTTCTCCGGGATACCGGCGTGAAAATCGACCCTGCGACCGGCATCCCTCAGCACGATCCCACCACACTCGAGACGAACGTCCCGGGGGTGTTCATCGCCGGTGTGGTGGTGGCCGGGTTCGACGCCAACAAGGTCTTCATCGAGAACGGGCGGTACCATGGGGACCGAATTGTGGCGCGGCTCAAGGGGCTCCCGGCACCTCAGACTCCCGGGGTGAGCCGGGACCTTGATAGCTGAGCGCCGAGCGCCGGGCGCTAAGCGCAAATGGCAGCGGCACCGCTACGTTTCGAAGCTAGAATACTGACGAGGGATGGGAGATCACGGGTGGTTTCTCCCATCTCCCGTCACCCATCTCAAATCTCTCATGTTCCCCGACGTCTTCGACAAGCTCGTTTCCCTCTGCAAGCGGCGCGGCTTCATTTTCCAGTCCTCCGAGATCTATGGAGGAACGGGCTCAGTGTGGGACTACGGGCCGTTAGGCGTCGAGCTGAAGAAGAACCTGAAGGATCGCTGGTGGCACGCCATGGTGCGCGCCCGCGATGACATCGAGGGCCTGGACGCGGCCATCCTGATGCATCCGAAAGTCTGGGAGGCGAGCGGCCACGTCGCCGGCTTCACGGACCCGCTCGTCGACTGCAAGGCCTGCAAGGCGCGCTTCCGCGCCGACCAGGTCGCGGAATCCCAGTGTCCACGCAAGCCAAGCAAGCATCCCGGCGAGCACACTGACTGCCAGCTCACCGAGCCTCGGCAGTTCAACCTCATGTTCAAGACGTTCATGGGGCCGGTGGAGGACAGCGCCGCCGTTGTCTACCTGCGTCCGGAGACCGCGCAGGGCATCTACGTCAATTTCCTCAACGTTCAGCAGGCGACGCGGCAGAAAGTGCCCTTCGGCATCGCGCAGATCGGCAAGGCATTCCGCAACGAGATCACGCCCGGGAACTTCATCTTCCGGACGCGTGAGTTCGAACAGATGGAGATGCAGTTCTTCGTGGATCCGCAGCAACCGTCGGGCGGCCGTACCGACATGGAGTGGTTCGAGTACTGGAAGGAGCAGAGATTGCGCTGGCATCTGGCGCTCGGGCTCCAACAAGACCGGCTGCAGTTCCACCAGCACACGCCCCAGGAACTGGCGCACTACGCGCGCGCCGCGTTCGACGTGCAGTTCGATTTCGGCGGAACGCTCGGATTCCAGGAGATCGAGGGTGTGCACCATCGCGGCGACTTCGATCTCACGCGGCACCAGAAGTTTTCCGGCAAGCGGTTGGAGTACCTGGACCAGCCGGCGAACCGTCGGTTCGTGCCGTTCGTGATCGAAACGTCGGTCGGGTGCGACCGTACGCTGCTTGCCACGCTGGTGAACGGGTACCGCGAGGAGGCAGTGGAGGGGGAAGAGGAGGGACGCACGGTCCTGCGCCTGCTGCCGTCGCTGGCGCCCATCAAGGCGGGGATCTTCCCCCTCGTGAAGAAAGATGGCATGCCTGAATTCGCCGAGAAGCTCGCGGCCGAGCTTCGGCCCCACTTCCCGGTTTTCTATGACGAATCGGGGGCCATCGGCCGCCGGTACCGGCGCCAGGACGAGGTTGGCACTCCATTCTGCCTGACCGTCGACGGGCAGACGATCCAGGACCAGACGGTCACAGTGCGCGATCGGGACACCCTCACGCAGGAACGGGTCGCGGCCGACCGGGTGCGCGAGTTCATTGCCCGCAATGTGGCCTGAAGCCGGAACGCCTGGCTCGGCCGGCGCCTAGCGAGTAACGAGCAGGGCGGGCTCGTCGACTCCCCTGCCGCGCGCCCAGCCACACGCGTAGCTTCGGGCGTCGCCGGGCATCGATGGAGCGTCGTGACCACCCATTCGGCCGAAGTGATTGACTGGGAAGGCACTCTCTGGGAGTGCATTGCCCATCTCCAGGCATTGATCCGGATGGATACGGTCAATCCGCCTGGACGGGAGCTTGGCGTCGCGCGTTACCTGGACGATGTCCTGCGCGGCGCGGGAATCGAGACCACTCTCCTCGAGCCGGCGCCGGGTCGTGCGGCACTCATCGGGCGGTTGAGGGGCAATGGCAGGAAGCGTCCTGTCCTCCTGCTCGCGCACATGGACGTGGTAGGCGTCGAGCGGGAACGTTGGACGACGCATCCCTTCGGTGGCGAGATCCTCGACGGGTTCCTGTACGGTCGCGGCGCCATCGACGACAAGGGAATGCTGGCGGTGAACCTGCAGGCCATGCTGCTGCTCAATGAGCACGTCGTTCGCGCCGGCGGAACACTCGACCGTGACGTGATCTTCCTCGCCACGTCCGATGAGGAAGCCGGCGGCGAATTCGGCATCGAGTGGGTGATCGCCAATCACCCGGCGATCGTCGAGGCCGAGTTTGCGCTCAATGAGGGCGGCCGGCTGCGCGAGCTGGACGGCAAGCTCGCCTACGCCGCCGTGCAGTGCGGAGAGAAGGTTACGAACGTCCTGCGCCTTACCGCGTCAGGCACGCCCGGCCATGCGTCCATCCCGATCCCCGACAATGCGGTGGTCAAGCTCTCGCGTGCCGTGGTCACCGCCGCGGCTCATCGCGAGCCGGTGATAATGACCGAGATCAGCCGGCAATTCTTCGCCGGCCTCGCCAGTTTCTGGACGGATGCTCACGTGCGGGCGGCCATGGCGGATGTGTCGTCAGGCGATCCAGCGAAGGTGGCTTCGGGCGCGAAGGTCGTGGCAACGAATCCGCCGTTCGATGCCATGATCCGCAATGGCATCTCACCCACAATGCTCTCGGCGGGAGTGCGGTCTAACGTGATCCCGGCCGAAGCCAGCGCCACGCTGAACGTTCGGCTCATTCCAGGCCAATCACTCGAGGACCTGATGGCCCGTCTCCGCGCCGCAATCGCGGACGAAAGTGTCGACGTGAGCGTCGAGAATCGCGGTGAAGAAGCGCCGCCATCGCCTGGCGACACCGCCATGTACGCCGCGATACGCGACGCGCTGGCGTCACTCGCCCCAGGCGTGCCGACGGTGCCGTTCCTCAGCACCGGCGCGACCGACAGCGCGCCGCTCCGCCGCGCCGGCGTGAAGGCCTATGGCCTCCTCCCATTCCCGCTCACCGAGGGCGACGAAGGGCGCATGCACGGGCACGACGAGCGCGTGGCGGTCCCATCCCTGGCATTTGCCGTGCGACTGAGCTGGGAGATCCTCGGTCGCATCGCGGTCGCGTAAGTGGCCGGGCTTCCCACCGCGGTCGTCACCGGCGCCTCACGGGGCATTGGACGCGCGGTCGCCGTGCGCCTCGCCGGCAACCATCGGGTCATCGCGGTCGCTCGCGACGCGAAACGGCTTCGCGAGCTTTCGGAAGAGATCGGGTCATCCGGCGGAGAGTGCCGGTCGCTCGTGGTGGATCTCGCGAAGCCGACCGCGATCGAAGAGGTGTTCAAGGGGATTGAGGCTGACGTCCTGGTGAACAACGCCGGCGTCATCACGAAGAAGCCCTTCACCGACCTGACGTCGGCCGAGTGGCACGAGATGATGGACGTCAACGTGAACGCCCTGTTTCACGTGACGCGACAACTGCTCCCGGGCATGATCGCGCGTCGGCGCGGGCACATCGTGAACATCGCGTCCATCGCCGGTCGCAGCGCGTTCCCGGGAGGAACGGGTTACGTGGCCACCAAGCACGCGGTGCTCGGCTTCAGCGAATCGTTGATGCTCGAGGTGCGCGAGTTCGGCGTGAAAGTATCGGTGGTCATGCCGGGATCGGTGGCGACCGACATGGTTGTGAGCGACAGCGCGGATCGGAGCTGGATGCTGAAGCCCGGGGATGTCGCGGAGGTCGTCACCCGGATTCTGGGCTCCCCACCGCATGCGCTCACCTACCAGGTTGAAGTGCGAGCGGCGAATCCACGGAAGTGAACGGCCGGCGTTCCCGCTCCCGCCTCCCGTCTGACCTCTCCCGTCCGTAGGTTTTGGTCGTGCGAAAACCCACTCGGGTCCTCACCCATCAGCGCTTCAAGCCACACGGCGAGACCCCTGATTCGGCGATCCGCGAATTGATGGCGGTGCGTGAGATCGCGCACGCTTTTCTGCACGCCGATCGTCCCGAGGAAGTCTTCCAGTTCGCTCTGGAGCGGGTCAGCCCGCTCGTCGGTGCGACGTTCGCGTCCATCTACCTGATCGACGGTGCTTCGGAGCTGATGCGCCTCGCCGCCTCGTACAACTGGCCCGAACGGTATCGCCCGTGGCTCGGAGAGATGCGCGTCAGGCTCGGCTTCGGCCCCAGTGGAGAGTCGGCGGCCGAGCGCCGCGTGATCGAAGTGCCCGATGTCGCCGCCGACGCGGATCTCGAGGATTGGCGGGAGGTCGCTCAGGAACTCGGGTTCCGTTCCCTCGTCGCACTCCCGCTGCATTCCGGGCGCCGGATGCTTGGCACGGTGACCTTCTACTACGCGGAACCGGGAGCACGCAGCACCGAGGCGCGTAACCTGCTGCGCATCGTTGCGGACCAGATGGCGGCGACCGCGGAAAAGGCGGCATTGGCTGACGAAATGCGCCGCGCCAACGTTGCCCTCACCGAGGCCAACGAGGAACTCGAGCGGCAGTACGCCGCGGTGCTCGAGGCACGAAAGGTGAAGGACGAGTTCCTGGCCAACATCTCGCACGAGCTGCGTACGCCGTTGACCGCGGTCATGGGATACATCTCGCTGTTGCAGGACGAGTTGTCCGGACCGCTGACGTCGGCGCAGCGTTCAGACCTGGCGCAGGCGAAGCGCGCCAGCGAGCGGCTGCTCGAGTTGATCGACGACCTGCTTGAACTGACGGTCCTGAAGCGGGGCGTTCCGGATCTCATCGTCGAGGATCTCGACGCGGTATCACTGCTGCGTCATGTGATGGATACGACGGATGGGCGGCAGCCTGACGTGAATGCCCGTGTACTCCCGCCGTCGGCTCCCCTCCCACCGATCCGTACCGACCGTCGGAAGCTTACGCGACTTCTGGGCACGATCGTCGGCAACGCGTACAAGTTCACGACGACCGGGTCAGTGACCGCGGGCGCCGAGATTCACGGCAACAGGGTGTACTTCCGGGTCACGGATACGGGCGTCGGGATTCCGCCCGAAGCTCGTGGAGTCATCTTCGAAGAGTTCCGCCAGATCGACGGGTCGGAGACTCGTCGTTACGGCGGATCGGGACTGGGACTGACGCTGGCGCGCCAGCTCGCTCGCATCATGGGTGGCGACATCGACGTGGATTCCACGCCCGGCGCCGGTTCCACGTTCATCGTGGACCTTCCGCTCGAGCAACCAGGGTCTGGCACGCAATCCTCCGCCGGCACCTGACGACACTTTCTTCAACGAATCAGATGCACACTCAACGACGCACCCTGCTTGAACATCACACCACGCTTGACCCGAAGGCTGTGCTCGACGCCGCCCGCGATTTCTTCTCGAGAAGGAACTCGCTCTACGCGGCATTCGTCGAACAGGAAGGACCAACGTACGTGACGATGAGGGGACAGGGCGGGGAGGAGGTGGTCATCGCCGCCACGCCGGAAGCGGGTCACACCCTGGTGACGGGTTCGTCGTATCTGTTCGACGCCCAGATCTTGCGGTTCTTCACGACCCTTCCGCCCGCCGAGGTGCCGGCGTGACCGCGGCGACGCCATTTGTGGCGCAACTGCGCGCCCGTCCCGAGGCGATTCGCCTTGGCACGGCCGGTGATCCCGTTATCACCGTGCGAGTGCAGGTGCCTGAAGTGTGGGATACCGTACGCATCGATGCCCCACCCGACACATCCGTTCTGGTCCTCAAGCAACGCGCCCTCGAAACGCTCGTCTCGGGCGCTGAGCCGGCCGAATGGGTCACCAAGCTTCGCGGCTTCGAGGTGCTTGACGAGGCGGCATCCTTATCGGCGGCGGGCGCTGTGAACGGATCCACATTTCTCGTCACCTTCCGGCGTCGCCGGCCGGTCCGCTGACGGCCACGCAGCAGTTCGGCCAGGTGTCCAGCCAGCCTGATGATCGTGACTCACTGGTCGCGTCCGCGGTCAGGCTCCGCGCCGAGGTGGGCCGGCGAATCGTGGGTCAGCGTGGCGCGCTCGACGAGATTCTGATCGCGATGCTCGCCGGCGGTCACGCCCTGCTGGTTGGCGTGCCCGGCCTGGCCAAGACGCTCATGATCCGGTCCGTCGCCGAAGCGTTCGACCTCGAATTCCGGCGGATCCAGTTCACTCCGGACCTCGTGCCGAGCGACATCACCGGCACGGAAATCCTGGACGAAGACACCGCGACCGGAAGTCGCAGTTTCCGCTTTGTGCGAGGTCCGGTCTTCGCGAACATCGTGCTGGCCGACGAGATCAACCGCGCCCCTCCGCGCACACAGGCCGCCCTGCTGGAAGCGATGCAGGAGCATCGCGTCACGGCGGCCGGCGAGACGATGGCCCTCCCTGAGCCGTTCTTCGTCCTGGCAACGCAGAATCCGATCGAGCAGGAAGGGACATACCCGCTCCCCGAAGCGCAGCTCGACCGCTTCCTGTTCGATATCCGGTTAGGCTACCCGCGGGAACAGGACGAGGTGGAGATCCTTCGATCGACGACCGGCAACCAGTCCGTCTCACTCGAAGCGGTCCTGAACGGACGGCAGGCGCTCGCGCTCCAGAGACTGGTGCGTGATGTCGCCTGCGCCGAGCCGGCGTTGCGATACGCCGCGGCGCTGGCGCGCGCGACGCGACCGGACGATCCGACAGCGACGTCACTCGTCAGGCGCTACGTCCGGTGGGGTGCGGGTCCGCGGGCCGGCCAGGCCCTGGTCCTTGGCGCCAAGGCGAATGCGTTGTTGTCGGGACGCCTGCACGTGGCGCCGGATGACATCCGCCGGGTCGCGGCACCGGTGCTGCGCCATCGAGTGCTGCCCAACTTCGCCGCCGAAGGTGAAGGGGTGAACGCCGATCGAATCGTTGAGGATGTCCTGGGCGCCACTCCCGAGGCGAAGAGCGGAATTGCTATTTAGCTGAGAGTTGAGAGTTGAGAGTCAGATGACCCTGTTCGATTCTCTGAGAGGGTTGAGTTGGCCAACCCGGCGACGTGCGTTAGGTGCGCTGCCGGGCACTCACCGGTCGCGACTTCGGGGTAGGGCTCCGGAGCTGTCCGAGTATCGGCTGTATCGGCAGGGTGACGACCCCCGGCAGCTCGACTGGAAGCTCCTTGCACGGAGCGACCGGGCGTACATAAGGCTGGCCGAGGACCGATCGCTCCTGGCCACCTGGTTTGTCGTTGATGCGTCGGCGTCGATGGCCTTCCCCGGGGACACGAAGGCCAAGTGGAAGCTCGCCGTGAACGTTACCCTTGGTTTGGCGTCCGTCGCTCTGTCCGCGGGGGACCCGGTTGGCCTGCTCGTCGCGCATCGCGCTCCGCCGGCGCGAACCCCAGCCCGTGCTCGGCGAGGTACACTCAATGAGATGGCCTCGACGCTGCGGGCGGTTGAGCCCACGGATGGCGCTGCGCTGGCGCCGCTCCTCGCGGACGCTCGCCCGGGCGTGCGTATTGTCGTCGTCAGTGATTTCCTTGGTGATGAGGAACAGACGCGAACGGCGGCGAGCGCGCTGTCGGCGGCGAACTGCGACGTGCACGCCGTCCAGGTGATCGCTCGCGAGGAGCTCGCTCCGTCGGCGAGCGCAATCAGGGCAACGGATCCGGAGGACCCGTCGATCACGCGCCCCTTTGATGAGGCCATGCGATCACGATACGACGCAGACTTCGCCGAGTGGCGACGCATGGTGGCGACGGCCTGGCGGCACGCGGGCGCGACGTGGACCGTCGTGACGACCGATGAGGATCCGGCGCTGGCAGTCCGGCGTGTCATTGGCGCCTCGTCCGGCGAGGCGCAGGTCGGGGCGCGATGACGTTCCTGGCGCCAGCCTGGCTTGGTCTTGCCGCGGCCGCGGCCCTGGCGGTTGTCGCCATTCATCTCATCGCGTGGCGACTGCCGCGTGCGGTAATCCTGCCCACCGCGCGCTTCGTGCCTGACGAGCCCGCACGACGCGCCGCGCGTACCGTGCGTCCTTCGGATCTCGCTCTGCTGGTGCTCCGAATGGCCATCATCCTGGCTGGCGGCGTCGCGATGGCGAGACCCACCATGCATCCGTCGCCGCGCGGCGCGGCAGTGGTGATCGCGCTGGAGAGTTCCGCGGCGACGGGAGAGGGGGGCACGACGCTTCTGCGCGACAGCGTGCGGGCGATTCCCAGGCGTGACCGCGCGATCTTTGTGGTCTTCGATACCGTGTCGCGCGTGTACGACGTCGAGGACGCGGCCTGGAATGACGTCGCCGCGCCGCGCGCGTCGGGCGCCGCATCGCTCACGGTTGGCCTTCTGGCGGCGATCCGCGAGGCGCGGCGCCTGACGCGGGACTTCGAATCGGTCGACATCGTGCTCGCGTCGACCTTTACCCGCGCTTCGTTCGATCAGGCAACCCAGGCGGTCCGGGGCACATGGAAAGACTCGATCCGCGTCGTGCGCATACGTCCGTCGACGCCTGCGTCAGGACCGGTTCGCGTGGAACTCCCGACGATCGGCGACGACCCGGTGGTTGCCGGCATCCGCCTCGCCAAGGCGAACGCGTTACTCCGCGGGTCGTCCCGCCTGGTTCGAACCGTCCCCAGGGCCGACGACAGCGCCTGGGCTCGGGATGGTCGCGCCCTCGTCATGTGGCCGAAGGCGGGAGACAATGGATCAGAGCGGGTAGACGGCGTTTTTGCCAGCGGCTTCACGGCAATCGGTCACCTCATCCGGCTGCCTTCGATGATCGATTCGGGTCGCGTGATCGCCCGCTGGCTCGACGGCGCGGCCGCTGCGCGCGAAACCGCGCTTGGCGCTGGCTGCGTCCGCACGATTGGCTTCGACGTGCCTGACGAGGGAGACTTCGCCCTGACACCATCGTTCCAGCGACTGCTGTCCGTGCTCGTCGGACCCTGTGGTGGCGACGGCACGGTGGGTGTGGCCGCTGACTCTCTCGTCGACGCGATCGCGGTACCATCGGCCCCGACGTCGGCCATCCGGGCGCCTGACGAGCCCCGCGCCGCGAATCGCCTGGGTTCCCTGCTCGTGGCGCTCGCCGTCCTGTTGGCGGCCGCCGAGCTGTGGCTGCGTCGTCGCGGTGTGCTTTCCCGGCCCGCGCTGAGCTGAGACCATGAGCGTCAGGGAGAGAGTCGCTGAAACGGGCCGCACACTCGCGCGTGTCGCGTTGGGCCGGAGCCTCCTGCTGGGAACAGCCGCTGGTCTTGCGGTCGCTGCCGTGGCCTGGCCGATTGCCCGGACGTTCGCGTTCTCACCGGTCGGCACGTTCGTCCTGGGGCTGGTGGCGGTGGCAAGCGTTTCGTGGTGGTGCTATCGGCGACTCCGGGGCCCGGGATTCACCGTACCGGCTGTGTCGCTGTGGATCGAGGAGCATCTTCCCTCGCTGGGCTACGCGCTGGTGACGGGCGTCGAGGATGGGTCGCCGGCGTCGCTCGAACGATCCATTGCCGGAGTCGACTGGTCGCCCGCCGCGCGCGCGGCGACCCGAAAGGCTCTCGTCGGCCCGGGCATCGCCGCGGTGGCGGCTGCCGCATTGTTTGCCGTTTCGATTGCCTTCGCGCCCGCCGTGTCACGACTCGCGGATCGCGTCACGTCGGGAGCGCGTGCATCGGCTGGCGCGCTCGACGTCACGGTTCGTGTCGTCCCGCCCACGTACACGCGTAGGCGCGCCGAGTCCCTCCGCAACCCGCCGGTCATTCGCGCGCTCGTCGGCAGCGAGATCCGGGTTTCGGTGGCCGGCAACGACTCCGTCGCGCTGAACGCGGGAGACGCGCCCCTTGCCGCGGATGCGCCGTTTCGAGTGGCCGCCCAGCCGACGGCGCTTCGCGTGCGCTCGGGCGCGAATTCGAGGCTCATCGCCATCGATCCGGTCCTCGACAGTACACCGGTCGTGCGGCTCCGCGATCCCGTCCGGGACACCGTCCTCTCCAGCCCCGTCGGCGCCTTCACGTTAGGCGCGGACCTGCGCGATGACCTCGGCATCGGCCGGGCCTCGTTCGAGTACATCGTCAGCTCTGGGAGCGGCGAGTCGTTTTCCTTCGCGTCCGGCACGATCGGCGACAGGCGACTCGGCGGGCTGCAGACCGGGACGCTGTCGGGCATGCTCACGCTGTCGACGTTGGACCTCAAGCCCGGCGACTTTGTTCACGTGCGCGCGGTGGCGTACGACCTGCGCGACGACACCGCCTTCGCGCGCGGGGCGTCCGAAACACGGACGATCCGGATTGCCCGCGCCGGCGAGTTCGACTCCGTCGCGGTGGAAGCGGCCACGCCACCCGAGGCGGAGAAGGCCGTCCTGAGTCAGCGCATGCTGATCAACCTGGCGGAAGCGCTCGTCAGGCGCCGGCGAAGCCTCGACCGCACCACGTTCTCCGATGAATCGCGCGGCATTGCCCGTGACCAGGCGAGGCTACGGAAGCAGGTGGGCGATATCGTCTTCTCCAGACTGGGCGACGATCCCAGCGGTGAGCACTTCCACGGCGATGGTCACCAACACGAGGGGCAGGAACTCCGTCCAGCACTCACGCCCGATGAGCTGCTGAAGGCGGCGGAAAACGCCAGTGCCGCCGCGGTGGGCCGGGTGCTCGACTTCGAGGGCGACGAGACGCCTGTGGTTGCGGTCAACCGGCCGCTGCTCGAGGCGTACCACTTCATGTGGGATGCCGGGCGCGAGTTGGAGCAGGCGTCTCCGGAACGGGCGCTGCCGGCGATGTATCGCGCGCTCGAGGCCATCCAGCGCGCGCGGGCCGCCGAGCGGCTGTATCTGCGCAGCCGCCCGCCGCGCGCGGTGGTCGACGTCGATCGGGCACGGCTGCAGGGGCGAGAGAAGGGAACCCCCGCCGCGCGCGAACCCCGCTCGCCCGCCACGGGCGTTGCCCGTGCCGTGCTCGCGCGCTTCGCGCGCGTCGTCAGCCTTGCCCGCACCGATCCCGCCGCCGCCGCCGACTCTCTCCTCCTGCTTCGCATCGACCTGCTGGGAAGTCTCACGCCCGCCGCCGCCGCCGCCGCCGCCGCCGGGGCCGCGGCCGACGCCGCCGTCGCGCTCCGGAACGGCGGCGACGCGAGCGCGAGTCTCGCCCTCGTCAGGCGCTCGTTAGGTCTGCCGGTGGCGGCCAGTGACTCACTGCCCAGATGGAGCGGGTCGCGATGAGCGAATTCGTGTTCGCCACCGCCCAGTACGAATCCGGCGACTGGGATTCGGCGCCGCTCGTGCCGGCGAACCTCATCGATTCCATCGCGCGGTATACCGCGATCCCCGTTGCCCCCACGGGCGTGGTGGTGGCGCTCTCGTCGGCCGACGCGCTCCGCTATCCGTTGCTGTTCCTGACGGGACACCTGCCGGTACGATTCACGGAAGCCGAACGCCTTGGCATTCGGCGGTTCATCGATCGGGGCGGGTTCATGTTTGTCGATGATCACAACCACGACATCGACGGCGCCTTCCACAAGACAGTGACCGAGGAGATCGAGCGTGGAGCGGGCCCGCTCGTTTCCGTTCCCCGCCGGCACGTGCTGTACTCGGCGTTCTTCAGCTTTCCCGACGGACCGCCGAACACCAGCCACGAACTGAATGGCTGGGGTGACAACCTGATCCACCCGGAACTGAAGGCCGTGCTGCGCGGCGATCGCATCGCGGTGCTCTACAGCAACAAGGACTACAGCTCGGAATGGAGCTACCATCCCGAGAACAAGCGCTTCTACAGCGTGGACAACACCCGCTTCGGCGTGAACATCGTGGTCTATGCGCTTACCCGGTAACTGGCGACCGCGGGCGGAACGCGTTCTTCGTGGCGTGAACTTTGCCGCGTTGCTGGCGCTGGCGGCGCGACTCTGGTCTGGGTCGAGCGCCGCGGCCGGAACGGCGATCGTATCGACGGGCGCCCTCGATTCCGCCCTCGTGGCCTGGTCCGCGTCATCGCCGGCGCGGGCGACCGTCCAGGCGACTGTCGTTCCCGACGGCCGGCAGCGAGACTGGCTGGTCGCGCTCCGCCGCACGGGGCTCGGTGTCGACTGGACCACGAGCGGTACGTCAGGCAGCGCGCTGGTCGTCGAAGCCGGCCCGCTCCCGAACTCTCCGTCGCGAGTGACGGCGTCAGGCGGGCCAGGCCGGGATCTGGTGCTCTCCGATGAACTGGGGCAGATCGACTCGACGCGGGCCGGCCGGGACGGCATTGCCGTCTGGCGCGCGAGCCCGCTGGGGACAGCCAGCCTTACGCTGGGCACGTCGAGCGCTCGGGCCGCCGCGCGTGATTCGCTCATTACAAAGCCACTGCTCATCCTCGGCCAGGCCGGCTGGGAATCCAGGTTTGTCACGACGGCGCTGGAGGAGGATGGCTGGTCGGTGACAGCGAGACTTACTGTTGCCCCGGGCGCCATCGTCAGGCAGGGCACTCGGACAAGGATCGACACGGCGTACCTCAGCGCCGTCGTCGTCCTCGACAGCACTTCAGAGCTCGATGCGGGAGAGGTTGCGCGATTCGTCAACGACGGAGGGGGCGTCGTGGCGTCGGGCGCCGGCACAAATCACCCGGCGCTCAGGACATTGTTGCGTGCTCGCGCGTCGGGGGCCAGCGCGGGCGCGGTCGGCGCACTGCTGGGCCCAGCGCCTCGGACAGGTCTTTCGACAAGGACGTTCACCGCGAGTGCCGGCGCGGTCGCGCTCGAACGGCGTGGCGATTCGCCGGTCGTGGTGGGACGCCGGGTGGGATCGGGCCGGGTGATCGCGGTGGGCTATGACGACACCTGGCGCCTGCGAATGGCGCCGCCAAACGACAACGCGCCGCAGGCGCACCGGATCTGGTGGTCTTCTCTCGCGGCCGGCGTGGCCCACTCGCGACTCGTTCCCCGCGACATCGGTCCCGTGGATGAGGCGCCGTTCGCCGCGACGGTCGACGCGCTCGGGCCGCCCGGCAAGGCAGGCGAGCGCGCGGACCGTGAATCATCCTGGCCGTGGAACGCCTGGCTCGCCGCGCTGGCCACGGCGACGCTCCTCGCCGAATGGCTGTCGCGACGGCTTCGGGGCGTGGCGTGAAGGTCGCGTACATCTCCCACGCCGATTGCGGCCGTCATGACACCGGCTGGCGTCACCCCGAGCACGTCGGTCGATTGCGCGCCATTCCGCGCGCTCTACGCGATGACATTGAACTGTACCACGCGCTCGAGCATGTCGAGGGTCGCGTCGCATCCGAGGCCGAGTTGTACCTGGCGCACGACGCGGACTATGTCGACGAAGTGAGACAGCTCGCCAAGGCTGGAGGCGGAGCGCTCGATGCCGACACCGTGATCAGCGACGGTTCATGGGACGCCGCGCGCGCCGCCGTTGGCTGCGTGCTCGACGCCGTGGACATGGCGGTCGATGGCGATGCACGCGCGTTCTGCGCCGTACGGCCGCCCGGTCATCATGCACTCCGGAATCGCGCCATGGGTTTCTGTGTCTTCGGAAACGTGGCGATCGGGGCGCTCTACGCGCGCCAGCGACGCGATGTCGACCGTGTACTCATCGTGGACTGGGACGTCCATCATGGCAACGGCACACAGGCGATGGTCGAGCACGACCCGGCGATCCGGTTCATCTCGATGCATCAGTCGCCCTGGTATCCGAGCACCGGTGCGGCAGGAGATCGTGGACCGAACCGTTCGATCTGGAACGTGCCCATGCCTGGCGGACTCCCGCCGGATCAGTATGTCACCGCGCTCCAGAGTGCGGTCGCCGATGCCACTCGCGATTTCACGCCGGATCTCGTGTTGGTCTCGGCGGGATTCGACTGCCTCGCCGGCGATCCACTCGGCGAGTTCACGCTCGAGATCGAGCACATGTCACAGTTGACGACGTGGTTGCTCGAGCGGGCGACCTCGTGGTGCGACGGCCGGATGCTGGTGGCGCTGGAGGGTGGCTACGTTCCGGAGCGTGTCGGAGCGGCATCGGTCGCGGTAATGAGGGCGTTGCTGCTGCAGGAATGAGGCCACTGGGACCATGCGTGTTTTCCAACTTTTCCGGGACGAACAGCGCCGGAGTGAGCCGAGTCCCGATGGGAAAATGTGCGCGCCGTCACCGGCGCGACCGAATCCTGCACCGGCCGGGCACGGGTTCCTGTGGCGCCTGCGCCACGTGAAAACATGGCGTCCCTCGATCGTCCAATCCCATGCCGACACGCCAGTTACGGAATCCCAGGCGGCCGCAGCCATTCAGGTTGCAGGGCCCTCACGAAACCACGACCCCAGGCCGATAATTGGACCGGAAAATCCCGGCAGGCGCAGCGGGTGGCTTGGCAGTGACGTCGGCGTCGGCGGTGCTGCCTAACGATCATTCGTCTGGCAACGAGGAATCGTCGGTGACTGGATTCTGGAATCGAGCCGATCGTGAAGTCCACGAGGCGATCACGCTCTGCGGGATCGTTTCCAGGGAGGGCCGGCCCGCGCCGCACGTCCCCGGTTCGGCAACGGTCGACTACCGTGACGTCAGCGCGGTGGTCCGGAAGGCGGCCTTCGTCCGCCCCGAGGCCACCGAGGCCGGCATCGCCGCCTATCGCGAGGTGGTCGAAGGGGCCTTCGCGTGCGGCGCCGTGATCCCGGCGCCGTATGGCACGATCTTCCGGAATCGGGACGCGCTGCTCCGCTGGCTGGAGCTGCACTACTTCACGCTGGCGGATGCGCTCCGTTATCTCAACGACCGGCAGGTGGCGCGGGTCCGCGTGGCACCGGTCGCGTTAGGCGCTCAGTGGGATACCGTCGAGCATCGCGCCCGCGGCGCTGACCTCGAGGTCACCGCGTTCGATTCGTTCCGCGTACTCAAGCGGCAGGCGGTGGCCTACGTGCCCGTCGAGGTGCCGGGCCGCCGTTCGGAGCAGGGCGCCGAAGCCGCCTTCCTGGTCGAGCGCGAGCACTGGAGCCAGTTCATGGCGCTGCTGAAGGAGGAACAGCGCCGGTTGCCCGACCTGAAGTTCGAGCACACCGGTCCGTGGCCGGCGTACGACTTCGTGAGGCTGGACCTCAATGGATAGACGGGAGATGGGAGACGTGGGATGGGAGATGGGAGACGTTGCGCGTCAGAGTGCGCGCGTCGCTTGCCGGACAACTCCGCGTTCTCGCTCTGCAGGGAAATCTCCCATCTCCCATCTCCCAGCTCCCAGCTGAGATGTTCTGCCCCAACTGCGGAACCTGGAACCGCACCCGCGCGGTCAACTGCCTCCGGTGCAAGGGCGACCTCCCGGAGCTGCGGGAGATTCCGCACGAACCGCCGGATCCCGAGATCTCCCTCGTTCGCAAGGCGACCGGCGGGCGCTATCGCATCCTGCGCCGGCTCGGCAGCGGCGGCATGGCGCACGTCTACTACGGACTGCACGCGGTGCTCGAACGACCGCTCGTCGTGAAGGTCCTGCACCAGCACCTTGCTCGTGATCCCGAAATGCGCGAGCGCTTCCGCCGCGAGGCGGAGGCCGCGAGTCAGCTCGTTCATCCGCACGTCTGCGCGATCGTCGACTACGGGGTGCTGGGAGACACGGTCTACCTCGTCATGCCATTCCTCGCCGGCGGCTCACTCGCTGACCTCCTCGTCAGAGACCGCACGGTGCCCGCGAACAATGCCGCCGCGATCTGCGGGCAGGTCGCGACGGCCCTCGACTACGCGCACCGTCGCGGCATCATCCACCGCGACGTAAAGCCGGACAATGTCCTGTTCGATGAGGACGGGCACGCGGTCATTACCGATTTCGGCATCGCCACCGCCCGCTTTCATGGCCGTCTGACCAAGACCGGTCGCGCCATGGGCACTCCACACTACATGTCGCCCGAGCAGGCCATGGGCCGCATGGTCGATGGCCGCAGCGACCTGTACGCGGTCGGCGTGATGCTCTATGAAATGCTCCTCGGATTCCCACCGTTCGACGGCGCGGATTCCTACTCGGTTGGCTACAAGCAGGTGCACGAGATGGCGGTCGCCCCCGATGTCGTCGACTCGAGGCTCCCGGCTGATCTCTCCGCCATCGTCATGAAGTGCCTCGCCAAGAGTGCCGACGAGCGGTATCAGACCGGATTCCAGCTGGCGGACGCACTCCAGGCGTATATGACCGGCGCCGCGACGGCCGACGAGTCACGGCTGGCATTCTATGCACGCCAAACCGGCGCCACCGCGACGGCGACCGACCTCTGATCCGCGTCAACGCTGAGCGCTGAGCTCCAGATACAACGGGTCGATAGCTTTGACCCGTGGCCCCACTCCCGTCCGCGGTTTCCGTAGCGCTCCCCGTCCCGCTGCTCGGGACGTACGTGTATTCCGTCGAGGAGCGACACGCCGCGCGCGTCGAACCCGGGTCCCGGGTCGTGGTCTCCGTGCGCGGCCGGCGCGTGATCGGCGTGGTGACCCAGGTCGACCCGCCACTCGTCGCCACCCGACAGTACCAGGCGGTGCTCGACGCACCCGATGAACAGCCGTCGTTGACGACCCCGCTGCTGTCGACCTGCCAGTGGATTTCGCGATACTACGCCGCGCCGCCGGGCCTGGTGCTGCGAGCCGCCCTCCCCGCGTTGCTCACCGGGGCAGGCAAACCGGCGCCGGAACCACAGTCCCGGCGGATCGCGGCGATCGCCAATCCGCTGGCCACCCTCGTGGAACGCGACACGGTCTTCCGCCGATCGCCGAAACAACGCGCGGCCTTCGAGCTCCTCGAATCGTTAGGTGGACGGGTGCCGGTCGAACACCTGCAGCACCAGCTGGGCGTGTCCTCGTCCGTGATCGCCGCGCTGGTTCGCCGCGCGCTGGTGACGATCGAGCGGGAGGTCACCATGCGCGACGCGTTCGCCAGGCGCCCGCGGGAGCAGATGGTGTCGCTCGAACCAACGGAGTTGCAGCGCGCCGCCATCGACTCGCTGACGTCCGCGGATCCCGGACAGGTCTTCCTCCTGCACGGCGTCACCGGCAGCGGCAAGACGCTGGTCTACATCGAGGTCCTGCGCCGGGTGGTCATGGATCAGGGCCGGAGCGCCATCGTGCTCGTGCCGGAAATCGCCCTCACGCCGCAGACCGTCGATCGGTTTCGCGCGGCGTTCGGCGATCACGTCGCCGTGCTCCATTCCGCGCTCTCCGATGGCGAACGGCTCGACGCGTGGCGGGCGATCCGAACGGGTGAACGACGCATCGTCGTCGGGGCCCGTTCCGCCGTCTTCGCGCCGCTCTCCGACGTCGGGGCGATCATCGTCGACGAGGAACACGAAGCGAGCTACAAGCAGGGGGAGACGCCGCGCTATCACGCGCGTGACGTCGCCATCATGCGCGCGAAAGCCGAAGGCGGGATCGTGGTGCTGGGCTCCGCCACGCCGTCGCTGGAGAGCTGGGCCAATGCCCAGCGCGATGCGTATCGACTCATCACCCTGCCGGAACGCGTCGGCGGCGGCGCTATGCCGCGCGTCCAGGTCGTGGACATGCGCGTCAAGAGTCCAACCATTGCCGTCGATCCGTTCCGGCGAGTCTTCAGCGAGCCGCTCGATCGTGCCCTGCGCGAGACGATCGCCCGGCGCGAGCAGGCCATCCTGCTGCTCAACCGGCGCGGTTTCGCGGCGTTCGTCCAGTGCGGCGCCTGCGGCGACGTTGCCGACTGTCCGAACTGCTCGATTTCACTCACGGTGCATCGAACACCGGAACGCCTGACGTGTCACTACTGCGGTTATGCGGAAGCGATCCGGGTGGCCTGCGCGCGGTGCGGCGGACCGACGGTGCGCGAGCGGGGTCTCGGGACACAGCAGGTCGAACGCCTCCTGATCGACTACCTGCCATCAGCGCGCATCGCCCGCATGGACGTCGACACCACGTCTGCGCGCTGGGCGCACGCCGATATCCTCGATCGTGTGGGCCGACGCGAGGTCGACATCCTCCTCGGCACCCAGATGATCGCCAAGGGACTCGACTTCCCGAACGTGACGCTCGTTGGTGTCATCGATGCGGATGTCGGGATGAACCTGCCCGACTTTCGCGCCGCCGAGCGCTCATTTCAGCTCATGGCGCAGGTCGCGGGAAGGGCGGGGCGCGGTCCCAAGGGAGGACTGGTCTTCATTCAAACGCGACTGCCGGACCATCACGCCGTCCGTGCCGCGGTGGAGCACGACTACCGGAGCTTCGTTTCGCAGGAACTCCTCGACCGTGAGTTCCCGCCGTATCCACCGACGGTGCGGCTGGCAAACCTCGTCTTCAGCGGCATCGAGGAAGCCGAGACAATGGCGGCGGCCGATCGAGGAGCGTCGTTTCTCACGAAGCTGATCACGGGCGGACGAGTGGAGACCGTTCACGTGATTGGTCCGGCGCCCTGCCCGATAGAGCGCATCAAGTCACGCTGGCGCTGGCACGTGCTGCTGCGCGCCCGTCGGTCCAACGAGCTGACGCGCGTCCTCACCTACTTCGCGACGCACTTTGCGCCGGAGGGCAGGGCGGCGAACCTGAGAGTGGTGATCGATCGGGACCCGGTGTCGCTCCTCTGACGCTGTCGCCACGGGTTACATTTCGGCCACCATGACGGAGACTCAGCAGCGCTTCCTGAAGGCGATCGCCGAGCGAGTGACCACCGGGCGTGTGGCCGAGCTGCGCCTGTACCCGACGGTGCGTGTTGGCCCGATCGAGTCGGGGGTGGCGATCGTCGCTACGGAGATGGGAGAGGGGAGATGGGAGATGGGAGACGACACCTCAGAAACTCCACTTGTCGAAGGGGTCCCCTCAGACCATCCTCGCCTCTCAATTCACACCGCGAATTTCCGCCTGACGGTGAAAGGACCGGACCGCGGGAAGTGGGAGTTCGCCATGGTCCACGATGCTGACGCGCCCATCGAAACCGTGGAGAGTGTGGTGCGCGGCGTCGCCCGTCGTGCCGGCGAGGACGGCGAGCCTGAGCTCCTTTCAGGCGACGACTTCCAGCGTGCCATTGCCGAGCCGTGGTGGACCGCGACGGCGTAGTCGAGACATTCCTGAGCTACCTGCGCGACCACAACCTGCCTGTGACCCAGCAGCGCATCGACATCGCCAAGGTCCTGTTAGGCTCCGACCGTCATCTTTCGGTGGAGGAAGTGACCGCTGAGCTGCACCAGCGTGGCCAGAAGGCGGGACTCGCGACCGTGTATCGCACCATCGAACTGCTGGTGCGCTGCGGTCTCGTGGTCCAGCGCGACTTCGACGAAGGCTTCAAGCGATTCGAACCGGCGCGCGATATCCCGCAGCACGAGCACCTGTTGTGCACCGTCTGCGGGCGAGTAACGGAGTTTCAGGATGAGCGCCTGGAGCGGATCACGACGCTGGTGGCCGAGACGCACGGCTATCTGCGACAGCGCCATCGCCTGGTGATCCACGGCGTCTGCGCTGCATGCCGTTCCGGCGCCTCAATCAACTGACGCCTCAATGGAAACTCCAACGCTCGGCGTGGTCGTCGCATTCACCGCGGGACTGCTGTCGTTCCTGTCGCCGTGCGTGCTGCCGCTGATTCCGAGCTACGTCACGTTCATTACCGGCCTGTCGCTGGACGACGTGCAGAATGCCCGTCGCGCGGCGCTGGTGCATGGCTTGCTGTTCGTTCTTGGCTTCACGCTGATTTTTCTGGCCATGGGCGCCACGGCGACACTGCTCGGGCAGGCGCTTCTGAGACACCGCGACTGGATCAGCCGGATCGGCGGCATCGTCATCATCATCTTCGGCCTGTATCTGCTCGGCGTGCTGAACATCGGATTCCTGTCGCGCGAGCGCCGGTTTCACGTCGCGGACAAGCCAGTCGGGTACTTCGGCACCGTTGTGGTGGGCGTGGCGTTTGGCGCTGGTTGGACGCCATGTCTTGGCCCGATACTCGGATCGATACTCGTTTACACGTCGAGCCAGGCGGACCTGGCGAAGGGCATGTGGCTTCTGCTCGCGTACTCGCTCGGCCTGGCGGTGCCATTCCTGCTCTCCGCCGTCGCCATTGAGCGGTTCTCGGCGTTCTTCCAGCGCATGCGACGCCAGATGGTCTGGGTTTCGCGCATTTCGGGCGCCGTCCTCATTGGAATCGGCATCCTGCTGGTGACGAACTATTTCACCGTTCTCGCCGCCTGGCTCACGAAGCTCACGCCGGAATTCCTGTTGGAGCGCATTTAGCGCGATTCCCCGGAAGAGTCCGCTGCTGTGACGCAGGTCTCCTTCTTTTGACGTCGTGATGGGCCATATTCATGTGAATGGTGTAAATCAGACAAATCACTTCTCCGAGGAGAGGTTGCTCATGCAAGTCATTCGGTTTCGCGCCGTCTTCCCGATCGCCATCGCGGCGGTTTTTGCGGCCTGCTCAGGCAGGGATGCCGACACGGCGGCGATGGATTCGGCGGCGGCGGCGGATTCCGCCGCGCGCGATCTGGCTCGTGCGGGAGTTGATACCGCCACGCAGCCCCAGTTGAAGGACGTTCCGGTGACACCGCCTCCGGCGACATCGACATCGCGCCCGAAGTCAACGCCGCCAAGGGCTACCGCACCGGCCCCGACCCCGGCTCCTGCCCCACCGCCAGCGGCCGCGCCCGCGCCCGCGCCAACCAGTGGCGTGATAGCGTCCGGAACGACGCTGGCTCTCGCGTCAGCCACCAAGGTCTGCACGAACACGCACAAGGTGGGTGACCGGTTCGACGCGTCGTTGACCACAGCGGTCACAGGCAGCAACGGCGTTTCACTGCCCGCCGGCTCGACCGTTTCGATCGAGTTGACGGAGCTCAAGCGCAGCGTGGACTCCAAGACGAATATCGTCATGGGATTCCGCGTCGTCTCGATCACGGCCAACGGGCGTACGTACATACCGGAGGCCGAAGTTGTGACCGCGTCAATTGACCGGGTTCGCTCGCAGAGCACCGGCGACGACGCGAAGAAGGTCGCGGGCGGCGCCGCGGCTGGCGCCATCATCGGCCAGGTACTTGGCCGGAACACCAAGGGCACGCTCATCGGCGCGGCGGTTGGCGCGGCGGCTGGAGCCGCCGCGGCCTCCTCGACGTCCGACTACGAAGGTTGCGTCAATGCTGGTGCGCCAGTGTCGGTCAGGTTGACGGGGCCTCTCACCGTGACGGTTGCCGGGAACTGACAGGAAACAGGAAACAGGAAACAGAGAAGGAGTGAGGGCCCGCGGCGATCGCCTGCGGGCCCTCACTATTTCAACCGCTTCGTTCCTCCCCTGCTTCCTGTTTCCTGTTTCCTGTTTTCTCTTTGTTCAATGGCAATCGATCCGCGGATCACCGAGCACCGCAATCCCCGCACGGCGCGGATCGATCTGGCGTCGCCTGACGAGATTGTGGCCCTCATGAACGCCGAGGACCGCACGGTGGCCGACGCGGTGGCCACGCAGCGGGACGCGATTGCCAGCGCGATTACGATCCTCGAAGGCGTGTTCCGCGCCGGCGGACGCTTGTTCTACGTCGGCGCGGGAACGTCGGGACGGTTGGGAATACTCGATGCCAGCGAATGTCCCCCCACGTTCGGGACCAACCCGGAACTCGTGCAAGGGATCATCGCCGGTGGACCGCCCGCTGTCTTTCGATCGCAGGAAGGCGCTGAGGATCTCCCCGAAAACGGAGAGGCTGCGATCAACGAGTACGGGGTAAACGCCCAGGATTGCCTGGTCGGCATCGCGGCGTCGGGGACGACGCCGTTCGTGAGCGGCGCTCTCTCGAGGGCGGAACAGCTTGGAGCGCGCACGATCGTCATCGCCTGCACGCCGCTTCCGCCAGAGGTGACGCGTCTGACGGACGTCGCCATCGTCGCCATTACGGGACCCGAGGTGGTCACCGGTTCAACGAGGCTCAAGGCGGGCACGGCGACCAAGATGATCCTCAACATGCTGACGACGGGCGCCATGATCCGGCTTGGGAAGACCTGGGGCAACCTGATGGTGGACCTTCAGGCCACCAACCGGAAGCTCAAGGATCGAAGCGAGCGAATCCTGATGGAGTCGTGCGCCATCAGCCGCGACGACGCCCGCGCGCTGCTGGAGGCGGCCGGGGGCAGCGTGAAGGTGGCGATCGTTATGCGCCGCGCGTCGATTGGACGCGAAGAAGCAGCTCGGCGCATCAGTGCCGCGCACGGCATCATTCGGCACGTTGTTGGCGATCCGTGAATCGGGACGTGAGATGGGAGATGGGAGATGGGAGATAAACTGCTAACCACGGGATCACTGCGGTGAGTGGATCAATCGGGGAAGGGAGCATCCCGGGACCGCCTCCATCAGAAGGTGATCCAGCTTCTCGCAGTATGTCTCAATTCTCCCATCTCCCATCTCACATCCTGGTTGGCCTCATGTCCGGCACCTCGCTGGACGGGATTTCCGCTGCGGTCGTGCGATTCGGCGATGACGAGCGCGCCGAACTGCTCGCCTTTCGCCAACTCCCCTACGATGCCACCAGACGTCAGCGCCTCTCGCGGGCCTTGAATGGCGCTTCGCCTGACGAGTACTGCCGCCTCAACTTCGATCTCGGCCATTGGCTGGCCCACGCGGCCATCGCGGTGCTCGCCGACGCCGGTGTTGCCCGTGAGGACGTCGCGGCCATCGCCTCGCACGGACAGACCGTCTGGCATGTGCCCGGCCATTCCACATGGCAGTTCGGGGAATCGGCGGTGATAGCCGAGCGGACCGGCATCGACGTGATCTCCGATTTCCGCGTTCGCGATGTGGCCGCTGGTGGTCAGGGTGCGCCGCTGGTCCCCATCGCCGATGCCATGCTGTTCTCGCTGCCGACGTCGTGGCGCGCCCTGCAGAACATTGGCGGTATCGGCAATGTCACCGTGGTTCCGCCGGGTGGTGAGATCTCTGCCGTGCGCGCCTTCGATACCGGACCTGGCGTCGTGGTCATCGACACGGTCACACGCAGCGTTGCCCCTGGCCTCCGATTCGACGAAGGCGGCAAACTGGCCCGGAGCGGCTCGCCGGTCGACGCCGCCGTGGACGAGGCACTGACATTGCCATACTTCGCCGCGCCGCCTCCCAAGTCTACTGGACGCGAGCTGTTCAGCCCGGGCTGGATCGAGTCGTTCATCGCGAACTGCCGGCGACATCGGCCCGCGGCAACGCCAGGCGATCTCGTGGCGTCGGCAGTCGCACTCACCGCCCGTAGCGTTGCCGATGCGTTCCGCCGTTTCATACCGGAACCCGTTTCGGAATTGCTGGTTTCGGGAGGTGGCGCGGAGAACCCTGCCTTGATCGAAGGGCTCGCCGCCGCGTTACCGACCGGCATCACCACCCGCCGCTTTGCGGACGTCTACTTCGATGGTGAAGCCAAGGAGGCCGTGGCCTTTGCGCTGCTTGGACGCCTCTACCTCGGCGGACGCGCTGGAAACGTGGTGACCGTGACCGGGGCGAAGGGGCCGCGCGTCCTTGGCAAGTTCACTCCCGCCGGCACCACGGCCGACCCCTGAGGATTCGTCGTTAGGCGGACAGCCGCCAGGCGGCCCACAGCAGGATCAGCACGCCGAGGGCGAAGATCAGCCGGGAATAGAGGCGGCCCCGGCGGCGTCGTTCCTCATCCACCGGCACCGTCACCGGCCACGGCTGCGTGACGTCGTCCGCGTGCCCAGGAGGGACGATGCCTTCGTCCACGGGGGGCGCCGGAGAGAATTCGCGATAGCCGACTTCATCTGCCGTCCGGGGCACGACCAGGCCCCGGCCTTCGAAGCGCGCCGCGACCACCGTGATGTTGTCAGGGCCACCCTGATCGTTGGCCATGGCCACGAGCCGGTCGCAGGCAACCGACAGGTCCAGCTCTTCCTCCACCACGCGCGCCATGTCGTCCGGCCGCACGAGCCCCGACAGGCCATCGCTGCAGAGGAGAAGCACGTCGCCGCGGCGCAGTGGCTGCATGGTCACATCCACCTTCACGTTGGCTTCGGGGCCAAGCGCCTGCAGGATGATGTTCCGGCGTTCGCTGAGCTTCGCTTCCTCCTCGGTCAGCTCGCCGGCTTCGATCAGCTTCTGCATCAGCGACTGGTCCTTGGTCAACTGCGTCGCCGTGCCGCCGCGGATGAGGTAGGCGCGGCTGTCACCCACCTGGGCGAGATACAGCGTGTCATTGAGCAGCGCCGCGATGGTGGCCGTCGTGCCCATGCCGCGCAGCTCGGGCTTGTTCGCCGCCTGCTGGAAGATCGACCAGTTGGCTTTTTCGGCCGCGCGGGCCAGCTCCGAGGCCAGGTCGGCCGGCGTGACGGCGCGCTGGTCAGCGAACCGCTCGCGCAGGTGGCGCAACACGACGTCCACGGCGGTCGCCGACGCCACTTCGCCGGCCGCGGCGCCGCCCATGCCGTCGGCGACCATGAACAGCGTGGCCGCGGGATCCGCCGGTTGCTCGACGAGTCGCTCGAACCGGAGCGCTTCTCCTTCGCTCAGGTTGACGACGATGAACGAATCCTCGTTGTGCTCACGCGTGCGACCGACGTCCGTATGCGCGAACACCTGAATGACCACCGGCGCCTCGGGCCGGTCCCGGTTTTCCCGGGATCCAGCTGGGATCACGTATTCCCCGGAGATGGTCGACATGGAACTCGCGTCAACGGTACCGGGCACGCGCCGGGCCGGCCCCGGCGGGCTTCACGCGAGGTCGGCCCGCAACATCTTGCGACCAAACAGAAGGCGCTCGCCACCACGTACGGCCCGCTCGCCGCGGACCAGCACGCCGATGCCGTTCCGGGATCCCAGGTCGCGCACGACGTATTCATCGCGTTGCGGGACCGACCGGATTTCCGCGTGCCTCCCGCTCATCGTCGGGTCATAAGGGAAGGCCCAGTCTCCGTGGTCTCGTCCGATGAGGATTGTGCGACCGGGCGAGAGGTACAGCACGTCGCGCACGCTGCCGTCGGCACGGAGCTGCTCCAGCATCGCGTCATCGCGCGCCGGAGTCCGCGAGCCAGCCTGACGCAGCTCGGCGTCGTCCAGGAGGAAGCCGGACGACAGTTTCCGGAAGCGGATCACCTGCGAACCGATGAGCAGCACGTCACCATCGGTCAGCGCCTGAGGCGCCAGGATGTACAGCCAGCTTCCGTTCGAGGAACCGAGATCGCGCACGTGAAGCGCATTGTCCTTCCACGTGAGTACGGCATGCTCCGGCGACACCGATTCATCGTCGCCGAACTGCACGTCGCCGTGGTCCCGGCCAACGACGATCTCGCCGCGTTCCAGCGGGATCTCGCGAACGACGTCTCCGTCATCGGCGAGCAGCGAGAGACGAGGACCCTGCGTGCTCACCACCATTGGCGTGATGCCACGCGGCTGCGTGTCCACCGTCAGTCCCGGCGCGTCCAGTCCGCCCTTGAGCGGCTCACCGCACGCGGCGCAGAACGCATCGTCGTCATCCATGCGCGTGCCGCAGGAACCGCAGAACGTGGGGTGGACTTCGGTGAATCCCGTCTTCAGTCCGCAATGCGGACAGAAGTGCAGGGCGCGATCGATCGCACGGGTGCAATGCGGACAGGGCGCCGTACGCACCGAACGGCTGCCGGAGGGCGTCGAGGCCATCAAACGACGCGCGTCGTCCGCCGACAGGACCGGACGATCATGGAATGCGGCCCGCCCGCCCGACAACGGAATGACTCCCGTGGTCGAGTCTGTCGGACGCATGCGCCAACCGCAGTGGGCGCAGAAACTGTGATGCGAATCAAGGTCGCTGGTGCGACCGCAGTTGGCACAACGGGCCACCGGATTCGTCCTCTCGAGGAAATCGGTCCGGTAAGGAGCGGAACCGAAACGGCGCTACAGCGAAATTGCCACAAACCCCACTAGGGAGCAACCCGCGACGTGACCCTACGGGGCAGGCCGCCAGTTCGATTCCGGATTGCTGCAAGTTCTCCACCACGACTACCTTGCGCCCATGCCGACAGGGTCAGTCCGTCGAGCCATCGCGGTCCTGGCGCTTCTTGGCGCGGCTTGCTTGCCGGGTCCTGTACCCCATCCGGGCCCGAACGTAGGCCCGCCGGCCGCAGCGCCGCCGTCAGGCGGGGTGCCGGCGCCGTCCCCCGCAGCCGCGGAAACGGCAAGTCCTGCAGGGGTCGGGTTACCCCCGATACCTAATGTGGTAGGGCCAATCGCGTTGCGAGTCGTCTACCCTGCGGCTGGTGCACAGGTCGCGACGCGCGATTCCAACTTCGTTTTCGGATCTGTCGGCAGTCGGACCGCCACCCTTCGGATAAACGGCCGAATCGTGGATGTGAAGCCAAACGGGAGCTTCCTGGCCTGGCTGCCGGTTCCGACAGAGCCGAGCCCTGCCGGCGTCTACGAACTGGAGGTGGCGCAGGGATCCGACACGGTGCGGGCCCAGCACCGCGTCACTATTCCGCCGGAACCTCTGACAATCCCATCCGCGGGCCCGCTCATTGTCGACTCGGCGACTCTGACGCCCAGAGAGCGCATGGTACTCGAACGCTGGGAGCCGGTTCGCGTCGGCCTCACAGTGGGGAGCGCTGCCCAGGCCGAACTGCAACTGCCCGACGGAGCCCGCCTCCCGATGCTGCCAACAGCAGGAGCGGTGTTGAATCCACGAGGCAGGGTGGCGGTGGCGACTGAGGTCCCAGCCGTTCGGCTCGGTAGCGGCGCCTGGGTTCAGGTCATTCGTGGGAGCGATAGCGTGCGGCTGCCTCTGACGCGCGTCGCACTCGCTGATTCGGCCGGTCCCCAGTACGCCCGGCTTGGCGCGGCGCCGTCGACCATGCCTGACACCGATCGTGTGATCATTGGCCGACCAGTTGCCGGTGGGACCTACAAGTGGTTCCTGATTCCGGGGACGGTGGCCGAGGTCACTGGCCAGCTGGGAGCCGCAACGCGCATCCGGCTCGATGGAAGCCTGCAGGTCTTCGTCGATCAGAACGAACTGGCGCCGCTACCCGCCGGTACTCCCGCTCCGCGCCGCATTGCCGGGAATGCGCGCGTGATGCACAACGGGGGGTGGACGGATGTCCGCATCCCGATGTCGGAGATCCCTCCGTACTCGGTCGAGGCGGAGCCGCAGGCGTTGGTTCTCACGCTGCACGGCACGACGGCGAACACGGACATCATCAACTTCACGTCGACCGATTCCATCGTGCGCCGCGTGACGTGGCGGCAGGTCCTGAACGACCGTGCCGAGTATCGCGTGGAGTTGCACGACGCCCCGTTCGGGTACCTCGTCATGTGGGATCGCAACGCGCTCGTGTTGCGAATCCGCGGCATGCCGGCGATAGACCGATCGCGGCCGCTGCATGGACTGGTGATCGCGGTCGATGCCGGCCATCCTCCGGGCGGCACCACCGGACCCACCGGTCTCTACGAGGCCGTTGCCACGTTAGGCATCGCCGAGCGTCTGAAGGTGTACCTCGAGCAGCGCGGGGCGTCGGTGGTGATGACGCGGTCGGCGCCGGGCGCCGTGGCCCTGGCGGATCGGCCGGTGATCGCGCGCCGCGCCGAGGCGCACGCGTTCGTCTCGATTCACCTCAATGCGTTCCCCGATGGTGTCAATCCGCTCGACCGCAATGGAACCGGGTCGTACTACTTCAATTCGTGGTCGGAGCCGCTTGCCCGGGCCGTGCAGGCGGGGATGGTACGGCGGATGGGGCTGCGCGACCTGGGTGTGAATTACGACAACCTCGCCGTCCTTCGTCCGACCTGGATGCCGAGCGTGCTGTGCGAAGGGGCGTTCCTGATAATCCCCGAGCAGGAGGCCGCGCTGCGAACGCCGGAGTTCCAGGACGCGTATGCCCGGGGAGTTGCAGAGGGGCTTGAAGCGTACTTCCGGAGTTTGCCTCGGTAACGTGGCCACAGGCCACAGGCCACAGGCCACCGGTCACAGGTTGAGAGGTGGAGCGCAGTGCCGAGTCACGAGTCACGAGTCACGAGTCACGAGTCACCAGTCACCGGTCACCAGTCACATGCCCTTCGTCCACCACCTGGCGTTTGTCTGCGGCAACGTCACTCTGAAGGCTCGCGCTTCCGTCTGGCCGTTTGTCGTGATCAGAGGCGACACGGAGCGCATCGAGGTGGGTGAGGACTCCAACATCCAGGACGGCACCGTCGTCCACACCGATCACGGCTTCCCGACGATCATCGGTGATCGCGTTGGGATCGGTCATCGGGCCATCGTCCACGGCGCTATCGTCGAGCCGGATTCGCTCGTTGGTATGGGCGCCATCCTGCTCAACGGCGTGCGCGTCGGAACAGGCTCCATCATTGCAGCCGGCGCCGTGTGCAAGGAAGGAATGCAGATCCCGCCGAATTCAATGGTCATGGGCGTTCCGGGCCGCATCGTTCGAGAAACGACGGTGCTTGAACGGGAGCGAATCCGCGATACTGTTGATTCGTATGTGAGGCTCCAGGCCGAACACGAGGCAGGGAAGCATCCACGTTTCGCGGCCGGCGAGTCCGGGGCCCCCTGAATCAGCGTGCCTGTTGCGGCGTGAGAGTCCATCGCCGCGCCGCCGAGCATCGTTAGGTGCAGGTCGGAGCCCTTCCCCTCGACTCGTTCGGCGCGCCGCACATCATCACGGTTGCGATACTGGTGGCCGGCATTGCCGGTCTCTGCTGGATCGGCCGGAGTCTCGATGGAATGGCGCGCCGGCGCTACGAGATGGCGCTGGCCGTCGCGGTGGGCGCGCTCTGGATCTCCTATCAGGCGTACGACTTCAGCCGGCATGGCTTCGACCCCCGGTATACGCTGCCGTTGCAGATGTGCGACTTCTCGGCGCTGATCGCGGCCTTGGTCATGGTCCGACCGCGCCGCGGCCTGCAGTCGCTGGCCTATTTCTGGGGACTCGCGTTAGGCACACAGGCGGTCATCACGCCGGACCTGGCCGGGGGCCCTTCCTCGGTGTCCTTCTGGGCGTTCTGGATCTACCACCTGTTCGTCGTGGGGGCCGGCGTATACGTCGTGGTCGTCCAGCGATTCCGGCCGGAGTGGAAGGACCTGCGCTTCGCGTTGTCGATGGGCGTCCTGTACGCGGCCGCGATGTTCACGATCGACGCGATATTCGACCTGAACTACGGGTATTTCGGTCGTACGGTCCCGTCGCGCCCGACATTGCTGGATGTTCTCGGGCCGTGGCCGCTCCGGTGCGTCTTCATGGTGATGCTGGGGGCGGCCGCGATGACGGCTCTCTGGCTGCCGTGGCTGTTCGTGAAGCGCAAAGCGCAACGCGCAACGTGCAAAGATGCGTGATCGCGACAGACGCTCAGGATGGAGCCGCCACGCCCCTGCCGTCGGCCTTCGCGTAGAGGTCGAGCATCTCCTGCTCTGCGCGCGGGTGCAGCACCTGGTTCGCCGCGAATGACTGCGCGTCCGGGAAGCTCGTGCGGCGGATGCGAGCGGCGGCCGCCTCGAGATCGTAGGTCGTGCGCCGCAATTGGACGTCCGGGCCCGACAGGAGCCAGTAGGCGCCGGGGTCGGCGAACGGCATGCCCACGCTGCCGGCGTTCACCACGCGCAGCGATCCGACGGTGCGGTCGAACTGCATGTGCGTGTGCCCGCACACGGTCAGCGTGGCATCGACACCGGCGAACATCGTGCGGATCCGGTCATCGGGTGAGAGACGCGTGAACAGCTCCGTGTCGTTGCGGGGGGTGGCGTGACAGAAGAGCGTGTCCCCGACGCCGTCGATCGTGAGCCGGATCGTCAGCGGCCACTTCGCCAGCGCGGTAGCGTAGTCGCCAGTCAACTGCGCCGCACTCCACTGGATGCCGGCCTGGAATGCCTGGGGAACGTGGTCGAGCGAACCGCCGCCTAACGCCGACAGCGCCGCGGACTCGCCGTTGCCGTGGATGAACTCGGTCCTGAGTCCCGTGCCGAAGAGGACCTCCAGGCACTCACGCGGCATGGGGCCGGGGAGTACATCGCCACCCACGACGATGACGTCCACGCCCACCCGGCGCACCTCGTCCAGCACGGCTTCCAGGGCGGGCAGGTTGCCGTGGATATCGTAGAGCGCGGCTACTCGTGGCATCGATCCAGCCTCTCGTAAACTGTCCTGAAATTAGGCTCTTGACGGGGCGCGTCGGGCGCGTTATTTAACCTCCGGGTTAGTTAACCAGTAGGTTATATACATATGGAACCTGACCAGCTCAGCCTCACCTTTGCCGCCCTCGCCGACCCGACGCGTCGTGCCATCCTGGCTCGACTCGCATCGGGGGAAGCGACGGTGAAGGAACTCTCCGAGCCGTTCGACATGAGCGGTCCGGCGGTCTCGAAGCACCTGCGCGTGCTCGAGCGGGCGGGGCTGATCGCCCGTGGTCGTGATGCGCAGTGGCGCCCGTGCCGGCTCGAAGCGGCGCCGCTCAAGGAAGTGGCCGAATGGGCCAGCGATTTCCGGCAGTTCTGGGACGAGAGCCACAAGAGACTCGACTTCTATCTCGCACAACTCAACGCGAAGGAGAGGAGGAAGAATGCCCGCCACAAATAAGCACGCCACCACGTTCACGACGCCCTCCGACACGGACGTCGTGGTCACCCGTGTCTTCGACGCGCCGCGCAAGCTGGTGTTCGAAGCGCACACGAGCTGCAAGCACATGCCTAACTGGATGGGGCCGTACGGATGGACCATGTCCGAGTGCAGGAATGACCTGCGACCCGGTGGCGAGATCCGGTACACCTGGAGCAAGCCGGGCGGAAACGGGATTACGATCACGGGCGTGAACAAGGAGGTGGTCCCGCCGTCGCGTGTGGTCAGTACGGAGTCGTGGGGTGACCCATGGCCGGTGGCGACGAACATCCTGGAGCTGACGGAAGTGGACGGCCAGACGACGGTCGTGATGACGATCCGCTATCCGTCGAAGGAGGCACGCGACGCGGCGCTCCAGACGGGCATGAAGGACGGAATGACGGTGGGCTATGAGCGTCTCGACGAGTACCTCGGAACGCTGAGTTGAACCGGATGTGAGATGGGAGATGAGAGACGTGAGATCAACTGCCAATAACGATCCGATCCGATCGGGTTTGCAGTGATCTCGATTCTCCCATCTCACATCTCAATTCCAGTACCTAACCGGAGAAGACCAATGATTGACGAACCAGAGATTGTCACGACCGAACCCCAGAGGGCCGCAGTCATTCACCTCTCCATCCCGCGCAACAAGATCCAGGAAGAGATGGGACCCGGACATAACGAGCTGATGTCGGCGCTCAAGGCGCAGGGCGTCGCGCCCGCGGGCCCGTGGTTCACCCACCACCTGCGCATGGATCCTGCCGTCTTCGATTTCGAGATCGGGGTTCCGGTCGCGGCGGAAGTGAAAGCCACGGGTCGTGTGAAGCCGGGGGTGCTGCCGGCCGCAAAAGTGGCGCGCACCACGTACCGCGGTGGCTACGAAGGTCTGGGTTCGGCGTGGGGCGAATTCGAGGCTTGGATCAAGAAGCAGGGGCATGCGGCCGCGCCGGATCTCTGGGAGGTGTATGCCGCGGGACCCGAGACCGGGAATGATCCGAATCTCTACCGAACGGAGCTCAATCGACCACTGAAGTAGCGCGACACTGGATGAGGGATGTCAGATGGCGGATGGCGGACGTGAGATAAGCTGCGGGATCGGAATAGCGCACGCCGCTGCGCTGCCTGCCGGCCGTCACGCGTAACCAGCGATCGTCTGACTTGCGGCGCCCTCCTGGTCGCTTCATTATCGAGGCGACCAGCGATCCGGGCGGGCGCTTTGAAGATCACGTTCGTTCGGCCGAGCATGCATGGTCGACGGTCCAGCGACGCCATGCACCCGCTGGCCTTCGCAGTGCTGCGAAGCCTGACCCCGCC
>DATCIJ010000161.1:0-10208 GCA_036507855.1 Gemmatimonadaceae bacterium | reverse complement strand
GATCTGGAGCTGCCACATCGCGGCGAAGACGATCCGCGGGTTCTTCGGGTCGACGATCACATCGATGGCGCCTGTCTTGTCATCGACGAACAGCACGCGCTGCCAGGTGGCTCCGCCGTCGGTGGTGCGGAAGACGCCGCGTTCCTCCTGCGGCCCGTAGCTGTGTCCCATGGCGGCGACGAAAACGGTGTTCGCATTGCGCGGGTCGATCACGACGCGCCCAATGCGTCCGGTCTTGTCGAGCCCCATGTGCGACCACGTCTTCCCCGCGTCGGTGGACTTGTAGACGCCGTTGCCGATCTCGATGTTCGGCCGGATGTTCGGGTCGCCCGTGCCGGCCCAGACCACCTGCGGATTCGAGCGCGAGACGGCGAGCGCGCCGATTGACGCGACGATCTGTCCGTCGAAGATCGGCCGCCAGTGGAGGCCGGCGTCGTCGCTCTTGAAGATCCCGCCTGACGGAGTGCCGGCGTAGATGACGCTGGGATCGCCGGCGACGCCCGCGATCGCATTCACGCGGTTTCCCGGTGGCCCGATGTGCCGGAACTCGAGTGACCGATACGAATCCGGCGTAAGCGACTGCGCCGCCGCGGCGGTGGACAGGACGGTTCCGGCCAGGCACAGCGCGAGGCAGCGGCCACCGAGGCTGATGTTTCGAGTCATGCGCACGCTCCGACGGGGGACCTGACTCGAGAATCTGGTGCGCGGAATCGGGCGCAACAACGCATTTGGCCTGCTTCGGCGGCGCAAACGACGGAGTGGAGCCGTCTCTCGCGTGGGTGCTGCCTATGGGCGCGGCGGCTCGCCGGCCAGTTGCGCCATGTGCTTCCGGATGTCCGACACCAGCGGCTGGAATTCCGGATCGGCGTTCTTCCATAGGTCCACGAATCGCCCGTAGTACTCGAGCGCTTTCACGCGCTGTCCTTTCGATTCGTACATCTCGCCCAGGCGACGAAGCGCGGCGGCGAGGAAGAACTCACGGTTCTCTGCGTCCACGTTGTGCCCGTTCACGAAGCGTTCGTATCGCACGATGGCGGAATCGGGGTCGCCAAGCTTCTCGAACGTGCGACCCTCGTCGAATGCCGTGCAGATGGTGCAGCGCAGCAGGCGGTGTGCCCGACGGAAGGCAGTCAGCGCCGCGCGACCGTCGCCGCGTGAGAGGGTGATCGATGCCAGGGCGTACGCGCGCATGCCATCGCGGCGCAATACCTCTTCGGGAATCTGGCGAGCCACGCGAGCGAGAATTGCCTCCGCCCGATCCATGCTGCCCGTCGTCGTGAACGCCGCGGCGAGTTCGCTGTAGGGGCGGGGATCGTCAGGTGCGATAGAATCCCACCGGGTGTCGGCCTGCAACTTGTCCAGCATCCGCAGTGCCGCCGCAGGATTTCCACGGACGACGCCCTCAACCACGGCCGACGCCAATGGATCGAGCGCCGCCGCGACTTCCCGATAGCGCCCCTGGCGCATGTACAGGTCCGTGGCCACGCCACGAAAATTCGGTCTGGCCTTCGACACGGAATCCACGATCGCGTACGCCCGCTCATAGTCGCCCCGTTCGGCGGCGAGGCGAGCCCGGTGGTACGACACCCTCCCGCCAGCGCTGGTGTCCGATGCGATCCAGCCATCAAGCAGGCTGTCGGCCGCCGCGAACTGGTCCAGGATGATGAGGTTCTGCACCAGGTTGTCCAGATAAAGACCGGTTCCTGGACGGAGCGTCAGCGCCCGGCGATACATCTCCGCGCCTTCCCGATACCTTCCTGCCGCGCCGTAATACACTCCCAGGTTGTTGAGCGCGGTCAGGTCGTCGGGCCAGGAGGCCAGCAGTCGCTCATACGCCGCCGTCGCCGCCGGCAGGTCGTCTTCCACGACAAGCAGGTAGAACGCGGTGACGTGCGCCGCTTCCAGCGGGGGCATCTGGTCGCGGAGCGAATAGGCACGGCGGATCGCGGGGACGGCCCGCGCAGGGTCGTTGCGGTTGTTCCAGATCACGCCAATCCGCCGCCACGCCATCCCGAAATTGGAGTCGAGAGACACTGCCTGCTCGAGGAACTTGATCGCCTCGCTGTTTCGTCCCGTCCCGACCAGGCGCGACCCTTCCGAATAGGCGCGCAGTGCCGGAAGAGACCGCGTCGTGACCTGCTCGAGTGGTTGTCCCGCCCGCACGGTGCGGAGCGACTCTCCGATCCGCTCCCTCAGTTTGCGCGACAGGGCCTCCACAGCGGGAATGAGCGCGCCAGCGTCAGCTGCGGTTTCGCGCTCCGCCACGAGAGTAACGCTGTCCGCAATACCGATGAGGCGCGCCGAGAGCACATAGCCCGAGCCGAGCGGTGTGACTTCGCCAACGAGAACCGCCTTCGCCCCGACGCGAACGGCAATGTCGTGCGCGATTTCCTCGCTCAAGGGAAGGCCCGGATCGCGCCCCATCAGGCGCAGCGTCGCCGTGACCTCGTTCCCTTCGGCGACACGCAACACCGGCGATTGCGTCAGGTCGATCCGGAACGCCTCCGTGATGGACGGGGCCAGCGTCGAATCGCTCGTGCGGTTGGTGAAATCCGCCAGCACGAGTTTGTCGCGTTCGGCCAGTACGCCCGAGGAGACCAGGGTCGCAAACGGTCCCACGCCCATCGCGCGTAGCGTCATGAACCCGCCGGCGGCAGCCGCGAGCCCGGCCAGTGCCAGCGCCCCGCCGCCTAACGCACGGCGCCAGGTGAACAGCCGGTCGCGCAGCCCGCCGCCGCTCATTCCGGCGCCCGTGTCGTGGAGCCGCTCGCGCTCGCGCTGTGCCGTGAGCAGCATGATCGGCAGTCCGATCACCATGAGGACCGCCGCCACGGGAAGCACCCATGAGGGAAGGCCCAGCCTCCATTCCAGGAACCACGTGGCGGCAAGGATCGCGACCGACGCGGCAATGAACAGCGCAGTGACGCGAATCGGGTTCGCCTGCCGCAACGCAGCGCGCGTCCCGGACGATGTCAGGTGCGCGGCCGCCGTCGGTTGCGTCCCGCCGCTCGGCGTCAGCGCCGCGTCGAGCTGCGGGATGATCTCGGCGGCGCTCTGGAACCGGTCGGCGGCGCGCTTCTCCAGGCAGCGCATGATGACCGATGCCAGCGCCGGCGGCACGCTGGGCCGGTGCATGGTGACCGGATCCGGCGCCTGCGTGACCTGCGCCATGAGCAGCGCCTGCGGACTGCCAGCGGAGAACGGCGGCCGGCCCACCAACATCTCATAGCCGACGGCGCCCAGCGCATACAGATCGGCCCGATGATCCACGTTCGGATCCGCCGAGGCCTGTTCAGGCGCCATGTACGCCGGCGTACCTAACGCTACTCCGAGTGAGGTCAGTGAGGACCCGCTGCCCGATTCACTCACCGCTTTGGCGACGCCGAAGTCGGTCACGAGGGCATGGCCGCGGCTCACCATGACGTTGTCGGGCTTGATGTCGCGGTGCACGACGCCCTGCTCGTGCGCGTAGGCCAGAGCGTCGGTGATTTCGCGCAGCAGACGCACCGCCTCCGGCACTGGGAGCTCGCCGCGGGCGAGCTTTGCGCGAAGCGACTCGCCTTCGATGTACGGCATCACGTACCACAAGAGATCGCCCGACGCGTTCGCGCTCAGCAGCGGTACGACGTGCGGGTGCTGGAGCCGGGCCGCGAGCTGAATCTCGCGCCGGAAGCGGTCCTGGTTGACAGCGGCCGCCATCTCGGGCGGCAGCACCTTGATGACCACTTTTCGCGCGAGAGCGACGTCTTCGGCGAGGAAGACGCGGCTCATGCCGCCACCGCCGAGCTCTCGCTCGATCCGGAAGCCGCGACCCACAGCCTCAGCGAGGCGAAGCGCGAAGTCGCTCAACGGTTTCCGTGTTGTGTCACGGGTCCATAATACCGGTCAGGGCGGACGGGTCGCCAGAAGGCGGGACTGCACCAACGAGTCGGGAACAGGCGATCGGTCTGTGGCCTCGTGTCCGACGGCGTGGTACGTTGGTTGCCGTGAGCGACATCGGTTCCCGGCTCGCAGCCGCCCTTGCTGGCCGCTACGCCATCGAGCGTGAGCTTGGCCATGGCGGCATGGCCACCGTGCACCTCGCGCGCGACGTCAAGCACGGCCGCACCGTCGCGATCAAGGTGCTCCGCCCCGACCTGGCGCAGGCCGTCGGCAGCGAACGCTTCCTGCGCGAGATCAACATTGCCGCGCAGCTCCAGTCGCCGCACATCCTCCCGATGCTCGAATCGGGCGAAGCAGATGGCTTGCTCTACTACGTGATGCCGTTCGTGGAGGGCGATTCCCTTCGTGGCCGCCTGGTGAAACAGGGGGCGCTGCCGCCGTCGGAAGCCATGCGCCTGCTGCGCGACATCGTGGACGGCCTGGCGCATGCGCATCGCCATCAGGTCGTTCATCGGGACATCAAGCCGGACAACGTGATGATCGCCGAGCGGCACGCGGTCGTGATGGACTTCGGCGTCGCCAAGGCGATGAGCGACGCGACGGCCACGACGTCCGGACTGACCAGCATCGGCATCTCGCTCGGCACTCCCGCTTACATGGCGCCGGAGCAGGCAGCCGCCGATCCGTTCATCGATCATCGGGCCGACATCTATTCCGTCGGCGTGCTCGCCTACGAGATGCTGGCGGGCAGGCCTCCCTTCGTGGGCTCGCCGCCGGCCGTGCTCTCGGCGCAGATTGCGAGTGCACCGCTGCCACTGGTGCAGGTCAAGCCGGATGTTCCACCGGCGATCGCGCAGATCGTGATGAAGTGCCTGGAGAAGGATCCGGCGCAGCGATACCAGACAGCCGACGAGCTGCTGCTTGCCATCGAGTCACTCGTCACGCCGTCCGGCATGGCTCCACCGCCGCAGGAAACGTCAACGGGGCGTGCAAGGCTGCTCGTAATGGGTGCGGCGGCGCTGGTTGTTATTGCGGCCGGCGCGATCTTCGGCACCGGCCGGATGCGCCGCGACCGCTGGGTGCACCAGACTGCGCTTCCTGACCTGCGACGGCTGATCGAGGCGGCCGAGAACGACAGCGCTTTCGATCTCGCCTTGCGCATCCAGGATGCGGCGCCCCGCGACAGCACGCTCGAGGCGCTCTGGCCGTCGTTCTCTCGCAGGGTTGTCGTTCGTTCAGATCCAGAGGGCGTGACGGTGTACCGCGCTTCACTGGCCGACACGGCGAGGTGGTACCTCGTTGGAACGACCCCCACGGACAGCGTGCGACTGCCGCTTCGCGTCGGGATGTTGCGCCTCGAGAAGCCCGGGTTCCGCACCGTCCACAGCTTGTTCGGAACCATGTTCGGACAGGTGCCGCCCGAACTGTCACTCGATTCGGTCGATGCGCCGTATCCGGAGATGGTCCGTGTTCCAGGTGGTAACACGCGGGCGTTCCTGGTTGGGTCCGACGGCGCCACGCCGGTTCAACTCGGCGACTACCGGATCGACCGGTTCGAGGTGAGCAACAGCCAGTACAAGGCGTTCGTCGACGCCGGCGGCTACAGCGACAGAAAATGGTGGGACCACCCATTCGTCGACACCGACGGCCGCACGCTTTCGTTGGAGGGGGCGATGGCGCGCTTTGTTGATCGTACCGGAAGGTCTGGCCCAGCGACCTGGGAAGCGGGCACGTTTCCATCAGGACAGGGAGACATGCCGGTTGGCGGGGTGAGTTGGTACGAGGCAGCCGCGTTCGCGAAGTTCGCGGGGAAGTCGCTACCGACCATCTATCACTGGGCGCGCGTGGCAAACGTCGGATTTGCCCGCTTCGTTGTCCCGTTGAGCAACCTCGAGGGGAGCGGACCGCTTCCCACCGGCACGCCGCGGGGCATCAGCATCGCTGGAGTATCGGACCTGGCCGGGAACGTGCGCGAGTGGTGCATCAACGATGCCGGACGCGGACAGCGCTTCATCCTCGGCGGCGGATGGAGCGATCCCAAGTACGCGTTCGTGGATGCGTACGCCCAGCCGCCGATGGACCGATCCGCGATCAACGGCATCCGCCTGGCGAAGTACGATGCCGCGGACGCGAGCATAGCCGTGGCGTTCCTGCCGATCCCGCGTGCGTTCACCGACTACACGCGCGAGCGACCTGTGTCGGACGCGGCCTTCGCGGGTTTTCTCCCACTGTTCGACTACGATCCGAGAGCCCTCGACGCGAAGATCGAGGTCCGCGACTCCACTCCGGAGGATTGGGTGGTGGAGAAGGTCAGCTTTACCGCTGCGTACGGTGGTGAGCGATTGGCAGCCTGGATCTACCTGCCGAAGGCGGGAAAACCTCCATACCAGACTGTCGTGTTCTTCCCGGGGTCGAACGCAATCGGAGCAGCACCGTACACCGGAACGCTACCGCCCGTCATGAGCTTCGTGCCGCCGAGCGGACGCGCGGCCCTCTACCCGATCTACAAGAGCACGCACGAGCGGACGGACAGCCTTCGCACCGACATCCCCGATCAGTCCATCTTCTGGCGCGACCACTTGGTGATGTGGGTGAAGGACTATCGCCGCACACTCGATTATCTCAGCACTCGTGCAGACATCGACACCACGAAGTTCGCCTACTTCGGGTTCAGCTGGGGCGGATACATGGGCGGCATCATCCCCGCGGTCGAGACGCGCATCAAGGCGTCGATGCTCTACGTCGCGGGACTCACGATGGAGCGCGGACGTCCCGAGGTGGAACCGATCAACTATCTGCCGCGCATCAAGAGTCCGGTGCTGATGCTGAACGGGAAGTACGACTTCTTCTTCCCGAGCGAAACAGCGCAGAAACCCTTCTTCGAGTTCCTCGGCACGCCGGCGGCGGACAAGCGCTGGATCCTCTATGAGGGTGGCCACGACGTCCCGCGCACGGACCTCATCAGGGAATCGCTGGCCTGGCTGGACAAGTACCTCGGACCAGTGCGCTGATCGCTGATCGCTGGCTTTACGCCAGCGCGCTCGCTTGGCCTCCCGTATGCCAGAAGAGCACCGTCGTCCCGGGTTGAAATTCACCCCCGCGCGCACGCGCGATGAGTCCGGCCAGTGCCTTGGCCGTGTACCAGTGATCGGTGATGACAGCCTCGGTGCGGGCCGCGAGCTGCTGCGCTTCACGGGACGCATCGCTCGGAATTCCGTAGCCTCCGCCGACCATCGAGTCATCCACTTCGACCCGGTCCGCCACGCCTAACGTTCCGGGCTCCACGCCCAGGCTCACTTCGATTCCGGCCACGATGTCGAGCACGGTGCGCCGGATGTCCTGAGCAGAGTCGTCGGCGCTGACACCGATGACGCGGGTTCGCGGCGAGTAGAGCGCGCATCCGGTGATAAGCCCCGCCTGCGTGCCGCCCGAGGAGGTCGCGTGGATGACGAAATCGGGCTCCACGCCCTGTTCGACGAGCTCCTTCACGCCGAGTGCGATCGCCATCGCCCCGAGTGGAGTCGAAGCACCCAGCGGGATGATGAACGGGTTCCGTCCTCGCGTTCGGAGGTCGGCGGCGATGCGCTCCATGGTGGGCGCGCGTTCCTGCCGTGATTCGACGTAGGTCACCTGCGCGCCGTACATCGATACCAGGAGGGCGTTGCCCGTGAGTCGCTCGGGCCTCGTCCCGTTGGCCACGATGTGGCACTCGAGTCCCAGTGCGGCCGCGGCCGCGGCCGTCGCGCGGCAGTGATTCGACTGCACGCCACCGCAGGTAATGAGTGTATCGGCCCCTTCGTCGAGCGCCCGCGCCGCGACGAACGTCAGCTTGCGCACCTTGTTGCCGCCGAAGCCGAACGGGATGGCGTCGTCGCGCTTGGCGATGAGCCGCGCCTTCACCCCGATCGCGTCGCGAAGGCGTGTGAGTTCGTCGAGCGGCGAAGGGAGGTGACCGAGCTGGATCGAGGGAATCGACTCGAGTCGTTCGCGTGCGCTACGGAGATCCTTCATGGAGTCGGCGTGGTTGCGGAGGTGGCAGGCGGATCGTACTACGGTGGCGGTTCCTCGTGTCAGGCGCCAGTCAGTCTCACGCCGGTCCGACGTTACGTTAGTTCTGCCATGACCCCAATCGCGACCAACCGCGCGAATTCGACCTGATGAGCATCCGCCTGACGCTGCGTTGCGCCCTGACCATGCTCGTCGCCTTCGGCTGCGACAAGTCGCCCGATCCGGAGTCGGGTGACACCGTGCGAAAAGTGCGCGTGTCGTTCGAGCAGCACATCATCTGGGGTCCGCTGATGATTGCCAAAGCCGAGGGCTTCTTCCGCGAGGAAGGCCTGGACGTCGAGTTCGTCTCTGCGCTGGAGGTCGAGGAAACGCTGGTCGCCCTGATCACCGGAGACATCGATGTGCGTCCCGGTGCCTTGCACGCGGCATTTCTGTCGGCGGTGGCGCGGGGCGCGCCCGTTCGCATTGCGGCGGGCATGGGGGTCATTGCGCCCGGCAGCTGCACGTACTTCGGCATCGTGCTGCGACCCGGGATCGACACGCGAAGGCCAGCCATCAGGAACATACGAACGAGCCTGGATGGCTCCACACGGTACGTGGTCAGTCGGATGCTGGCCAGTCGCGGAATGGCGCTCGACGGAATGGAGACGATCCGCGTGGAAGACGTGTTGCTCCCGATGGTGCTCGAGAACCGATCGCTCGACGCCGCGGCCGTGACCGAGCCGGCCCTGACCCGTGTCGCTAAAGCCGGAACGCTGTGGCTTTCCGCGCAGGACGCGGTTCCCGGTTACCAGTGGAGCGTGCTCGCGTTCGGCGAGCGCCTGCTCGTGCGTGAGCGCGACACCGGACTGCGGTTCCTCCGCGCGTACCACCGGGCCATTGCCCAGTATCGGCAGGGGAAGACCGATCGCAACGTGGCCATCCTGGCCGATGGCACCGGTGAAACGGTGGAGCACACGCGTGAAGCCTGCTGGCCAACGTTCACCGCCGACTCCCGCGTCAATTGGAGCAGCATCGACGACTTCCAGCAATGGGCCAGAGCCCAGGGGTTCATGGATCGGACGGTCTCGTTGGAGCAGGCACTCGATTCCACGCTGGTCGCGGCCACCGCACCCGCGCAGCGATGACGTCATGACGTGTTACCTGGTCCAGATCACGAGGACGCCGCATTGTCCGGCGCGGCCAGTCACGTTGAACCTCGCCGGGATGCTCGCCTGTCCGGCATACCATTCTACGGCAGCGATCATGCTCGGATCCAACAGGTTCACATTGTAGTCGATTCCGACGTTGATGCCGTCGAGCCAGACGGCTGCGCGGCACAATCGGCCATTGAGCGTCCGTTGGCGGTTGTTGGCGACGTATGCGTCGCTGAACCGGCCGCGCAGAATGATGACTCCCGGCAGCCGCGCGAGCCTGTCTGACGTCCGGGTCCCATGCGTATTCGCGAACTCCGCGCTATCCAGGAACCGACCGATCCCGAATCGGCGGCGCTCGTGGAATTCGTACAGCCTTCGATCGAGTAGCGTCGCGGTAACGGGAACCTCGGGCAGCGTCGCCTCGATTCGCGCCAGCCTGAACTCGCGCCTGACCTCACCGGCATCGGCGACGATGATCGTGTCGACCTTCGGCGCGTAGCCAGGCATCCGGACCTGCGCCACGTGCTCGCCCGCGGGAACGGCGGTGAAGCGGAACTCGCCACGCTGGTCGGCGCGCTGGGCACGGCCGAGCGCAGCCAATGCGATCTCTGCTCCTGGCAGCGGCGTGTTCCCTGAGTCAGCGAGAACGCGGCCGGTGAACAGCGAACTCTGGGCGTTGGCCGACTGGGCGCCCACGCACATCGCGGCGACAAGGATCATGGACGCAGCAGAGTGGCCTTTCATGACGACTCCAGCGTGCGTGCATCCGGGCTGCCGCGCCAGTGCCCGCAACGCGGCCCGCGGTTGCGGAGCCCGGTAGTGGGAGGTATTACCGAGGCGCGGCACATCGGGCTCGCTGCCCCGCTGCCCGCTGCCCGCTGCCCGCTGCCCGCCGAGTCACGAGTCACCAGTCACGAATCACCGATGACCGCACCTGAGTCACGCTCCGGCCTTGAGGCTTGGAAGCAAGCGGAACTCCCGGAGCCACCGAGGCCCAAGGGTCTTCAGTGGATGGGCGTCGTCGGCCCCGGCGTCATCGTCCTCGGCGCCTCGATAGGCAGCGGCGAGTACCTGCTCGGTCCCGTGAACTTCGTGAAGTATGGACTGACGCTGCTGTGGGTCACGTCGGTGGCCGTGCTGCTCCAGACCAACTTCAACGCGGAGCTGATGCGGTACACCATG
>DATCIJ010000160.1:0-4772 GCA_036507855.1 Gemmatimonadaceae bacterium | reverse complement strand
CGTCGAGATTCACAATGGCACTCGCGCCGAGCATCAGGTACAGCACCCCGAGCGCGTCGGGTTGGGTCATTCGAGCGTAGGCGTAGTTCCGCATCGGATTCATGCGGCCGTATCCAGCCTCCGTCGCTCGCCTGGCAAGGACCCGGAGCCTGTCGTGGCCGGCGAGGTTCAATGAGTCGTATCCGCGCTGGATGAGGTCGAAGTACCTCTCCACCTCCGCAGGCGTGTAGCCGGCGCCGCTGTGAAAGTAGTCGGCGATGAACGTCGTATTCGTTGCCGTCAGATACCGGATGCCCAGCACGAAGTTCGTGGCCGGTTGCTCGAGTGATGTGAGCGTGGCGTTCTCGCCCAGGATCATCGTGACGGCGTGAGGCACGCGCGCCAACTCGGCGTGGACCTCGACATTCGACCAGAGATTGCGCGAGAGATCGAACCCGAACCTCGCAGGCCGGCTGCCGCCTGAGAGATACATCACGTCGATATCGGTGTCCCACATCAGCGCGTAGAGCTTTCCGGCGAGGTTCAGGTGATCACGCTCGCCGAAACCCCCATTGAGATCGCCGGAGACTGGAATCACCACCGGGGTGACCGACAGCACCTGCAGCGGCCCGCCAAAGGTCCGAATGTAGTCGGCCGAAAGCACGACAAACCCTTCCAGCGCCAACGCGGGATCCTCGGGGCTCTTCGCCCGATCCAGAAACGCGGCTGGGTTCCAGAGGTAGCCCTTGCCCCACTTGAGCGTCTTCTTGCCCGCGTCGAGCGTGAGCGCCGGTGTGGGCTTCAAGGAGACATACGCCTCATAGACCGAAGCGTCGCGCGACCAGGCGCTGCTCGCATAACCGCCCTCCACGACGGTCCGCGTCTGGGCGCTGAACCAGCTCCGGCTGTAGCCTGCATCGAGCTGCAGCCGCGCGTTGAGCTGCGTGTTCCGTGTCTCGACAGGATCATCGGGAGAAGACTGCAGCTTGAACAGCACCGCGCTGGTATCGAGCCAGACGATCGCCGGCCGGAGTTCAAAGTACCCGCCAAGCGAGAGCGCTTTCCGCTCGATCGGGGGAATCTCGACTGTCGGTTCCTGTCCGGCGGCAGATGTCGACACCAGCAAGGCGATGCCGATCGCGCCGAAGACCCGGGTCATATGCGTTCCGTAGGAAAGAAGCTCACGCTGGCTGCGACCCGACCGCGATACCTCAGCGCCTGATCGACTCCAGGTTAGGCATGAAGGTCAACGTGAACACCTCGGCCGGGAACGTGCGACTCTTCATCTGCACGAACGTCATGGATGACTTGTAACCCTTGTAAAGCGGGCTCACCGTCTCGACCGTCGCTGGCCGGATGACCCCGCCGCCGAAATCCTTCATTGTCGTGAAAGTGAGCGTCTTGATCAGCATCGAGGTGGGGGTCAGACACTCGATCCTCACGGGCAGCGTGTCCTTCCGCGTCACCCACATCGTCAGCCGATCGTACGCAACCGCCTTGGTCTTCGCCTTCAGGGCCAGCACGAACTGACCGGCGGAGTCCGTGACGCTGGCGACGTCATACTCCGCCGAGTAGTCCAGGCTCAGGATGTCGGCGTTGTTGAAGACGCCACCAATCACCGACTGCAGGCTGGTAATCCGGATTGGCTTGCCGGCGTTGGGCACGTACATCCACATGTTGTCCCCGAGCCGCAGTGTGCTCCGTCCTTTGTCGCTCGCCGGCGAGAGGAACAGCGCGGCAACCTTGTCGCGGCCGTCGTTGATCGAGTACAGCAGGTACTCACGCGTGCGCCCATCCGGCTCGACGTTGATGATCTTTTTGTAGGCCTCGAACGAGGGTGGATTGAGCTGGCGGTCGACCCGCCGCAGCAGGGCGTTACCGTCGATCGGCACGCCAGTCGGTTTCTGCGCAATCGCGGCCGACGCGGCGACGACCGCCGCCGGAATCATCCATCCCCAGGCAAGCGCCGCGCTCCGCCTATCCATGGCGCAACGCCTCAACGGGCTCCATCCGGGACGCCTTGAAGGCGGGCTGGATCGTTCCAAGCACGGCGACGATCGCGACGACCGCCGAGATCGCGAGCATCCGACCGGGATCCAGTTCCGGTGACATCACCAGGCCGGTCTGCCGCCCGAAATCGAACGTGGGCCCGATCGCATCGATGAGCAGGATGACCGCTGCTGCGATCGCGTTCCCGATGAGAATGCCCAGCATGCCGAGTGACAGCCCCTCGATGACAAACATGCTGAGGATCTTGCCGGGCATGGTCCCCATGGCCGCGATTGTCCCGATCTCCTTCACGCGCTCGTAAACGGACATCAGCATCACGTTCATGACGCTGATGAGCACGATGGCGATCAACCCCAGCGTTGCGGACAGGACCAGGACGTCGATGAGAACCGCCACGTTATGGAAGGGCGACAAGGCTTCCCAGGTGTGCACCTCGAGCGGGCTGGCTTGCCCCGGGCCTCCGGGTTGTCCGGAGGTCGCCGGTTGACCGGGTGCCCCCGCCTGCCGCGCGGCCCCCGCCGGGCCGGATGGTCCCGTTACACCCAGCGACCGCCGGATATTCTCGGCGGCGCTCTCCAGCTTGTCGAAGTGTTTGAGTCGGACCGCGATCTCGCTGATCTCAGGCTCTTCCATGCGCAGCAGCGATGTTGCGTCTTCCATGTGCACGTATCCGTCTCGACCACCGGGCCCCGTCGCGCTCTCGAGCACGCCACTCACGGTGAGCTGCGCCGCGTTGACCGAGCCGTCGCGATTGGTCGCGACTACGACGATCAGGTCACCAATCTTCACGCCCATTCCGGTTGACAGCAGTTCCGGGATGATGATCTCGCCCGGTGCGAGCTTCGCCGTCCCCTGCCTGATTCGCGACGCCAGGAGTGGAACGGTCCGCAGTTCCTCCTCGGGGTAGACACCGTTGAGGCGAATGGCCGTCGTCTGGGTGTAGTTGCTGAACATCCCGCTGAACTTGAGGCGGCGCGAATACGCTTCGACCTCCGGGTCCGCGCGGAGCGTCTTCTCGATCGCCTCCACCCGGGGCGGTCGCATCGTCAAGGTCAGGGGCAGGTTGTCCATCGACGCGACGTACCCGCGGCGGTGGATCTGCAGGTGACCGAGCATCGCGTCGGTCATCTGGCCGACGATCAGTCCCTTGAACGCGCCGGCACCGGCCCCGAAAACGATCACCGCGATGACGCCAATCGCGATGAGTGACGCGGTCAACAGGGTCCGGCGGCCGTAGCGCGCCAGGTTCCGTATGGCGATTTGTACGAGCTTCATCATGCCGCTGCTCCATGTGCTTGCCGTTCGACGAGTTGGCCGTCCTCGAGGCGAAACACGATCTCGGCCTCCGCCATCACCCGTGCATCGTGCGTCGAGAACACGAAGGTCGTGCCGAGCGTGTCGCGCAGCCGCCGCATGGTACTGATGACCAGGGAGGCGTTCGCGTGATCCAGGTTGGCCGTGGGCTCATCAGCCAGCACGAGCTGCGGCTCGGTGACGAGCGCCCGTGCGACGGCAATACGCTGCTTCTGGCCGCCGGAGAGTTTCGCGGGATACTTGTCGCGTTGATCGGCGACGCCGACCGCTTCCAGCAGCGACAGGACGCGGCGACGACGCTCGGCCGCCGCGACGTGCTGAACGAGCAGGAGCGGATACTCGACGTTCTCGTACGCGGTGAGAACCGGCAGGAGGTTGAACTCCTGAAACACGAAGCCAACCGTCCGCCCACGGAATGCGGCCGCGCCGCGCCGATCCAGCATTCCGACGTCCGTATCCGCGACCGTGAGACGGCCGGAGGTGGGGCGGTCCAGCGCGCCGATCAGGTTGAGCAACGTTGTCTTTCCGCTGCCGGACGGTCCGACAAAGGACACAAACGACGCACGATCAATCCGTAAAGAGAGGCTCTTGATCGCCTCTACGGAGACTGAATCGGCAGTGTAAGTCTTCGTCAGATTTTCGGCGACTATGAGGTTCATCGTGATGCCCCGCTCGGGTTCTCGACGCTGCTCGCTGCTCGCAGGAACGCCTGACGGCGATGAGCGTTCAGTCGGTACATCGCCGCGGCGGCGGTGGGCGAAACCCTGACAGGATCCGACCGGGAAGAGATCGTCTTACCCTTCGCGATCATCCGCTCCGATGCCGGCGTTCGCAATTGCGTTTCTCGGGCGCTGGCTCGCCCAGCGCGGCGGGAGACGGTTTGCCCAGATGGACCGCCGCCAATCGCGCGATCGCCCAGCACGGCGATTCGCGCGGACGACCTCAGGGCTTCTTCGGCGCCGGCGATGGAGGCAGAGCGAGCAACCGGCGACGGAAGGTCTGAAACGCAGGCGTGTCCTTCGTCAGGCGCTGCACCTGGCTGGCGGGATACGTCGCGATCTGGGCCTGGGTTGCCGTGATGCGGGATTCTTCCATGGGGTGGCTCGCGAAGAACGCCTCAAGCCCGCTGGGATTTGATTTGCGCTCGTTCAGCAGGAGCTGGAACATGGACGGGATGCCGTTAGGCGAGATGCCCGCCTTGATCGTTGTCGACACTGCTTCCGCATCCGCCTCTGCCTCATCGCTGCGGCTGAACTTCGCGAACAACGCGCTTCCGGCGATATTGATCGCCGCCTGACTCGCCCCACTCTCACACACGCCGGTGAGCGTGCACATCAGGGCGAGACCGACGTTGGCTCCCTGCGCCTGCTGCATCTGTTGCACGGAATGCCGCCGCGTGATGTGCCCGATCTCGTGGGCGAGGACGCCGGCCAGTTCGCTCATGTTGGTCGCGCGCTCGATGAGTCCGC
>DATCIJ010000159.1:0-6082 GCA_036507855.1 Gemmatimonadaceae bacterium | reverse complement strand
GATCGACGGCACCGGCACGCTCGTCTACGGCATCTTCGATGACGTCGACGTCCGCTCCGAGGCGCGCTTCGATGACCTCACGACCGAATTCACCCAAGTCACCCTGGACGCGGAGCACAGCTTCTCGGATTCCGTGCGCGTTCATGGTCTGGCCGGATTCGCTGAATCAAATCACGAGAATCCGATCCAGACCACGCTGCTCTTCGATGCCAATAACATCGACGGCTACACCTACGACTATCGCGGCGACGATCGGCTGCCGCTGATCACGTACGGCGCCACCGACGTCACCAGTCCGGCAACGTGGACGCTTTCGCAGATCCGCCTGCGCCCGCAAAGCTCCATCAACAGCTTCAGCACGTTCTCCGCGGACCTCGAATACAGCGCCTCCGAGAGCTTCGGCGTGCAGTTCGGCGCGCAGTGGAAGGAGTACGAGTTCAAGACCACGGAGCAGCGCCGCTCGAACGGCACCACGGCGAACCTGGAGACGGTGATTCCCGCCAACGTCGCCGCAACGCCGGTCGCGAGCTACAGCGAGCTCACCACATTCGGCGACGGTCTCGGTGTGCCCTCCGGTACGCCGACGACGTGGCTGATTCCCGATCTCAATGCGGCCGCCAGTCTGTTCGGTCTTTACGATCCGTCCGTGTTTCGGATGGGCATCGAGCCCGCTCTCGGCAACAACGCCACGATCAAGGAGGAAGACACGGGCGGCTGGGTGCAATTCGACTGGAACGTCGAGATGCTCGGGCGGCCGTTGCGCGGCAACGTCGGTGTGCGCTACGTCGAAACCAAGCAGGAGACGACGGGCTATACGTTCACGTCGGGCTCTCCGCTGCTGCAGACGGTAGAGCGTACTTACGACAACACGCTGCCGTCGCTCAACATGGTCTTTGAAGCGACCGATGAATTCCTCATCCGCATTGGTGCCGCCAAGACCATGACGCGGCCTCCCCTCGGCAATCTCAGCCCCGGCGCGGTCGTGAGTGTATCGGGCAATAACCGCACGGTGACCGCAGGAAACCCGCAGCTCGATCCATTCGAGGCCGACAACTACGACCTCGCATTCGAGTGGTATTTCGCCGAGGAGTCACTCGTCGCGGTGGCCTTGTTCTACAAGGACATCGGCAGCTTCATCCAGACGATCCGCTCGACCATGCCGTTCACCGGTAACCCGCTCGGTCTGCCCGACAGCGTCGCGATTGCGGCGTGCGGCGCAACTCCGGGGTGCACGCCGGATGCGGACTGGCAGTTCAGTCTGCCGGCGAATACTCCAGGCGGTGAGCTCAAGGGCTTCGAGATCAGCTACCAGCAGCCCTTCACGTTCCTGCCGGCGCCGTTCGACGGCTTCGGCGCGATCCTCAACTACACCGGGGTGGAGTCCGACGTTCAGTACCTCGACGCCACCGGTGCGGTGGTGACGACGGCCAACCTGACGGGTCTGTCGGAGAGCGCCTACAACGCGACGATCTATTTTGAGAACGAGCGATTCAGCGCGCGTGTCTCAGCGGCGTACCGCGACGAGTACCTGACGACCGTTCCGGGACGCAATGGCAACGACATCGAGGGCACGGCGGAAACGCTGAACATCGACGCGGCAGCGTCCTTCACGCTGAACGACAACATCGAGTTCACGCTGGAGGCACTCAACCTCACCGACGAGTTCCAGGACCAATGGGTCGACTCGCTCGGTGATCGTCTGTCCTATTACCACCACACCGGAAGGGAGTATTTCCTCGGGGCGCGCTTCAGGTTCTGAAGCGGCTAGCGCTGCCGAGGTGTCATGAACTTAAGGTCCCAATCCGCCGGGTTGAATGCCTGGCGGGTTGGGGTCTGGACCGGGTAGCCCCCGACTTCCTGCTCGCTGTCGATGATCGCGCCGCGCCCCTCGATGGCGTCGGCCATGATGCGCCGATCGATCGCGTCCCGGTCCCACGGTCGTGCGCCAGCCGCGCGAATCACCGCATCCTGAATCTCGCTGGCAGGCATCGGCGTGACGCCCTCCGGCAGTGGGGGCGCGTCTTCGAGGTGCAGGATCGATGCCCTGGCGGTCGTGTAACGGCCTTCCGCGGGCAATGGCCGCCCGAGCCGATCGACCGCGATGTTATCGGCTGCATAGAGCTCGACATCACCCGAGCCACCGAGCATGAAGAGCGCAAGGTCCGCGGGTGTTGAGGGTCCCGCCCGCAAGACATTGCCGATCAGGACGACCTGGCCGGTCTGATAGGGCTCCGTGCCCCATTCCTCGGCGATGAGGTTGTAGTGCACGGCACGGGACCCGGGGTTGTAGATCAGGTTATTGATCACCGCCCCGCGTGCCCCGCCCTTGAACAGCGGGCTGCGTTCGAGGTTGTTCGCATAGAGGTTGCCGGCGATCAGGATGCCGGTGACGTTGTCGTGGATCAGCGATCCCTTGGAGTGCTCGCCCTTGGCGTGCGTGGAATGAGCCAGACCTTCGGCGATGAGGTTGTTGCTGAACGTGATCCGATGCGAGGTGGCCTTGCGCCAGGCGTCGGGACCCGACCCCTCGAAGCGCGGGCCTGAGGCCGACAGGTTTTCGTCCGTGGCCCAGGTCAGCGAACAGTGATCGACGATCACGTCGTGCGCGCCACCCAAGGTCGTTATGGCATCGATCTCGAGACCGCTCCGCTTGGCAGCGCCCGCCTCGCCAGGCCGCACGCGGATGTGCTGGATGATCACGTCGTGGGTGGCAACGTCGAGACCGCCGCGGATAAGCGTGATGCCCGGCGACGGCGCCGTCTGTCCGGCGATCGTGAGATACGGTTGTTCGATCCGAACGCTGCGACGGTCGAGATCGATGACGCCTCCGACCTCGAACACTACGACGCGCGCTCCGTGGGTCTCGAGCGCTTCGACGAACGAACCCGGACCGGTTGCCGCTAGCGTCGTGACGCGAATGATTCGACCGTCACGTCCGCCCGGGGTGTGCGCCGCCCAACCCATCGCACCAGGGAATGCCGGCACGGCCTGCGCGCTTGGCGATGACGCCGTGGCCGCCATCCCCGAGCAGCCGGTGAGGGCCGCGGCAACGGCCATCACCATGGCCACGCTCAGCGTGCCGCAGAGTTGGATCGGACAACGATTCGCTGTCACGGTGAGTCCTCGCAGGAGCCTTCTTGGGCCGGTGTTCAATTGTAAATGACACCGGTTTCCTATATACAGCCGAAAAGCGCCTGACAACACATCCTACGGGCATGATCGAGACATCGGCGTCACCTTTCGCAACTGCATGCGCGATTGCAGAACAACTCGTTCGCGCGCGCTTGAGCGCGGCCGCGCTGGCCGATTTCCCCGGGCCGATTCCTGCCGATCTCGACGCTGCGTACGCAATTCAGGGGGCCGGAATTGCGCTGTGGCCGGATGAACTGGCGGGGTGGAAAGTCGCGCGAATGTCGCCGGAATGGCGGGCGCGACTCAGCGAAGATCGACTCGTCGGCCCCGTGTTTCGCACCTCGATCCGCGTTGCGGCTGCGCGTGAATCGGTCGACTTTCCGGTCTTCGACGGCGGCTTCGCGGCGGTCGAAGCGGAGTTCATTTTTCGGCTGAATGCGGATGCTCCACCTTCGAAAATTGCATGGTCGGCCGACGAAACCGCACGCCTGGACCTGACGCTTCACATCGGCGTCGAGACCGCGGGTAGTCCACTTTTGAGCATCAATGAGCTTGGTCCGCCCGTCATTATCTCTGATTTTGGCAACAATAATGGCCTGATCCTGGGTCCGGCGATCCCCGGCTGGCGAACGCGCCGGCTCGAGTCGATGCCTTCCGAGGTGACGATCGACGGCGTGCCAATCGGCAAGGGCGGTGCGTTTTCGCTGCCCGGCGGGCCCGTCGCCGGACTCGCTTTCGCGCTCTCCCGCTGCGCGCGAAATGGCCGGCCGCTCAAGGCGGGCGATGTCGTCTCGACCGGTGCCACCACGGGCATTCACGAGATCCGCATTGGCCAGAGCTCGCAGGTCGCATTCGGTGCCGACGGTGAGATTCGCTGCCGCGCAGTCCGTGCCACACCGATGAATTCAACGACAGCCGGGAAGGCTCAGGCGTCGTGCTGACGCGCCGCGCGATGTTGATCGTCGCTGGCGCCGCGTGTGCCGGAATCCGGCCCGCATCCGGCAACACAACGGACGGCGTACTGACCGCGACGGACGTTCACGTCGATGGCTACCCGACGGTCGAGGCGGTGCGCTGGATGGGCCGGATGATGGCGCGCGAAACCGGCGGTCGGATCGACGTCCACGTGTATCACTCGGGCCAGCTCGGACGCGAGACCGACACGGTGAACCTGGCGCGCTACGGCGTGCTCGACATCACCCGCGTCAACATGGCGGCGCTCAACAACGCGTTCCCCGCGACGCGGATTCTCTCGCTGCCCTACGTGTTCGATTCCACGGACCACATGCGCCGCGCCTTGGACGGCGAAGTCGGTCGCGAGGTCCTGCACCGATTCGAAGCCCGTGGGCTCATCGGGCTTGCCCTCTATGACGCGGGCGCGCGCTGCTTCTACAACGTCCGTCACCCAGTGGCCACACCATCCGATCTGCACGGGCTGAAGCTCCGCGTGCCGCCGTCAGACATCTTCATTTCGATGATCCGAACGCTGGGCGCGAACCCCACACCGTTGTCCTACGGCGAGGTCTATTCGGCCTTGCAGACGCACCTGATCGACGGCGCCGAGAACAACTGGCGGACCTTTCACACCAGCCGCCAGTTCGAGGTCGCCAGGTACTGGAGCCAGTCCGAGCATTCGTTCTCGCCCGAGGCGTTATTGATGTCCAAACGCCGGTTCGACGCCTTCTCGGCCGACGACCAGGAATTGATCCGCACGGCGGCGACGCAGTCCGTGCCGTACATGCGAGAGCTGTGGGATCGAGCCGAGGCCGAGTCCCGGGCCACGGTCATTGCCGCAGGTGTCCAGGTGAATGAGGTGGACCGGGCGGCATTCCGCCGCGCCGCCGAGCCCGTGCTGATCGGGTACCTCAGGGATCCACAACTCGAACGGCTCTACCAGGGGATTCGCGCGACGGCGTGAGCCGCCAGCGAACGCTCAAGAGAGGGTGGGGATGATCGACCGGCAGGGTGGAGCGTTGCGCGCGTGTCTGGAAGCACTCGCACAGGCCGCGACCATAGTCGCCGGTGCGTCGCTCGTCGGCATGGCCTTGGTCGAGGGCTGGCAGGTCTTCGCGCGCTATGTCCTCAACGATTCGCCGAGCTGGACCGAACCCGTCGCCTCGCTCCTCATGAGCACGGTGATGATGGTCGGCGCCGCCGTGGGCACACGGAGCGACGCGCACTTCGGGTTTTTCATTGCCGCCGAAGCCGCCCCCCGGCTGATGCGTCGAACGCTGCTCGCGATCGCGAGACTGCTGGCGGCGGCGATCGGGGCGATGCTGGCGGTGTGGGGTGGCGAGCTCCTGCTCGACAGCTGGAGCGTGCCGATGGCCGGTGCACCGCTCCCGCAGGGCATGGTGTTCCTGCCGTTTTGTGTCGGTGGCGCCCTGATCGCGGTGTTCGCGATTGAACGGCTCGTCACCTCGCCTGATTCCCGCACCGGAGCCTGAGCTTGGCGATCGCGATCCTGTTTGGCGTGCTCCTGATGCTGCTGGTCATGGGTGTTCCAGTCGGGTTTGCACTGATCGCGGCGGCCCTGGCGACGGTGCTGTACCTCGATCTGCCGGCAATCGTGGTGGTCCAGCAAACCGCGGCCGGCGCGGGCATCACTTCGCTCCTCGCGATCCCGCTCTTCATCTTCGCGGGCGAGATGATGATGCGGGGCGGGATCTCCGACCGGCTGATCGCGCTCGCCGCTTCGCTGGTTGGCCATCTGCGCGGCGGACTGGGTCAGGTCAACGTGCTGGCGTCGCTCTTTTTCGGCGGCGTCTCGGGTTCGGCCATCGCGGACGTTTCCGCGATCGGCGGCACGATGATTCCGCAGATGGTGAACCGCGGCTATGACCGGGATTTCGCGGTCAACGTGTCGATCTCGGCGGCCTTAGTCGCGCTCCTCGTGCCGCCCTCGCATAACCTGATCCTGTTTTCCGCCGCCGCCGGCGGCTCGATTTCG
>DATCIJ010000158.1:0-7493 GCA_036507855.1 Gemmatimonadaceae bacterium | reverse complement strand
CGTCGCGTGGTCGAGCAGCGCGCCGACCGTCGCGATCGTCAACGGATCGGGCATCGCGACCGGGGTATCGACGGGCACGGCGAGCATCTCGGCAACGAGCGAGGGGAAGTCCGGGTCGGCGACGATCATCGTTGGCGTGCGAACGGTCACCGTGACTCCGAATTCCGTGGCGATCGGGCCCTACGTGTCCGCCAAGCTGACCGCGGTGGTGCGCGACCCGGGCGGCGCGATCGCGAACGTGCCGGTGACCTGGTCGAGCAGCAACACCGTCGTCGCCCGGGTCGCGGCCGACGGAACAGTGACCGGTGTCTTCCCCGGCACCGCGATCATCACCGCGACAGCGGGAACCGCGTCCGGGACCGCAACGGTCACCGTGAAGCTGGGAGGCTGAGCTACGGTACCCGAGGCGTAAGTTCGACTCGCTTTGCGCTTTGCGTTATGGATCAGGGTACATCGCCACCGGCAACTTCGTGATGCCCCGGTCCTTCTTCTGCTTATCGACCATCTTCGCCACGTCGGCCAGGAGCTTCTTCGCGTCATAGACGATGCCATCCTTGATCGTCCACTTCACGCCGCCGACCCGCTCGACCTTGCCGGTCTTGTCGTTCAGCCGGACGAACCCGTTCCCGTAGAGGACCTTCAGGTTCGCGATCGGATTCTCCGGTACGATCGCCATGTCGGCCAGCATCCCTGGCCGGACGACGCCGTACTCGATCGGCGTGCCTAACGGCCTGAAGATTTCCTCGGCCGCATGCATCGTCCCGGCACGGATCACCTCGAGCGGATGGAACCCGGCTTCCTGGAAGTTCTCCAGCTCCTCGATGTAAGAGAACCCGTACGTGTTGTAGATGAAGCCCGCGTCCGTCGAGGGCGTCACGCGGCCGCCCATGTTCTTGTAGTCGTTGATGAATTCCATCCACACCTGGTAGAACTTCTTCCACGCCACCTCGTCCCACGTCGTCCAGTTATAGAAGTAGGCGCCGTGATTCTCCCGGTTCGGCGTGTAGAAATCCCAGAGCGACGGCAGGGTATACGTCTCGTGCCATTCGGCCGTGCGACGTTTCACGAGGTCGCGCCCCGACATGTACGTCGTCATGGTCGGGTCCAGCGTCGCATCGTTGTCCTTCAGCAGCTTGAGGAACGCGTTCCACTTCTCGCTGTGCGGCGTCACCAGACTCCACTGACGCGCCACCTGCCCGAAGCGCCACTGCTCGTCGTTGTAGTTGTACGTGTCCGGATACGGCTGGATGGAGGTCTTGTCGTACATCGACTCGAAGATGCCGTAGTAGTGGGTGACCGCGCCCAGGCCAAGCTTCACCGCGGCGGCCGCGTTCATCTGCGCGACGCCGGTCTGCGCCAGGTGTGCCGTGGTCCCCATCCTGTTCTTCTTCGCTTCGTCGATCAACGCCGCCATGATCGAAGGTTCGTGCGCGCCCAGCTTCAGGCAGTCCACGCCCTGTGACGCCGCGAACCGGACCCACTCGCGTGCCTTCTCGGGATCCTGAATCGGCCCGCCCTTCCATCCTTCACCGCCCCCCATGCGGTGGCAGGAAACCAGCCGCGGAGCAGTGATCTCATTCTTTGCGCTCCTGGCCTTCTCCTTCAGCGACCATTCGAAGCCTCCGAAGGGAACGCCGCGGACGGTCGTGATGCCGTGGCCCAACCAGAGCTTGTAGACGTATTCCGCCTCGGGGGCTTTGGGGACGCCGCCCGTATGCACGTGCAGGTCAACGAAGCCTGGCAGCACATACATCCCCTCGGCCTGAATCTCGCGAGCCGGTCCCTGGGGCCGCCGCTGCTGGTCGATCGGCAAGCCGGGGAAACCCACGTCGACAATGCGCGTGATCCGGTTCCGCTCGACGACGATATCGACCGGGCCACGAGGCGGCGCACCCGTTCCATCAATGAGGGTCGCGCCACGGATGATCAGCCGGTCGAACGGCCCTTCGCCTTCAGCGCGATTCGGAGCCGGTGCCGCGTCGCGTTCCTGGGCGACGGCGGGCGCGTTGAGCAGACCGATCAGGACAGTGGCCGCGGCCAGCGGCGACAGCGCCCGGAAGACTGGTGCGTACATGGGAATGGAACTCCGGCTCGAGGAAAACGGGATCGGTGGGACCAACCGGGAAAGACAGGCCCGGGGCGCCGGCAGTCAAGTATTGCGACTGGTGCGGAGGGCTGTCAGTGCTGCGTTCGAGCCGGAGGCTCGCCCTGACGCCAGACCAGGGAAGGTCACGGGTCGGAATCCAGGTGATATGTCTGACGGGCGCGCCGGAAGTAATCGTGCAGACGATGGCGGCGGAGACGAGACGCTCCAATATTTGAACGCAGCCGGGATCGGCACCCCACCCTACCCACCCCACCAGTAACGGCCGAACGCCGAAGGCAGGAGCCATGTCAGCGATTCCAGGCAAGTCGGTGCTCGCGGTTCTTGGAACCGCGGCCATCCTCTGCTGGACACCAGGAGCAAACGCGCAGGACGCACCGGTCCTGGTCGGGACCTGGAGTCTCAACATCGACAGGACCGAGCCGGCGAAGGACAAGGTCATCGAAGAGCCCGAGGGAACCGGCGCCGGTCGCACCATGCGCACGGGTCTTGGCTCGAGAGGCGGTGGCCGCAGCCGGGGCGGCGGTGATGGCACGACCGCTGGCGGCGGTGGAGGCGGCCGCGGAAACATCCGGCTGATCTTCGGCGGAATGATGATTGCGTCCAAAACCCTCAAGGTGACGCAGGCTGATTCGATCATCACGATCGAGGACGAGGACGGTCCGCTTTTCATCAACCTCCGCGCCGACAACAAGACGCTCACAGAGACACTCGCGAATCAGACGGTGCTGAAGACGAAAGTCCAGTGGAGGAAGAACGAACTCGTCGTCGAACGCAGCCATGATACCGACGGCTCTGCGCGCATGATCATGCGGGTCGACCCGAAGAACCCGAAGGTGCTCATCGTCGACTTCCATTATGAGCACAAGCGGCAGCGCCGGACGATCGATCAGCGGCGGATCTACGAAGCGGGGACGTGAACGGACGCTGGTGGCTGCTTGCTGCTTCCTGCAGGCAGCAAGCAGTAAGCAGTAAGAAGCTGTTTCTACTTCTCCATGACCGTCACCGCGCCCGGCGGGACCACCACGACCCGCAACGTCTGCGTGTGTCGTTGTCCGCCGACGTCCAGCACCACGCGATAGTCACCCGTCGCCGCCGATGGCGGCGCGCCGCCGGCCCGACCGCCTCCACCGCCACGTCCGCCGCGACCGGCACCTCCACCAGCCGCGAGCGCGCGCGCCTGAGCCGTCGGACTGCCTGACGAGTCGGGCGCCGCCCGCGATTCCGCTGGCCGCGGATTGAATCCCGGCGGGAAACCTGGAACGTTGACCGGACCGGCGCCTTGTCCGCCAAAGCGCCCGCCACCTCCCCGGCCGCCGAACGCGACCTGCACGCCAGCCGGACTGGCGATGAGGTTCCACTCCACGCGGTTCAGTCCCGCGTTTCCCGGGCCTCTCAGCCGAGCGATGGTGTCTCCCGCCGCGTTGACGATTCCGACGCGCGCTGAATCCGCCGGGGCCGCCAGGCGATACGTGATGACCGCGCCGGACGGACCACCATCGACACGCCAGGCGCGATGCGCGCGCGGCTCGGAGGGTGGGGGAAGCTGGCCATACTGCAACGCGATCGGTGGCGCGAAGAGGTGCGACGACTTCGCCAGAACTTCGGTGCTCATCTGCTGGAGCGGCGCCACGTCGAGAATCATGATGCCGCGACCATGCGTTCCCGCGATCAGTTCCCGATCGCGCGGATGGATCTTCAGGTCATACACGGGGACTGTGGGCAGTCCGTTCCGAAGCGGGAACCACGACGCCCCCTTGGTGAGCGAGGCATGCACACCGAGCTCCGAGCCGACGTAGATCAGATTCGGGTTCACCGGATCCTCGGCCACGACGTACGCAGACCCGGGACGGTCGCTGGGAAGGCCGGCGGAAATGGAGCGGAAGGTCCTGCCGTAATCGTTGGAGACAAAGACGTACGGCTTGAAGTCGTTGACGCGATGGTTGTCGAACGTGACGTAGACCGTAGCCGTGTCATGATGCGACGGCGCGACCTTGCTGACGTGCGTGAGCGGCGGAACGCCGGCGAAGCGCCCGCTCAGGTCCTCCCAGGTGCCGCCGTCGTTTCTGGTGAGCCACACCTTCCCGTCGTCGGTTCCGACATACAGCATGCCGGCACGGAGTGGTGACTCATCGATGGTGATGATCGTGCCGTTTTCTTCGGCTCCGGTGGCGTCGCGCGTGATGCCGCCCGACGCGTCGGTCGCGACATTCCCTTCCGCGTCGAAGCCGCTGGAGATGCGCAGCCAGTCCGGGTTCTGCGCCGAAAGATCGGGCGAAATGGCCACCAGGTTCTCTCCGCGCTTGACCGACTTGAACAACTTGTTGGCCCCTGCGTAGTAGACCTGCGGGTTGTGGCGCGAGAGGATGAACGGCGTGTTCCAGTTCCAGCGGTTGGCCACGGCCGGGTCGGCCATCTCGGTGCGCATGCGCTGGCGGATATCGGCGATCTGGCGCTCCTGCTCGGGCGTCAAGGGGCGCGTGCCATCACCACGGATCTGCGCGATCTGTTGCCCGTACTGATTCACGGTCACCGTTCGCGGCCGGAGATTCGTCGTCTGGGCGGTTCCGAGGTTTCGCCGCGCGATGTTGCCGCCCTGCGACTCGTAGTAGACGAACTCCGGATTGAACGGATCCTGCGCGCTCTGCAATCCATCCGCCGCGAAGATCGCGAACCAGTCAGTCATCTGCAGCTGGCCGTTGCGGCGGCGAGAGATCCCGCACGACGTGCCGTTGTCCTGGAGGCCACCGCAGACGCGATACGGCACCTGGTAGTCGAAACTGATGCCGTAGAACTGGCCCATCGCCATGTTGTTCAAGCCGTCGTACGTGCCGCCCTTGTCGTGCGTCTGGAACAACCCGGCGTCGCCACCAACGATGAAATGATCCGGATCGTTCGGGTTGATCCACATGGCATGGTAGTCCTCGTGGATCCCGAGCATGCCCGCGCGCCACGAATAACCGCCGTCGTCGGAGATCTGGAAATCCACCGCCATTCGGTAGACGCGATTCGCGTTTCTCGGATCGACCCGGATCTGTGAGAAGTAGAATGGACGGTTGTTCGTGACGCTCATCCACCGCCAGGTGTTGCCGCCGTCCGTCGACCGATACAAGCCGCTGCGCAGCCGCTGCGGCTTCTCGCCGCGCACGCTGTCCGCCTCCACCATCGTGTAGACGATGTTCGGGTTGCTCGGCGCGATCACGACGCTGATGCGGCCCTTCGTCGTTTCCGGGAAACCGCCGCCCTTGACCTCGCGCCAGGTGGTCCCGCCATCGCCACTGCGCCACAGGGCTGATCCGGGACCTCCGCTGCGGAGGAAATGCGGACCGCGCACGCGCTCATAGCTGGCCGCGAAGAGCACGTTCGGATTGCGCGGATCGATGGCGATGTCGATGAACCCCGCCTTGTCGCTGATGAACTTGCTCAGCGTCCAGGTGCGGCCCCCGTCGGTTGTCTTGTAGAGACCGCGCTCGGGATTGGAGCCCCACAGCGCGCCTAACGCCGATACCCAGACGATGTCCGGATTCGTGGGATGGACGACGATCCGGCCGATGTGCTGCGTCTTCTCCAGCCCCATCGATCGCCACGTCACACCGCCGTCGGTCGACTTGTAGATCCCGAATCCGGGTTGCACCGAGTTTCGCGAGTCATCTTCGCCGGTGCCCAGCCAGATGACATCGGGATTGCTGGGTGAAATCGCGATATCGCCGAGTGACGCGATCGGCGAGTTCTCCCAGAGCGGGATGAAGGATGTCCCGGCGTTGACAGTCTTCCAGAGCCCGCCCGTGGCGCCCGCCACGTAGAACACCTTGGGACTCCGCGGGTCGACCTCAACGTCCGTGATACGGCCGGCCATGTTCACCGGACCGATCGACCTCCAGGTCAATCCGGCCAGGGTGGACGAATCGGGGACCTGAGCGTTCAGCGCCAGTGGATGCGTTGCAGCGAGAGACGTGACGAGGCTCAGGGTGAACGTGGAAGCTCGCATTTGCGGTCGGCGGGTCGAATGTGGGAAGAGTGAGCGGCTTGGTGGCGTCTTCCCCTCTACGCTGTGCCGAGGAGAGGCGTTGCCCTTCCAGCCAGGCAACAGGCATCAGGCATCAGGGGCTCGCCGACAAACGCCGTCGAGTGCCGGCTGAAGCTGCGACGCCGACGTCGGTTCGCACAGAACGAGAACACTGGCCCGCCGCGACGGCCATCCGCAGATTGCGGATGTCGGCAGCTCTCGAGCGCCGACAACCATCTCTCCCTCGTCGTGGAGTCCGATGCGCCCCCTGGAAGCCCTGTTCGTCGCGGCACTGATCGTCGCCCTTGTGCTGCGGTGGCTTCGGCCGCGCAACCGGCAAGTCACGGCGACGCTGCTTGCCATGATCGGCATCCTGGCGGCGTTGCACCTGGTGGTCGACGGCTGGCGCTGGGAGATGATTCCGGCGTACGCCATGGCGCTTGGCGCCGCGTGGATCCTGTCGCGTGACCTCCGGCGTGTGTCCGGCGCAAAAGCCGGCGAGAGCTCGCGCTGGGCCGCCATCCCCTCGACCGCCCAGCGCGTCGGATGGGGGGTCATCCTTGGAGTCGCCGCGGCGGCGGCTGTGGCCATCCCGGCGTGGGCCTTTCCGCGCATCGTGCTCCCTGAACCGGATGGGCTCTACCACGTGGGTCGCATGGACATCACCTGGACCGATTCGACGAGAAACAACCGTCGGATCGACGTCGCGGTGTGGTATCCCGCCGAGCAGCCTAACGGGAGAGTCCTCGCTTACCATCCGCAGCCCGCTGTCCTGGGGGCGCGACTGTCCCGCGGGACTTCGCTTCCCGGATTCACGTTCCGCAACCTCACCGCGGCGCGCACGCACGCGACGCGCGATCCACGCTTCAGCATCCGCGAGGGCCGTTCGCCTATCGTGCTGGCGGCGCACGACAGTGGGGGCACCCGGTTCGAGGGAACCGCGCTCCACGAGCGCCTGGCGAGCCAGGGCTACGTGGTGGCGAGTGTCGGCGACAATGGAACCGGCGAAATGGCGGCCGGCTTTTCCGACATGGTACAACGCGTGAGTGACCTTGCCTTCGTGCTCGATCGGCTCGTGAACCTGCCGGCCGGAGGAGCCATCGACACGCTGAACGGACACGTGCGGGTCGACCGGATCGCGGTGATCGGACGTGGTACCGGCGCCGCCGTCGCGATGGAGCTGGCCGCCACCGAGCCTCGCGTGACCGCCGTCGCGGCGGTCAATCCCGGACAGCTCGGCGAGGCCGCTCAGAGAGGCGTCAGGCGGCCGTTGCTCGTGTTTTCCGTCAGCGATGCGATGCCGGGCCTCGACGATGCGCTCCGCTACGGCGGAACCGAAGCGCGTCTCGAAGGCGCAACGGGCGAGACGCTGTCGGACCGGGC
>DATCIJ010000157.1:0-2347 GCA_036507855.1 Gemmatimonadaceae bacterium | reverse complement strand
TCGCGCGGATTGGTGCTGCTGGCGTATTTCGCCTTGAGGCGTAGCCCAAGCTGGTAGTAGAACCAGGAATCGGTGCGGCAGTCACCCGGCGGATCGGCGGCCTTCGAGTGCCACTGGAGCATTCGCTGCGTGTTCGTGTAGCTGCCTTCGTACTCGCCGATCTGCGTCGCGGGGAAGAAGAACACTTCGGTCTGAATGTCCGCCGAGTTCACGCTCCCGTCGACGATCTCCGGCGCGTTCTTCCAGTGCATGGCCGTCTCGGTCAGCCAGTTGTCCTTCACGACCAGCCAGTCGAGTTTCCGCATTGCCGCGCGCTGGGCGGTGCCATTCAGGGACGTCGCCGGGTTCTGCCCCACGCATAGCATTCCCTTGATCTTCCCTTCGGCCATCGCCGCCATGGTTGCGATGTGCGAATGGTCGCCCAGGATCTTCGGATGCCACTCGTAGCCCCAATCGTTGTCCAGTGTCGCGGCATCGCCGTACATGGACTTCAGGTACGACACCATGAACTTCGGCTGATTCGCCCAGTACCCGGTCGGCGTGGTCTCCGTGGCCAGGTAGTCACGCAGGCTCGCGTGGTTCTTGAGCGCCGACGGATGGTTCATGTAGCCGTGAATCGAGTGATAGAGCGTCGGCACATCGGTCGAGCCCTGGATGGCCGCGTGACCCCTGAGCGCCATGATGCCGCCGCCCGGCCGTCCCATGTTGCCTAACAGGAGCTGCAGGAGCGCGCAGCAGCTGATCATCTGCACGCCATCGGTGTGCTGGGTCCATGCCACCGCGTACGCGAAGCTCGTCGTCCGATCGGGGCCTGAGTTCGCGAGGACGGCGTCGGCGACCTGCAGGAACTTCGCGCGCGGGCAACCGGTCACCTGCTCCACGAGTTCGGGCGTGTACCGGGAGAAGTGACGCTTGACGAGCTGCAGCACGCATCGTGGATCCTGGAGCGTCGAATCCTGGCGCGGACGGGCTTTGAGAAGCGACCGAACGACTGCATCCCAATTGGTCGGAGCGCCGCTGGTCGCTTCGCCCGAAGCAGCTACCTGCGTTCCCGTGCGCTCGTACTGCCAGCTCGCGGGATCATACGTGCCAACGAACGCGTTGTACGGCCAGTCCTCATTCTCGGCGTATTCCTTGAGGCCCGAGTACACGCCGTCGAGGTCTTCGGTATCTCGAAATTCGGGAGAGACGATTGTTGCCGCGTTCGTGTAATTGGTGACGAACGACCTGAAGAACGGTTCGGTGTTCCACCGCTCGCTGTTCAGGACGTGGTTGATCACGCCGCCCAGGAAGGCGATGTCACTCCCGGCGCGGATTGGCGCGTGGATGTCGCAATTCGCACTGGTGCGGGTGAACCGCGGATCTACGTGGACCAGCGTTGCACCGTTCAGTCGGGCCTTGAGGGGCCAGCGGAACGCCACCGGGTGACACTCCGCCATGTTCGAGCCCATGATGACGATGCAATCCGAGTGCTCCATGTTCCGCGGATACATCGTCGCCGCGCCGCGACCGAGCCGAGTCCCCAGACCGGGGACGCTGGAGCTGTGTCATATTCGCGCCTGGTTCTCTACCGCGACGATGCCGAAGCCGCGGCAGAACTTCTGGGCGACGTGGTTGAACTCGTTGTCGAGGGTCGCGCCACCTAACGCGAATATGGCGGGCGTCATGTTGACGACGCGGCCGTCCGGGAGCCGATCTATGAACGTCTCATCACGCGTCCTGCTTACCAGCTCGGCGACCCGATCGAGCGCTTCCTCGAGTTCCATCGGCTCCCAGTCGGTCGCGCCCGGTCTCCGGTGCAACACCCTGGTCGGGCGGTTGGGATTCTTGTGGAGCTGGAAGGTCGCCGCCCCCTTCGGACAGAGCGTGCCCTCGTTATGCGGACTGCGCGGATCACCCTCGATATTGATGATCTCGCCGCCCTTCACGTGAATGAGTGTGGCGCATCCCACCGAGCAGAACGGGCAAAGGCTCGGCACGGTGGTGCTGTCACGGATGCGGAGCACCTGCGCCTTCGCGCGCGCGGGGGCGAGGCTGAGCCCCAGGCCGACGATTCCGCCCAGCGCCGTACCGGCGCCGGCACCTCCCGCGTACCGCAGAAACTCACGGCGTGAGAGCTCCATTCCCGCTCCTCCCGGGTCAGGACCAACTCGTGGTGCAGCGATGCTAACGAAGAGACCGCGTCCCGCCGGTTCAGGGGAAGCCGGGGGGAGTTCAGCTCCATAAGCTAATCGCTGGAAATCCGAGTCGCGCAAGGCGTTGGCATAACCGGTGAACTCGGCAACTGCCGTTACTCGCGGATCACGCTAATCTCGCAAAGTCACGCGGATTGGTCGGAGGGGATAGA
>DATCIJ010000156.1:0-3059 GCA_036507855.1 Gemmatimonadaceae bacterium | reverse complement strand
GCGCATCGCCTCCCCGGCGGCGTGGAAGAAGTGCCGCCGGCCAGTCCAGTTGGGATAGCCGTCGCCCAGGAGCCGCAGATAGGTCTCGTGGACGAGCGCCGTGGCCTGCAGCGTGTGGTCCGGACGCTCGTGACGGAGATGGGCCTCTGCCATGGTCCGGAGCTCGGCGTACACCAGAGGAATCAGGCGATCCACGGCTTCCTCGTGGGTCAATCCGCGCAGTCCAGCCAGGACACGCGTTATTTCGCCGGTGTGGTCGGGCATCACCGCGCCCTCCTCGCATGGCGCCAGGCTCGGTTGACGTCGGCGAAGCCGCCGTGTCCGAGTAGCTCGCCTGGCGCGTGAGCGTCGCCGAGCGCCTGCCGTAACGGCCTGGCGCTGTCGGAGGTCCGTATCGCCAACACGGCGCGTGGGCCGGCTGACGCGATGTCCATGCGCATCCGTGCTCCTCGCGCAACCTGGCGTGGAGCTGCTCACGCCAGGTTCTGATGACGACGAGGTGCGGTGCTGCCGCAGGCGCGGCTTGCCTGGTGGAGACTGGTGTGCTCTCCGCGCACGAATATACCAGGACGGATCGGGAACGTTAGACCTCGTTGGCCGACGCGCGGGAGCTCGCAGGCGCGTCTGGCGCCGGCACGACGTGGTCAGTGCGGCACGAATGAGCCGAGTCGGCTGGTTTCGTCGCTTGTATCACTGGAAGCCGACGCGCCGGAATCGGAACCAACGAGATCCGGACGACCACGTCGAATCGCGCGCCGTAGCAGTCTCAAACGAATCAGTTGCGGAGGCAGTCATGCGGATCAACCGAAAGGCTTCGTCATTGCTGTGTGGCGTATCGGCGCTCGTGCTCGCGTGCGACGGATCGGAACGCGACCCGATCGCGCCACGGAACGTTGCATCCACTGTGACAGCGTTGACCTCGATGGGCGCCTCCGGCGCCGGTGCGACCGGATACGCCGAGATCCACGGCACTACGGTTCAGGGCATCAAGGACGAGATATTCTCGTTCACGGCTCTTTCGACCGGTAGTGCGTTCGCGGCGATGGGGCAGGTGGCGGTGCACTTCCTCACCTTCACGAACAGCGAAGTTACCGTGCACGCCGAGGTGACATGTCTCTCGGTCGTAGACAATCAGGCATGGGTGGGGTCCCGGATCACGCGATTCGCGCGCGACGGGGAGGCGGTGCCCGCCAGGGTCGGCCTGCCAATGGTCTTCACTGTGATGGACGTCGGCGAAGACGAAGGTGCCACGGATCTCGCCAGCCTGGTGTTCTTCGGGTCGTCCGATGATCTCGAGTTCTGCAACACGCGTCCGGCCATTCCCGTGCTGCGACTGAGCACGAACGGGGGCATCCAGGTGAGATCGGAGTGATTGCGTGCGCCCGCGCGCCCGGGCGCTGTCCATAAGCAGGCGCGGAACACCGTTATGGAATTACTTGCCGTGGTGTCTGGCTATCTCCTCCTTGCTGAGGCGCAGGAAGCGAGCGGCGTTGTTGTAGAGGATGTCGCGCTTCTGGGCGGCCGTCAGAAACGGTGCATTCCGGATCACTTGCACGCCCCGCTCGATCGCCCCCGGCCAGACCATCTGGTCTGAGCCGAACATCACGCGATTCGCGAACCCCGCTTCCACGATGCCCCGGAGGTATCGATAGAAGGCTGCGCGCGGCTGCGTATAGACGATGACACCCACGTCCACGTACATCTGGGGGTGCGCGTACATCACGGCCAGCAGGTCGTCGAGCATGGGGTAACCCGCGTGCATGAGGTAGACCCGCAGCCGCGGATGCCTCACGAGCACTTCCTCCATCGTCAGGGCACTGTGGAGGCGGGCGCGATACCCGGCCGCGCCGAGGTAGATCGCTCCGGGAGGACCCGTCCCAACGTGGATCCCCACTGGAATGTCGAGTTCTTCCGCGAGCGCCCAGTATGGCTCCATCCGTTCGTCGTCCGGCGCAATTCCAGCGTACTGGTTGGTGACCTCGCCAAGCACGGCGAGGCGGCCGGCAGCGTGGAGCCTCCGTAGAGAGTCTGTGGAGTAGTGGTCCGATGGCGAGCCGAGCTGGAATACGAGCGCCGGTATGAAGCGACCCGGTGCTTCGGCGACCCACGAAGCGACGTGGCTCTGTGGGCCGCTCAACACGCCCACGATGTTCAGCCGCTTCATCACGTCAATCGTTTGTGCCATGAGCTCGTCGTCAGTCTTCGGTGACCAGACCGGGTTCGCGCAGGGCGGCTTCTTGAGCAAGGCCATGAAGGTCGCGCCGTAAGGAGCTTTTGGATCCCACGCCGGGAACGGGTGGATAGGAGTGCAGAGGCCCAGCGGGGGCGGGCCCTGAGCGTCGGCCGGCAGTGCGTGGACATGCACGTCCAGGATCGGCAGTCGCTGCTGGGCGCCAGCCGTCCCCGCGAACAGAGCGGTCGCGAGGCACGAAGTCACGATTCTCATGAGAGCCTCCCGAACCTGTGGCCACGATACGGCGACGTAGTGGCACGGCTGTGGGAGAATGTCGGACGCGATGGTAGGCGATTTCCGCACGACTCCCTTGATGCGACACCGGATCAGTCCGGGAACGACTCTGACCCGTGGAGGCATCCCCGACCGCACCTCCCCCCGCGGCCCGATAGCCTTCATCTTGTCCAGAGTGCACTCACCGATCTTCGACTGGAGATCTGAATGGCCATGACGAATCGCGTCGTGCGTGAAGGGCTCGTCGTGGGCCTCATCGGTTTTGCAGCCGTGGCCCTGTTCTATGCGGCGTTCGATTTCCTGGCCGCCCGCGGCTTCCTCTTCACCGTAAACCTGCTTGGGCAGGCGGTGTTCTACGGTCTGCGCGACCCGAGTGTGCTGCAGACACCGATGGCCATCGACCTCACCGCCGTCGTGCTGTACACGATCCTCCACCTGGTGGTCGCGTTGATCATCGGACTGGTCGTCGCCTGGTTGGCTGCGCAGCTCGAGGGGCCGCCGGCCCAGACACGGCTCGCCGTTCTCGTGATCGTTGCCGGCTTCTTCGTCACGATTTTCGGCATCGGCATGGTGTCGAGCCCGATCAAGGCGC
>DATCIJ010000155.1:0-8595 GCA_036507855.1 Gemmatimonadaceae bacterium | reverse complement strand
ACCGGGAACCGCAGCGAGAAGTCGAGGACGTCTCGTTCCTGCTGCACGACGTCCGGCAACGGAAGATCACCAGCCGCCTCGATGCGATCGCCGACGCGATTATACAGAACGGTCGCACTGGTGCTGCCTGACGCCGAGGCGTAAGCCAATCCGACGTTGAGCACGTATGGAGCCTGTCCAACCATGCGCCGTTTGGGATTCGTCGCCGCCGACTTGTTGTCACCCAGGTCGATCTCGCTCCGCATGAGTGTCAGGTTGCTGAAGACCGAGAACGGCTCGAAGAATCGACCGGCAAACGCCAGGCTTTTCCTCGCCTCCAGCTCCACTCCATAGTTCTCAGCGCTCTCGGCATTCACGAAACCGACGAAGCGGGAACTGGCGCCGGCGGCGCGGTATACCCGCTCGATCGGCTTGTCGAATCGCTTCGCAAAGAGGCCGAGGCTCAACACCTCGCCGCTGGCCGGATACCACTCCCAGCGAAGGTCGAGATTGTCAATGCGCGTTCGCTTGAGGCTCGGGTTCCCCTCGAGATCGTCGCCGTTCAACACGTCACGGCTCTTGATAGGCACCAGCTCGCGATACTCGGGGCGCGCCAGCGTGCGCGAAATTGAAAGGCGCAGGTTCTGGAACCGAGTGAGTTCGATATTCAGCGCGGCAGACGGCAACAGGTCTGACCAGTCGTTCCCGGTGCGCACCGGTTGGCCGAGCGTCGACGTGGCGTCGACAACCAGCCTGTCCGACTCGTACCGCGCGCCCGTGATGAACCGGACGCGATCCGTCAGTCCCACCTCAGCCATCAGGTAACCCGCGCTGAGCTCATCTCTCGCTGTGTATGAACCGCCTTGTGCCAGCGGGATGATGTGCAGGAGCGAATCCGTCGGTCCCGTCAGGCGTCCATCGAACAGTTGTTCAGGCGAAAGTTCGCGAATGGCATTGCTCGCCGTCGGTGCCGTGATGGCAAAGGCGCGCGTATCAGCGTCGCGGTCCGTCTCGCGGTACAGGCCGCCGACCTTGAGGAAGTGCTGCCGTCCCAGCGCCGCAAAGTTGAGCTGGTAGTTCAGACGTCCTTCGCGATTGTTCTCGGTCAGCGATGAGAATGTGCGGACCGCTCCTGCATTTGAGCTGTTGTGCCAGCGAAGGACGTCCGTTCCATTGGGCCCGGGCTCGACCACGTAGACGAACTCCGTCCGATCCGGCTCGTCGCGGCTCACACCGCTGGACGTCAACGCCCAGTCCACGCGGTGTTGCTCACCGAACTGGTGTTCCGCGGCGACCTGGGTGGAGCGCATCGAGCGTTCGACGTATTGCTGGCGATCGATGCGGGCGTTGAAGCCCTCGTTTTCGAAGTCGCCGAACTCACGCCGCGCGTCGTTGTCGGCGGTGCGGCTGTAGGTGTTGTTGAACATCAGGCGCGAGTGGCCGGCGATCAGCGTGCTGAAGTTCGCCAGCCCGCCCCACATGACGCCGGTGCTGCCCGATTCACCTTCAAAGCGATCCTGCTCGACGGTGCTCCCCGGGTCATTGCCCCGATTCGCCAAGGCGCGCACCAGCCCGCTGCGAAGCTCCGTGGACTGAGAGAACGTTCCCGAGAGGAGATAGCCGATGCGCTGTCCCAGTACCGGGTCATTGCCGCCAACAGAGAACGAGGTGGAGCTGTTAGGCGATGCGGTGGAGGTGCCCGGCGTCCACGCATTGCGGAACTGGTTGATGAGGAGGTTTTCATCTCCCTGCGTGAGGTTGATCCGCTGCAGATTGCCAAGCGAGCGAACAATTGAAGGGAGATCGCGCTTGCTGCCCACATTGGCCAACCGCTCGCCGCCGGCGCTGTATGCCGAGAGTACGTCGGTGCCCGTGGCGCCGGCGTTATAACCCGCCGTCATGGCAATGCTGTACTGGCGAATGGCCGGGAATTCACGCGTCTTGATTTCCACCTGTGCGCCGCTGAAGTCACCCTGCTGGTCCGGCGTGAACGTCTTGGCGGTGGAGATGGTCTCCAGGAGGCTCGACGGGAACAGGTCAAGAGGGACGGTGCGCTTCTCGGGCTCCGGACTCGGGACGCGAGTCCCGTTGAGCTGCGTCGTCGTGTAGCGCTCGCCGAGGCCTCGCACGAACAGGTTGCCGCCGCGTTGCACCGTCACGCCGCTCACACGCTGGGCGGCTTGCGCCGCGTCACTGTCCGGGCTCTTCGAGATCTGCTCGAGGGTGACCGCGCTGACGATCCCGGTTGCGGTTTTCTGCGCGTTGAGTGCTTCGGCCGTACTGCCGCGCTGGGCTTCCGCCGTTACCACTGACGCCGCAAGCATGGCCGCGGCCGCGTCGAGCGTAATGGTCTGCTCCACACTCTTGTCGGCAGGAAGCATGATGCCCGTGACCGTCTTCGGCGAATAGCCGATGAGGCGCGCCTGCAATGTCACCGTTCCGGCCGGCACACGGAGAACGGTGTACCGCCCGTCGACCCCCGAGATCGTCCCCATCCGAGTTCCAACCACTTGGATAGCGACGTGCGCGATCCCCTGACCGGTCTGCGCATCGACGATCCGTCCGACGATTCGTCCAGTCGGTCCGGTTGTCGCCGGCACCTGAGCGCCCAACGGCAGCGTAACAAGGGTCAGCAGCAACAACACCATTCGCGAGAGGCGGGTCATAAACGAGGTCGTGGAAGTGGAGGAGACGCGTATGCGATTGTCACGGATCGGATTAACGCTGCCTCAGCCCCGTCTCGGGATATGCACAGAACTGCAACGAATCCGTCACGGGCGCTGCCGCCAGGAGCCCTCAGCCGCCCCCGACTGGCCGGGCAGAGGCTCCAAGGTGCAGTTGGCGCGTCACGCCCCGACTGGCCGTGGTGTCACGGTCCGGTCGCGAGTCAGACCCTGCCGATAAGGGGCACCGCTCGCTGCGGGAACCATGCTTCAATGGTTGTCCCGCGATCCGGCTCGCTGGAGGCACTCACCCGTCCGCCGTGCGCTTCAACCAGGTGCTTCACGATGGCGAGGCCGAGCCCGGTGCCGCCCTCATCGCGCGAGCGCGCGGTATCGACGCGATAGAAGCGTTCGAAGATCCGCGCCAGGTGCTCGGGGCGGATCCCTGCACCGGTGTCGCGCACACTCACCGCGATTCCTCCGTTCGACCTGCGAGCCTGGACAACTACCTCGCCCTCGGTGGTGTGCCGCACGGCGTTGTCGACCAGGTTGGTCAGCACCTGCCGCAGCGCGGTCGGGTCGGCGTCGATCGCCAGGGCCGGCGGCTCAACGTCGACACGCAGCGCAATTCCCTTGGCCGCGCCGCGGCTGCGCATCCCGGTCAGGACATCCGCAGCGAGCGATTCGAAGTCGATCGTGGCGGGGTTCGGTGTCCAGCCGCCCGACTCGATCCGCGACAGGTCGAGCAGGTCGTCCACGATGCGCTGCATGCGACGCGTATTCGACAGGATGGCTGACGCAAACTGGCGCCGCACCTCCGGTTCGAGTGCGTCGTCGCCAAGCGTCTCGGCAAATCCACCGACAACCGTGAGCGGTGTCTTGAGCTCGTGCGAGACATTGGCGACAAAGTCGCTGCGAACGGTCTCGAGCCGTCGCAGCGGAGTAAGGTCGAACAGGGCAAGGACCGCCCCGCCTGACGCGAGCGGGCGCGCCGTGAGCGTCACGGTTCGCCCGGCAAGAGAGAACTCCAATCCATCGATCGCTTCGCCGCCGATGGCGGCCGCGATCGCCGAGCGTAACACGCGCTCACGCGGAAGTTGGTCCGCGGGGAACGGAACTTCGTCGCGGACGCCCAGCAGGCGCCTGGCCTGCGCATTGACGTGCACTACCTGTTGGCGCGAGTCGAACGCCACGGCGCCCTCGTTGAGCGAATCCATCAGCGCACGCAACAGCGCATCGTCAGCTTCGAGCGCGCGGAGCCTCGTGCTGAGCTGCTCGGCGAGCTGGTGGAATGCCGTTGCCAGTTCACCCACTTCTCCACCAACGTTGAGTGCCGGTCGCCGCTCGAGGTCGCCAGCCGCAATGGCCTTGGCGTCATCGCGCAGCTCGAGGACCGGACGCGAAACCGACCGGGCAAAGAACGCCGACAGCGCGAGCGCGAGCAGGGTCGCACCGAGCGAGACGACGAACACGTCACGTTGCAGTCGATCGACAATCAGCTGTTGCGCCCGGGTCGGGAGCGACACGCGCGCGATCCCCATGGCGGTGCGGACGGCGGCGTAGATCTCTTCGTCGCCGGCCGATGGACTGTCGCGAATCGACGACCCGCTGTCCGATCGAAGCGCCCCGCTGATCTCAGGGCGCGAGCTGTGGTTCTCAAGGCGACTCAGGGCAGGCTCGTCGAATTCCGAATCGCCCATCACCCTGCCGTCGGCCGCCACGAGCGTCACCCGATGCGAGAGCGCCGTTCCGGCCGCATCGGCGAGTGAATCGGTATCGAGCCCGGGGCGCCATTGCGCGCCAACGAGACGGGCCTCCCGGAGCAGCTCCGTCACGCTTTCTTCGCGGAGTCGGCTGCCAAGGCGCCAGTCCAGGCTAGCGACCGTCAGAATCACGAAGACGCCGCAGACCAGCAGCGAACCAACCATCAGGCGTTGCGTAAGGTTCAAGCGCTGCGCGGCTGGGCGGCTCGCAGGCGGTATCCGAATCCGCGGACAGTCTCGATCAAATCTCCCGCCGCTCCAAGCTTAGTGCGAAGGCGCTGCACATGCATGTCCACGGTGCGCGTCTGGATGTCGGGCGCGGCATCCCACACGATCTCGAGCAGCAACGCCCGTGACTGTACTCGTCCGCGTCGCTCGGCCAGCGTAAGCAGGAGCTTGAACTCGGTGGGCGTGAGATCCAGTTCCGTGTCGTCGACCGTTACGCGATGCGCGGAACGGTCAATGAGGATGGGACCGACGCGAACGACGTCTTGCGGCCCCGACTGCGCCTGCGACATCCGGCGGAGGATGTTCCGCACGCGGAGGACGAGTTCCTGTGGCGAGAACGGCTTGGTGAGATAGTCGTCCGCGCCGGACGACAATCCCTTGATCCGGTCCGGCTCCTCACGACGCGCCGTCAGCAGCAGGACGCCGATGTCCTGTCCGGATTCATCGGCCCTTAGCTGGTCCAGTACTTCGAGTCCCGACATGCCGGGAAGCATCAGGTCCAGCACAACCAGCGCCGGACGGTCCTGTTGCGCCATCCGCAGCGCGTCGGCGCCGTTGCTGGCGGTTGAGATCTTGAAGCCCGCCTTGGCCAGGTGATAGACGACCAATGCGACGATATCGGGCTCGTCGTCGACAACCAGGATGCGCTCACCGCCACCGGCGCCGTTCTGTTTCATGCGCGCCGCGCCTCGAGGCGCCGCTGGATCGTAGTCAGGATCATCTCAATGGCGACGGCGTTCTGTCCGCCGTGCGGAAGGATGATGTCGGCATACCGCTTTCCAGGTTCCACGAACTGCTGGTGCATGGGGCGCACCGTCGTCAGGTACTGCTGCAGGATGTCCTCCAGCGGCCGCTTGCGTTCGAACATGTCGCGCTGGATCCGTCTCACCAGCCGGATGTCCGCGTCAGCATCGACGAATACCTTCACGTCGAACATCGCCCTGATGCGCTCGTCCACGAACAGCAGGATCCCGTCCACCACCACCACGTCCGCGGGTGTGATGCGCTCAGTGCGCGAGCTCCGCAGGTGAGTCGCGAAGTCGTACACGCGCTTCTCGATGGGTTCACCGCGCCCCAACTGCTCCAGGTGTGACGCGAACAGGTCGAGGTCAAACGCTTCGGGATGGTCCCAGTTGATTCTGCGCCGCTCGTCCAGCGGCAGATGGTCGAAGTTGCGGTAATAGCCATCCATGTCGAGAAAGGCGACTGAGGCCTCGGGGACTGACGAGTCGGGGAGCGCTTCCGCGATCTTCCGTGCCACGCTGGTCTTGCCCGAACCGGTACCACCTGCGATTCCGATGATCAGCGGCTTCACGGGAGGGAGCCGGAAAGGTTCAGTCGCCGGGGACGATGCGCTGGCAGCGTTACGAATAGAAGCGTGAATGCTGTCACGTTATTGTATCGGGGAGCTCGAGCCGGGCAGTCTCCCCTGGAGTCGGCGATCGGCGTTCCAAGTGAAGCTCGGCGGGCCGCAAGCTCCCGTCAATCAAGGCTTTCTCCCGCTCGCGACCGGTGTCAACCACCACTAGAATCCGTCCCAGCGACAGGGAGCTCAGAGCTCAGAGTGGGCTCCAGCAACCAGCCCCGGCACCCAGAACGAGTACCAGCAAGCAGCAATCAGCAACAAGCCCCTTGAGCGTGCCTCTCCTCAGGATCCCCGCAGTCCTCATTCTGGTCGTTTTCGCCGCCTGTGCGCGCGGTGCGGCTCCGGCTCCCCCTCCGGAACCAGCATCCGCCAGCCCGCACCTCGCGACCGGTCGCTGGCTCCGGATTCTGGCCACTAACGACTTCCACGGGGCCCTCGAACCGCGGCGGGATTCACGCGGCGTGGCGCGCGGCGGCGCGGCCACCCTGGCGGCCGAAATCGCGCGGGCGCGAGCCGAGTGCCGGGCCCCGTCGTGCACGGCCCTGCTGCTCGACGGGGGTGACGAGTTCCAGGGGACACCGGCTTCGAACCTCGGCTACGGCCGGCCGGTCGTCACGCTCTTCAACCGGCTCGACCGCGCCGCGGCGGCGTTAGGCAACCACGACTTCGACTGGGGCCAGGACACGCTGCGCGCCCGCATGCGCGAGGCGACCTACCCGATCCTGGGGGCCAACGTCACCGACGCCTGGGGGAAGGACATCCCGTGGATCCCGGATGACACGGTCATCACGGCGGGTGGACTTCGGGTTGGTATCATCGGCGTCGCCACGGTGGCCACGCCCACCACGACCCGCCCGGCCAACGTCAGCGATCTCCGCTTCGTGGACCCGGTGCCGGTCGTGAATGAGCACGCGCGCGCGTTGCGCGCGCGAGGCGCCCAGCTCGTCGTCGTCGTCGCGCACTCGGGCGCGTTCTGCGCAACGCAGCCGGCGCCAGCGTGCGACGGCGAGATCATCGACCTGGCGCGCGGCGTGACCGAGCGCGTCGACGCCATAGTCAGCGGACACACCCATACGCCAGTCAGCACGGTGGTGAACGGGATCCCGATCGTGCAGGCCAGGTCGCACGGTTCCGCGTTAGGCGTACTGGATGTCTCGCTGTCGGGTGCCGCACCGGTCGTGGCGCTGCGTGACGTCCTGCCGGACCGCATCGCGCCGGATCCGGCCGTCGACTCGCTCGTCCAGGCTGTCATCACGCCGCTTCAGGCCATCGTGAACCGCCCGATCGCCGCAGCCGCCGAGCCGGTGTCGGGTCTCGAGCTCGGGAACTTCATGGCCGACGCCTATCGAGTCGCTGGCGGCGGAGAAGTCGGCGTGATGAACCGCGGCGGCGTTCGCGCCGCGCTCGACAGCGGCACCGTGACCTACGGCGAGCTGTTCGAGATCGCGCCGTTCGGCAACATGCTTGTGCGGCTCACGCTGACCGGCGCCGGCCTGCGCGCCTGGCTGGAGAAGGCCGTCGCCCAACGCGAAGTGGTCGCCCGCCTGAGCGGCATCGCCGTCAGCTACGACACGACGCGCGCGCCCGGAAAGCGAATCGTCAGCGTGACCATGATCGACGGCCAGCCGTTGGCTGATGACCGGACCTATCGCTTCGTGTACAGCGACTTCCTTCACGCGAATGGTGACGGACTGCAGGCCACGGAAGGCGTGCAGCGCGTCGAGGAACTCGGCATTGTCGACATCGACGCGCTCACGGACTGGGTGAAAAGGAATTCCCCGGTGTGGGCGCCGCGCGATGAACGCGTCATCATCCGCACGCCATGACCGACTCCATCCGGGCGTACGTGAACGGCCGCGGCGTCGACGTTCCGGCCGGCGCCAGCGCCATCGAGGCGGTTCGCATCTGGGACAGCGCGGCCGCGGACCAGGTCGCGGCTGGAGAGCGAGCGCTCACGGACAGTCGAGGCCTGCCGCTCGAGCCATCGGCGACGCTCGTGGCGGGGAGCATCGTGCGAATCGTCTCCGGGCGCCGTCGCGGCGCCGCAACGGAATGACCCTCGTCACGCGCTCCCTCCTGGAGCGACTTCCCAAGGCGGAACTGCACTGCCACCTGGATGGGTCCGTCCGACCGGAGACGTTGCTGGAACTGGGGCGCGAATACGGCGTGGCGATGCCGCGCGATGACGCCGAGTCGTTGCGTGAGTACATGATCGTCCGCGATGCGCACAACCTCGAGGAATACCTCACGAGGTTCCAGACCACGTTGTCGGTAATGCAGACCGCGGAGTCGCTCGAGCGAATCGCTTACGAACTCGCCTCTGACGCGGCGCGCGAAGGTGTGTGGTATCTCGAGGTCCGGTTTGCGCCAAACCTCAACACGCGCGGCAACCTCACGTCGCCCCAAGCCGTGGAATCTGCCATCGCCGGCTTGAATCGGGCGGAACGGGAGCACAGCATCGTGTCGCGCGTGCTCATCTGCGCGCTCCGCACGTTGCCTCCCACGTCTTCGCTGGAGATGGCGCGGCTCGCGGTGGATTTCCATGGTCGTGGGGTCGTGGGATTCGACCTGGCCGGGGCCGAATTCGGGAATCCCG
>DATCIJ010000154.1:0-8995 GCA_036507855.1 Gemmatimonadaceae bacterium | reverse complement strand
GGGAACGTCAGCTGAACTTCCTGATCCAGTGTGTTGGTCAGCGTGACCGTGATCGTCGTCGTCTCGCCAGGCTCCAGATCGCTATCGGTCGCGGTGATCTGCGCCGGGATGATCTGCTCCGGGAAGGGCGAGATCGTGGCCTTTTCCACGCAACCGGCGCAGGCCAAGAGGAGCAGCACGGTCGTAGCGCGATTCATGATACTGAAAGGTGAAGCGCAGAGCGCAAAGCGCAAAGCGCAACGGGCAAAAAACTTCGAGCGACGGTGCGGCGAGTTGGATGGTCCTATCGCTCCAACTCAATCGCGCTCACGAGGACGCGTGCGCTTCGTCGGAAGTGCCGTCAATGGATCCTCAGGCCACGCATGCTTCGGATACCTGGCTCGCAAATCCTTCCGGACATCGTAATACGACGACCGCCAGAATCCGGTGAGGTCGCGCGTCACTTGAACGGGTCGTTGGGCCGGCGAGAGGAGATGGAGGGTGAGGGCGACGCGCCCGCCGAGTACCGTCGGCGTGTCACGAGTCCCAAACATCTCCTGCAGGCGGACCGAGACGCTCGGCGCGCGAGGGTCACCATAGTCGATAGACAGCCGTGAACCGGTAGGCGCCTCGAAGTGCGTCGGCGCCAGCTGGTCCAGACGCTGCCGCTGCTGCCAGTCGAGCATCCCGAGCAGCGCCGTGGACACATCGAGGGTGCGAAGTTCACGAGAGGAACGGATCCGCCCAAGGGCGTCGTGAAGCCGATCGAGCAATGAAGCCGTCAGGGCGGCGTCCGACACTTCGGGCCATGCTGGATCGTGGGCGTGGAGGAAAGTCATTCGCTGACGAAGACGAAGGGCCCCTTCGCTCCAGTGAAGCACGTCGAGTCCGAGGCGCGCGATTGCGTCACCAACGGCGGCAGCCACGAGCGCCGGATCTGGATCGCGCTCCACCGTGCGAGAGAGCACCAGCGCGCCCAGGCGTCGCTCTCTCCACGCGCGCACGCCCTCCGCCTCATTCCATTCGACGCTCTGCATCTCGACGAACTGGTCGCCGAAATCCAATTCGACGTCCTTCTCACTGAGCGGCGCCGTGAGCCAGGCGCGGGCTTCAGGGACCCGTCCATCTGATTCCGCGATGACCAGGAATGATTCCTGTCCCAGCGGATCGCCTTCCGGCAGCGTGGCGCCGGTGCCGTTCCGAAGAAGAAAGCGCGGAAGCGGCCCTGGCCGCCGCCGGGCAAGGCGTTCTGGAAACGCGAGCGCCAGGACCCGGCCAATCGTGTGCGCGTCGAGAGACGCCATGTCGTCAGCACGTGACGGAAGGCGCGAGCGCCAGCGACGCGCCTGATCCGATGCGCGCTTGAGGGCGCCGGTATCCGCGCCCGGATACTCGCGCGGCTTTCTGAGCGCTTCGATGCGCGCCCGCAGATCAGTGCCAACTGTTTCGCGCAGGCCACGGAGCGGATCACGTTCGCCGAGAACCGCCGCCAGCTCGCAAGCCAGCGCGCCAAGACCCTGTTCCGACGCGCGCAAGATCATGTGCGACAGGCGAGGGTGCATACCCAGGCGCGACATCGATACGCCGTGCGGCGTAACACGCCCACGTTCGTCCAGCGCATTCAATTGCCTGAGCAATTCTCCGGCCTGGGAAAATGCCGCGGCTGGTGGCGCATCAAGCCAAGGAAGCTCGCCTGGATCCGTTACGCCTGCCGCAGCGAGATCCAGGGCGAGTGGTGCGAGGTCTCCCTCGAGAATCTCGGGTGGCGCATAAGGCTGAAGGGCGATGTCGTCGTCCTCCGCCCACAATCGATAGCAAATGCCGGGCCCCGTGCGCCCGGCGCGGCCGCGGCGCTGATCCGCCGAAGCGCGCGAAACACGGAGCGTTTCCAGGCGGGACATCCCAGTTCGTGGAGAAAACCGCGAACGACGCGCCAGTCCACAGTCAATCACGACCCGGACGCCTTCGATGGTGAGACTTGTCTCGGCGATCGAGGTTGCCAGCACAACCTTGCGCCGGCCAGGGGGCGAAGGCGCGATCGCGCGGTCCTGTTCCCCGGGTTGAAGCGATCCGTGCAACGCGATCACATCCACGCCGTCAGTGATCCCGGGACTCACGATGGCCTGCAACGTGTGGACCTCGGGCGCGCCTGGCAGGAATACCAGAACGTCACCGGTCGTCTCCAGGAGCGCAGACCGAATGACCGCAGCGGCGAAGGTCGCGTCGAAGCCGGCGTGGCGTCGCACACCGCGTGGCGGCGGTCGATACCGTGTTTCGACGGCGAACTGACGTCCGGTCGATGTCACCACCGGAGCGTTGTCGAGCAGCCGGGCGACGGCGGTTCCATCGATGGTGGCCGACATGACGACAACGCGAAGATCGCTCCGTACGAGCCGGCGCGTGTGGAGCACCAGCGCGAGTCCTGTGTCGCCCTGCAGGCTCCGCTCGTGGAATTCGTCGAAGATGACCAGGCCGTAGCCTTCGAGAGTCGGGTCCTGCTGCACCATGCGCGTCAACACGCCCTCGGTGACGACCTCGATGCGGGTCGCCTTGCTGACCTGCGTGTCCAGACGCGTGCGGTAGCCCACGGCTCGACCGACGGATTCCCCGCGGAGGTACGCCATTCGCTGCGCAGCGGCCCGCGCGGCGAGGCGTCGGGGTTCCAGCATGACGATCCGACCGGCGCCTAACCAGGGCTCCTCCAGCAGCGTGGGCGGCACGATCGTGGTCTTGCCCGCGCCGGGTGGCGCGTGGACGACGGCCGCACCAGCGCTTCGCAGCGCTTCCCGGAGTTCCTGCAGGATCGACTCGATCGGCAACACGAGGAACAAGATGGGATACGGGAGGTGCGATGTGGGATGTGAGAGGCTGCCATCGCGGATAAGATCCAACCCATGCCCGAATTGCCCGATATCACAGTCTACATCGAAGCGCTGGCGGCGCGGATCGTCGGGGAACCAATTTCGGGGCTGCGGATCGTCAATCCGTTCGTGTTGCGGAGCGTTGAGCCGAGAATCGACCGGCTGATCGGCTCCCGCGTGACCGGCCTCCGCCGGATGGGCAAGCGCATTGTCGTCGAGGTCGAGGGCGATCTGTTCCTGGTCATCCACCTTATGATTGCCGGGAGGCTCCGGTGGCGGCCGCCCGATGGGAAGGTGGCCGGACCGGCGCCGCTGGCGAGGTTCGAGTTCCCGAGGGGCGTCCTCGTACTGACCGAGGCGGGGAAGCAGCGCCGGGCGTCACTGCACCTCGTCGAGGGCGAAAGGAACCTGGCGCAGTTCGATCGCGGCGGGCTCGAGGTGATGGACGCCTCACGCACGGACTTCGCGGCGCGACTGCGGATGGAGAACCACACCCTCAAACGCGCCCTCACCGATCCCCGGCTGTTCAGCGGAATCGGGAATGCCTACTCCGACGAGATCCTGCACAGGGCACGACTGTCACCGCTCTTGCTCACCTCGCGCGTTACCGATGAACAGAGCGCGGCGCTTCACGCAGCTGTGCGCGAAGTCCTTACCGACTGGACCGAAAGACTGCGTGCCGACTCTGGTGGCGAGTTTCCGGAGAAGGTCACCGCCTTCCGCGAGGGAATGGCCGTGCATGGACGGTTCCGGCAGCCGTGTCCGGTCTGCGGCGCGCCAGTGCAACGGGTTCGTTACGCGGACAACGAGACGAATTACTGCGCGCGCTGCCAGACCGGTGGACGACTGCTCGCCGACCGGGCGATGTCGCGATTGCTCAAGGATGATTGGCCGCGGACGCTCGACGACTAAGCCAGAGGCCAGAGGCCAGAGGCCAGAGGCCAGAGGCCAGAGGCCAGAGGCCAGAGGCCAAAGACCAGAGGCCAAAGACCAGAGACCCGAGGCCAGAGACCCGAGGCCAGAGACCCGAGGCCAGAGGCCAGAGATCTGAACGCGTTAGGGCTTTCCGGCCAGCATTGCCTCGCGCTTGGCCTTGAACTCGGTTCCGGGTTTCCACTCCGGCCACTTTGACGACTGGGCCACGCGGTATCCGACCTCAAACAGCATCTGCCCGTCCTCCACCGCGCCTGACAGGTCCCAGTCCGGCTTTATCTCGTCGCTCGGCTTGTGATAGTCGTTGGCGGTGTATTCGGCCCGTTTTTCGAGTCCCCAGCCGGCAGGCTTGCCGACATAGTTGACGCCCGCGTCGGCGTACAGCGCGGGGACGCCCTCCTTCGCGAACTCGAAATGGTCGGATCGGTAGAAGAACCCTTTTTCTGATTCCGGATCGGGGACGATGGTCCGTCCCATCGCCGTCACGACGGTGTCGAGCACGTCATCGAGCGTGGAGTTGCCGAGTCCGATCACGACGACGTCCGAGGTCCGTCCCCATTGATTCGCGCCGTCGATGTTGATGTTGGCCAGCGTGTGATCGAGGGGATACAGCGGATGCTGCGCGTAATACTTGGCGCCGAGCAGGCCGGCTTCTTCGGCCGTGACGGCGAGAAAGAGGATTGAGCGTTTCGGGAGCGTCTCGAGTTGCTTGAACGCCTTCGCGATTTCCAGCATCTGCGCGACTCCCGATGCGTTGTCGAGCGCGCCGTTGAGGATCTGGTCGCCCTTCAACGCAGGGTTTCGTCCGAAATGGTCCCAATGCGCTGAATAAACGACGTACTCGTCCTTCAGGGTGGGATCGGATCCCTCGAGTCTCGCGACGACGTTTCGGGACCGCACACGGCGGGTCGTGTTCCTTACTCGCCAGGTGGCGGTGCCAAAGAGCGGGAGAGGGGTAAAGTCCTCAGCTGTGGCATGGAGCGCGACACCGTCGAAATCCCTGCCGGAGGCGAGGAACAGCTCGCGCGCCTTTGCCTCCGTGATCCATCCCTCGACGCGAACGCGGTTGGATGCTCCCGAGCCCGGAACATCGAAGTTCTCCTGGCCCCAGCTTCCGCTGACGACTTCCCACGGGTAGCCGGCCGGGCCCGTCTGGTGAATGATGATAGCCGCCGCCGCTCCCATCTCACTGGCTTTCTCGTACTTGTACGTCCAGCGGCCGTAGTAGGTCATTGCCTTGCCGCGGAACATGGCGGAGTCGAGTCGGCTGGAATCCGCGGCATCGCGAATGGGCGGATCGCCAACCATGATGAGGACGGTCTTCCCGCGAACGTCCACATTCTTGTAGTCGTCCCATCCGTACTCGGGTGCCACGACGCCATATCCGACGAAGACGATATCCGTGTCGACGACGTTGATGTCGGAGGAATCGTGACGGGAGACCGCGACGTAGTCCTGGTTCGGCCGCATGGCGATAGGCGTCTTGCCCACTCGGACCGACGCGGTCGACGAGCCGGTGTAGCCGACCAGCTCCACCGATTGCACGTAGCTGCCGTCCGGATTTCCCGGGGCAAGGCCTAACGCATAGAACTGCGCCGTCAGGTATGCGACGGCGCTGTCTTCGCCCGCCGTCCCCGGGGCGCGACCCTCGAACGCATCGGACGACAATGTCCGGATGTGAGCGAGCATGTTCTCGCTGGTGATGCTGCTGAGCGCCGGATCAAGACTGGCGCGATCGAAACGTTCACCGCCGGCGCATCCGGCGAGGCCCAGGGCGGTAATGCTCAGCGCTATCGCAGTGACTCGTGACATGGCAGAGAATCGGAAGCGAAATGGGATCGAAAACCACGGGAAACGGGCGCGGCGGGTCATGCTGCCGGTAGATTACGGCCAGGCGCGATTGCGCCCAATACCCAGCTCAACCCGCCATGTACACATACGCGTTGGCCCTTCACAACATTGTCCGCTGGTTCGTGCTCGGAACTGGAATCCTGGCGGTAATCCTGGCATGGCGAGGGTGGTTGGGTCGACGCCAGTGGACCGCGACCGAGGCCAGGGCGACGCGGGCCTTCGTGGGACTGCTGGACCTGCAGCTATTGATTGGCTTACTGGTGTTTGCGGTGTTCAGTCCGCTGACGCGAGAGGCGTTTCGCGACGTCGGTGCCGCCATGCGGGACGCGCCCGTCCGGTATTTCCTGGTTGAGCACCCGTTGATCATGCTGTGCGCCCTCGGCGCCGCGCACTTCGGGGCGGTGCAGGTCCGTCGCGCCAGCAGTGATCCTGAGCGCTTCCAGCGGGCATCAATCTGGCTCGGCCTGTCACTCGCGGCGCTGGCGGGTTTCATCCCGTGGGCCCGGCCGCTCGTACCGAGCTTCTGATCGAGTTCTGACGGGTCGTGCGCGCGCTCATCATCTTCCGCCACCTGGCTCCGCTGGTCCTCTCGTTCCTGCGGGACCGGAAGCGCTGGATTGTCGCGGGACGACCCCTGGAACGAACGAGTCCGTTCCATCAAGAGCGCGCCGAGCGCCTGGTCTCGGCGATCGCCGCGCTCGGACCATCGTTCGTGAAGCTGGCGCAGGTGTTTTCGTCCCGGTCCGACCTGATCCCTGAGCCATATGTCAGCGCGATCTCGACGCTCACCGACCAGGTGCCTCCCGTGCCGACGCCGATCATCGAGCACGAGATAGAACGAGCGTATGGCCGGCCGGTTCGCTACGTCTTTGAACGATTCGAGACGGAGCCGCTCGCGGCGGCATCGTTGGGCCAGGTGCACCGGGCGCGATATCGCGGCGAAGAAGTCGTCGTGAAGGTTCTGAGGCCGGGCGTTGAGGAACTGGTTCGCAAGGACATGGCGCTGGCGCGTCCAGTCCTTCGCTGGCTCGAACATCGCGTTCCGAATCCACATCTGCGGAACGCGCGCACGGTGATCGAGGAGTTCGCCGTTCGCGTGCCGGAAGAAATGGATTTCGTGCATGAGGCGGAGAACGCGCGGCGCATTCATGAGAACTTCCGCGGCAATCCGCGCGTGGTGATCCCACGCGTGATTCCCGACCTGGTGCGTCCGCGTGTCCTGGTGCTGGAGTACGTCGAAGGTACTCGCGTGGACCGGCTATCGAATCGCCCGGGGGAGCGACCGCAGGATCCGCGCGGGGTGGTCAGCGCGGTCATGGAGCTTTACCTGCGCATGATGCTGATCGACGGATTCTTCCATGCCGACCCGCACCCGGGGAATGTGCTGGTCACGCCGGAAGGCCGAGTGGTGGTGCTGGACTTCGGTATGGTGATTCCGGTGTCGCGCGAGCTGCGCTGGCGGCTGGTGACGACGATCTTCGCAGCCATCAGGCGGGACGCACCGGGCCTCGTGGCCGGGTTCGAGTCGCTGGGCATGATTGATCCGGGCGCCGACCCGTTGCAGGTCAGTGGCCTGGCTGACCGGTTGCTCACACTGGCGTACGTCGAAATGCCGCTGCGCGAGCGCGTCGAACTGGTGACGAACGAGGTGATGGCGGCGCTCTACGACTGGCCCGTGCGCCTGCCCAGCGAGATGGTGTACTTCGCGAGAACGGCGGCGTTGATCGAAGGCCTCGGTGTGCGCTACGACGAGAACTTCAATGCGATCACGTTCGCCAGCCCGATCGCGCTGCGCATGCGCCGCGAGATCCTCGTTTCACTGGGACAGGGTGAGCTGCCGCCGGTGGACCTGCCTACCGTTGTAGGCGCCGCGTTGGGTCATGCCGCGGGCCAGGCGGTGCGAGCGGGGAAGGAATTCGTGAAACGGCTGGGTCGGGCGTTGTCGCCAGAGGAGAGCCTCCCGCATCGTCCAGAACGGCCCCCAACGTTGCTCGCTGGAGACTGATTTTCGGGCAGCGGGCAGCGGGCAGCGGACAGCGGACAGCGGGCAACAGGCAACGGGCAGCGGCGGACACGCCTAACGACTGTCCCTCGGGGCGGCGAAGGCCATGCGGCTCAGGATGATCTCGGCACGACGCGTTGCCACCGAGCCGTATACCGGCCAGCGTCGCGGCGCGGGCAGGATGGCGGCCAGGCGAGCTGCTTCGATGCGTGACAGGTTCCGTGCCGATTTCCGGAAGTGAGTGCGGGCGGCCATCTCGGCGCCGAACACACCATCGCCCCACTCGGCAAGATTGAGGTACAGATCGAGGATCCGGTCCTTCGAGAGACAGAGTTCAAGCACGAGTGTGAGGTACGCTTCGGCCCCTTTGCGGACGAAGGAACGACCTTCCCAGAGGAAAAGGTTCTTCGCTACCTGCTGCGTGATCGTCGAGGCCCCGCGAAGGCGCCCGCCACGCTGGCTGCGCTCGATCGCTTTCCCGATCTCCTCAAAGTCGAATCCCAGATGGAGGTAGAACCGGTCGTCCTCCGCGGCAAGAACGGCCCGGCGCAGGTGAGGCGAAATCCCGGCGCGCGAAACGACGGACCGCCGCGGATACGCGGGTTTCCTGCCGCCCACGAGCCGCTGCGCCGTGCGCCAGAGCATCATGGCGGTCGTCGGAGGTTGAATGAAGCTCAACGGAAGCGTCAGCACGATCGGTCCAATGGCCAGAACGGCCATTGCGACGAGCAGAAACCGACGCACGCGTCGCCAGGGTACGCGCATTGAAACAAGATGTGTGATGGGGGAGGGTGGATGGGAGAGAAGAAGCGCCACAGCTTCGCCCCGGGCCGTTCTCGCCACCATGCAGCCGGTGTATCATCTGCCATCCAACCTTTTTGAGGTGCCTGTGGCGGTCTTTCTGCAAGCACATCGTGCGCTTTGTTGGGTGGGGGTGGCGCTCACTGCCCTTGTCGCACAGCCGCTCTGCGCACCACTGCCGGCCCAGGGACGCGTGCGGCTTGGCATCGAGGTGTTGCTCACGGACTCGATTCACCTGGTGAGTGGTAAGCGAGTCGGGCTCATCACGAACCACACCGGCGTCACCCCCGATGGCCGCAGCTCGATCGATCTCCTGCATCGCGCCAGAGGCGTTCGCCTGACGGCGCTGTTCGCGCCCGAGCATGGCATCCGCGGACAGGCAGAGGCCGGCGAGCGGATCGACGCCACCGTCGACTCGGCGACCGGCGTTCCCGTGTATTCCCTCTACGGTGAAACGCGAGTTCCAACCGCGGACATGCTGAAGGACGTCGATGTAGTGCTTTACGATATTCAGGACGTTGGCGCCCGCGTGTACACCTATCAGTGGACGATGGCGCTCTCGGCGGCC
>DATCIJ010000153.1:0-2998 GCA_036507855.1 Gemmatimonadaceae bacterium | reverse complement strand
CGTGACGGTCTTCAAGAAGACGAAAGACCACTACGACGAGGTGGCATCGCAGCTCACGCTGCGCGACTGGACGCCGCCCGCGCGCCGCACCAACATCGTGCTGGTGCCGATCAGCGGTGTGCAGCGGGCGGTCGTCGCGGCACTGCGGTATGCGGAGTCGATTTCAACGGATGTGCGCGCCGTGTACGTCAACGACAACACCGAACAGATCTCGGCGCTGAAGAACGATTGGCAGACCTGGGGCGGCAGCACGCGACTCGTCGTGCTCGAGTCGCCGTTCCGCTCGCTCATGGAGCCGCTGCTGGAGTATATCGACCAGATTGAGCGGGAACGGAGCAACGCCTACATCACGGTGGTGCTGCCTGAGTTCGTACCGGCCCAGTGGTGGCATCACCTGCTGCACAACCAGCGCGCCCTTCTGATCAAGGGCGCGCTGCTGTTCCGCCCGAACGTCGTCGTCACCAGCGTGCCGTTCCACCTGCGATGAAACCCGTACAACAGTGAGGCCGGCGTCTGACGCCGGCCTCACCTGAGCTGTTTAGTTACCGAGCGGTTTGTCAGCGCGCCCGGTAATTGGTCATTTCGTCTCGCGACAGGACGTTGTCGTTGTTCACGTCCAGGCGGTTGAACGCGGCTACCGTCCCGTGCCACTCACGGGGTTCGATCCGGTTGTTGTTGTTGACGTCCAGGTACTCGAAGCTGTCCATGGTGTCGAAGGCTTCGTCGTCGACGGTCCGTCCCCGGCGCGCCGCCGCCTCGTTGATCTCGTCGCCCGTCAGAACGTCGTCGTTGTTCCAGTCGTGCGTTTCAAAGGACTGACGGGTTCCCGACCATTCACTGCGGCTGATGATGCCGTCATTGTTGGCGTCCATGTCGCGGAAGCGCCGCTGGTTGAGCGGAACAACCTGCGGGGGCGCGGCCTGGCTCGCCGTCCGGTTCCCCGGGGGGCAGTAGCGCATGCCGCCCGAACCGGGAACGCCCCAGTCGCCGAACTGCTGGTCGTATTCGTTGGAGTTGATGATGCGGTCGATCACGGCGTCCGGGCCATTGCGCTGCAGCAGCTCGGCATGCGCGCGCTGCCCAGCCGCATCAGGCTGTCGTCCCAGGATGTGGCGATACAGTCGACCCACAGAGCGCTCATACGTCGTGCCTTCGCCGGCTTCGGCCTGGCCGAACCGCTTCATGTGCTCCGGCGAGTTGGCAATCTGCCAGACGACGTCGCGAACAGTCATCCGGCCGCGCTCGAGTTCCTGAACCCAATTGGCGCTGGCAGGGTCGGCCTGCCGCTCGAGCATGTGTCGATACAATTCGTTCACGACCTGCCGCGCGTCCGGGGTGCATGGCTGCTGAGCCATGGCGAGGGCCGGCGAGACCGTGAGTGCGAGAAATAGAATCGCTGCGCGGAACATAAGCATTCCTCCTCATTACCGGGGCTCGACGGTCACCGTCACCTGGAAGTCGCCCGAGTTGTCGTCCAGGTAGTCATCATTCACGCCCAGGTAGAGCCGCCCCCCGAACGGCGCGCGCACCGACCGGCGGTTGCCGATGAACAGCGGCGGCGAATTGCCGATCCGCGCGATCAGGGCGCCTGCCACCTGGTTCGGCAGCGGCGCATTCGCCTCGCGGCGGCCGCTGAGCGTGCCGCCGACGCCGGCGATATCGTTGCGGTTATTGCTGATCCGCACCGTCCCCTGCCCGTCGAACGTGATCGTATCGCCGGCGCGGATGTTGATGCCCGTGTCGGTCCACGGCTGGGTGCCTTCCACCCTGATGAAGTCGCCCGACGTCGCAACGGCGGAGTCATCGAAGCCCGTGCTCGTGAACTCGCCCCGGCTCAGAAAGTTGTCGTTGTTCGAGTCGAGGCGGTTGAAGGCCGCGACGGTGCCGTGCCACTCGCGTGGCTCGATGCGGTTGTTATTGTTCACGTCGAGGTTCTCGAAGGAATCCACCCGGTCGAAGTTCTCGTCTTCGACCGTGCGTCCCTGGCGCGCGACGGCTTCGTTAACTTCCGCACCAGACAGCACCCCGTCGTTGTCCCAGTCATGGATCTCGAACGACTGACGGCTGCCTCGCCATTCGCCGCGGCTGATGACGCCGTCGTTGTTGCGGTCCATACCCCTGAACCGGCGCTGGTTGACCGGCGTGGCGGCCACGGGAGCCTGACTCGCGGTCTGGTTGCCCGGCCCGCAGTAGCGGAGGCCGCCCGACCCGGGGACGCCCCAGTCGCCGAAGTTGTTGGTGTATTCAGCGGAGCTCATGATCCGATCCGCGATCGAACTCGAACTCGCACTGTTCCGCGAGGCCTGCGTAGCCCACGCCCGTGCGCCGGCGTCGTCGGGCTGACGTCCGAGGATATGCCGATACAGCGTTCCGACCGCCCGGAGGTAGGGTGTGTCTTCCCCGGATTCCTGGCGCCAGAAGCGCTGCTGATGTTCGTCGGACGTGACAATCGCGCGAACGACGTCGCGGACCGTGCCGCCTCGTTGGAAGTGCTGGACCCAGACGTTACTTCCGGCGTCCGCCCCCCGCTCGAGTATGTGTCGGTAGAGCTCGTTGACAACCTGCCGCGCGTCCGGCGTGCATGGCTGCTGGGCCAGTGCGACCGAGGGCGCGAGCGTAAGTGCAAGCAACAGCATCATTGCGCGGAACATGGCGATACCCTCCTGCTCTGCCCTTTCGTTACAGGATCTGTACCGTCGTCCGCTGAGCTCGAATCTCTCTGCGGACGCGCGCCTGGGGTCCAGGTGCTGATGTTGCAGAGATGTGGTCGCGTGCGGAACAGCTGTCTTCGATTGCTGGCGCTAATTGCGCTGAGCGTCTGGACGGCTGAGGCATTTGCGCACACGCCGAATCGCGCGCGTCGCTGATCGCACGCGCCCAGGTCTGGAAGGCGACTGACGTCGGCGCCATGGATCTGAGGCGCGGGCCCAGCCGGTCCGGCGGACCTGACCCCGGCGATACCATTCATTGCGACTTCGTCGACCGCGCGTTCGATGGA
>DATCIJ010000152.1:0-9785 GCA_036507855.1 Gemmatimonadaceae bacterium | reverse complement strand
GCCAAGATGAACGTCCCAGTTGTTGTTGAGACCCATGTGCCCGTTCGTGTTCCAGGCGTTCTCGAGCCGCGTGCCCGACGTGTTCCACGTTTCCCAGTGGTTCCCATTGATCTGCGCCCAGCGGTAGATCCATTTCGCCGTGCGCCAGCTGAGTGCGGCCCAGGTGCTCCAGTCGACCCGGTCGGCGCGGCGCAGGAAGCCCAGCTCGTTCACGTCGAAGCCCGCCGACTGATGAACGAGACTGGTCTCGAAGCGCGTGATGCCGCCCCCGTACTTCCCGAACTTGAGCTGTTCCGCGTGACCGATCAGTGACGTGGCGGACGAGTCGACCTCGAGATCGTCGCCCGGCTGCTGGAAGTAGTGGACGCCGCTCTGCTGCGTCCGGAGCAGGGCAGCCGGGGTTCCGGTGACTCGCGATGCGGCGAACTGGCCGGCCAGCTCATACTGCTGCTTGTTGAACCGGTGACGGAACGTTGCGCCGGTGGCGTAGGCGCCATCATGCATGAACGGTTCGGTGAGGGCATTGAGCGACCGGTTCACGCCGGTGGCAATGACACTGATGCCGGACTCACCGCCGCGCAGGTCCTGCTGGGCCCGCAGCACAACGAAGTTGGTCAATGGCTCCACGGTGCGATCCTGGGTGCCGGTAACCTCCGGAGTCAGCGCTTCGAGGAGGCCGAACGACAGGCCGCTGCGAGTCCGCCCCGTCAATTTCGCTGCCGCCGCGATCGGCGTCGCCGTGGCGGTCGTGGCGTCGCCATACTGGCCACGAAGCGCTGGTGACCGCCCGATGCGCCGTGAATAGAACAGACCTTCGTTCGTGCTGCAGTCCACGACGATGTAGCAGTTCAGTTCGAACCGGTACAGTCCTGTGCCCTCGACGAAGAACGGTCGCCGTTCCGAGAAGAAGCTCTCGAACGCCGTCAGGTTCACGACGGCCGGATCGGCTTCCACCTGGCCGAAATCGGGATTCACGGTCGCGTCCAGCGTGATGTTCGGCGTGATGCCGAGTTTCAGGTCGCCGCCGAGGGAAAGTTGCTGCTCGCGCTCGTAGCCCAAGGCGGGCGTGGTGCGCTGCACGTTCTTGGTGACGACATAAGGCGTCACTTCGAGGCGGCGATCGCTGCTGATGCCGTCCAGCCCCGTCAGGCGGCCAAGCTGCGAGGAGATACCATTGCGCGTCGGCGACCAGAGCGGCCAGGCACTCCGTTCCCGGTACCGCTCGATATCGCGCCAGATCCCGAAACCGAACGTGTGGCTTTCTGACGGCGCATAACGAAGCTGCGACAGCGGAATCCGGAACTCGGCAACCCATCCGAGCGAGTCCACCGCGGTGGCCACATCCCAGACGCCATTCCATGAGCCGTCTTCGTTGCCGTCGTTGCTCATCGCGAAATCACGCTTGACGCCGTCCGGGTTCACGGCGAACTCGAAGCCGCTCCGTTTGTCGTCGTAGGAGTCGATGAGGAGCTTGATCTGATCCGAGGGGCCGCGCTGGTCGCGTCGGGACAGCGCGTGCATGATGCTGTCAGGATGCGGATCGAACATCCGCACCAGTACGTAGAGGTTCTTCTCATCGTACGCGACCTGGAACTCGGTCTTGAACGTCGGATCCACATCCACCTTGGGTTCGAACATGCGGAAGTCCGAGAAGCGGGGCGCGTTCTGCCACGCCTCGTCATCGGGTCGCCCGTCGATGCGCGGCGGTTGGGTGGCGCGCACCGCGGTAGCCGTCGCGACGGCGGTTGTGGTCGCGATCGGCGGTCGACTGGTGGTCGTGGCTGCATCCTGCGTTACCGCGACAAGGGCAGCAATCGAGGTAATGACGAGGCTGGGCATTTTCGCGTCCGGTCGGTGGGCTAAAACGCCGATTGGACAGGTGATGCAGTGGATTGGTTGCGCTGGTGGGACGAGCCGTCCGGTGCGGTTTTTTGGCGGGCGCGACAGTCTCAACCGTCGCGGAACGGCGAAGAGCCCTGATGGTGGCGTTGTGCTACTGTGGTAGCATAGTGCTACTACAGTAGCATGTCCCCGCCACTGTCGTCAAGCGCCTGACGAGCGCGCGACGACGTTTCAGTCGGCGCGAATCGCGGTCAAGGGATCCACCCGGGTCGCTCGCCGCATCGGGATGAGGCAGGCCGCCGTGGCGACCAGGGCGATAACCGCGACGACCACAGCGAACGTCGCCGGGTCAGCCGGGTCCACGCCAAACAGGAGCGACTGTGTGATGCGCGACAGGGCAAGCGCGCCGGCCACACCGAGTACGATTCCGACCCCCGCGATTCCGATCCCCTGCCGCAGCACCAGGCCGACGACGCGTCCGTTGCCTGCGCCAAGGGCCATGCGAATCCCGATCTCGCGCTGACGCTCGGAAACCATGTATGACAGGACGCCATACGTGCCGATGGCAGCCAGCAGGAGCGCCACGACGGCGAAGATGGCGAGGAGGAGCGAGAGGAATCGCTGCCTGGCGAGTGAGGCGCCGACGACGTCCTCCATCGTGCGCAGTTGCACGATCGGCAACCCCGGGTCGATGGCCGATACTGCCTGACGAATGGCGGGCATCAGCGACGAGAGCGGGCGTGACACTTCCAGTACCAGGTTCATCTGACGGGGCGCAAATCCCACCAGCCTGGCCGTCTGCTCGAAGTTGAAGTAGAGCTCCGTGCCGGCGGGCGCCTCGAGTCCACCCTGCTTCACGTCCCGGGCGACGCCGACGATCGTGAACATGGGTGTGTTGGGACCGAGGAACGGATTCAGTCGCCGTCCCAGCGGGTCCTTGTCCTTGTAGAATCGCTTCGCGAGCGCCTCGTTGATGATGACCACGGGCCCGCCGATGGCATCGCCGGCCTCGAAGCCGCGTCCGGCGATGATGTCGATGCCCATCGTGTCGAAGTATCCGAGCGACACGGTCTGGTAGTAGTCGACATTGGCCGGTGGATCACCCGGCCCTGGCGCGTAGCCCTCGAAGTTCGTGTCATTGGCGTTGACCGGGCGCATCGGGGGCAATCCCTGCATGGCCGAGACACGCTCGATGCCCGGCACCGCCTCGAGCCGGCGCGAAAGATCGGTAATCACCTGGACCACGCGTTGCGAGTCGGGATACGACGCCTGCGGCAGCACGAGCCCGAACGTCACGCGGTTTTCGGCGTCGAAGCCGGCGTCGACGCTCGTCAGGTTGCGGAACGTCTTGATGAGCAGGCCGGCCCCGATGACGAGCATCACCGCCAGCGCGATCTCCGCCACCACGAGCCCGCGACGCATCCGATTCCGACCCGCGCCCGACGTGGCGCGTACACCACCTTCCTTGATGGACAGGCTGACGGCCTGTTCCCCCATGTGCAGTAACGGAGCGAGGCCGAATACGAGTCCGGTCAGGAGCGCCACGCCGATCGTGAACGCCAGAACGACTGGATCGAGCGTGATCTCGGATGCCCGCGGCACACTCTCCGGATTCGCCGCCAGCAGCGCCTTGAGGCCCCAGAACGCGAGGGCGAGCCCGAGCGCCGCGCCGAGGAGCGAGATCACCGTGCCCTCGGTCATGAACTGGCGCAGGATTCGCGTCCTGCCGGCGCCTAACGCGGTGCGGACCGCGAATTCCTTGTGGCGCGATTCGGCCCGCGCCAGGAGCAGGTTGGCGACGTTTGCGCAGGCGATCAGCAGCACGAGCGCGACGGCGCCCTGCAGGACCCAGAGGGCCTTCCGGACGTTGCCGACGACCTCGTCGCGCAGGGGCGCCATCTGCACCCGATGCGTGGAGTCGTTCGGCGCATGGCCCTGCGGCACCCATTCCCGCCACTGCCGGAGCATTCCCTGCATCTCCGCGTTGGCCTGCGCCGCGCTCATTCCGGCCGACAGCCGGCCCACGAGGTAGATGTAGTGGGACCCCCGATTCTGCCGGTTCGCCGGATTGAGGCCGAGCGGGACCCAGAGTTGCGACTTCGAGTCATGCAGGTCGAAACCGGGCGGCATGACCCCCAGCACCGTCCGTGAGAGGCCATTGGTCTGCACCGCCTTCCCGACGATCGACGGATCGCCGCCGAAGGCCCGCTGCCAGATCTCATGCGAGAGGACGACGACCGGAGGCGCGCCGGGCTGGTCCTGGTCCGCCGTGAACACGCTGCCGCGCTGCGGCCGAACACCGAGAACGTCGAACATGCTGGCTGTGACGTACGCGGTGTTCACTCGTTCCGGCCGGTCGCCTTCGCTGAGATTCATCGCGCCCGTGGTGTACGCGGCCACGTGCGAGAACGCGCGCGTGTGCTCACTGAAGTCGAAGTATTCCGGCGGCGAGATCCAGAACTTGCTGAAGTTGAGCGTCGTGAACTGGCTGGTGATGAACATCAGGCGGTCGGCGTCCGGATACGCCAGCGGCTTGCGCACGACACCGTTGATAACACTGAAGATCGCGCTGTTCGCCCCGATGCCGAGTCCAATCGTAAGGACGGCGAGCATGGTGAAGCCCGGCGACCGCCGCAGCAGCCGGATGCCGTATCGAAAATCCTGAAGGCCGGAATCGAGGAGTGAGCCCTTTCGCACGTCGCGCACCTGCTCCTTGATGTGCTCGACACTTCCGGCCTCGAGGCGCGCCGCGCGTCGTGCGTCGTCTGGAGACATGCCGGCCTTGATCTTCTCCTCGGTCAGCAGGTCCACGTAGGAGCGCACTTCCTGGTCGAGGTCGCGCTCGACGGCGCCCTTGGCAAAGAGATTCCGGAGGAAGGACATGGTCAGGTTGCCTGCAATGCGAAGGTGATGGCGATGGCAATGCGCTTCCATTGGCCGATCTCGGCCTCGAGCTGCCGCCGCCCCTTCGCGGTCAGCCGGTAGTACTTCGCCTTACGATTGTTCTCCGAGGCGCCCCACGCTGAGGCGAGCCATCCCGCGTCTTCCATGCGATGAAGCGCGGGAAAGAGCGATCCGGGCTTCACGTTGAAGGTGCCTCTGGTGATCTGCTCGACGCGGCGGGACACGCCCAGTCCATGCAGCTCGCCAAGCGCCAGCGCTTTCAGGATGAGCAGGTCCAGCGTGCCCTGGAGCAGATTGGCAGGTTGAGGAGGCACCGTGATCTCGGGTAGGGGTTGCGGAATGCGGCCGCCGTCGACGTATAGAATGTCAATAGGACACAAACGGACGACGGAGGGTTGTGTTTCAGCGGGTCGCGGGTCGCGGGTCGCGGGTACCGGGTCCGCGGCGCTGCTCTGGGATGCGGCTCACTACCCGCTACCGCAGCCCTATCAGTCCTTTACCGCGGTGGTGATGGCGCGGATTCGCGGGCGATGGCGCGCCAGCAGGTAGGTAATGAAGTCCCCGACAATGGGGCTCGGCCGGCTCGTGCGCCTCGTGATGACCCTGGCCGTCAGGATGTGCGCCTGCCCGTCCCACACGATGTTGATGGCGCCTCGCTCTTCCTTGGCGCTGTGCAACTTGAGCCAACCCGGATGGCGCCCCGGGGTCTGCATCTTGTCGAGGCGCAGTCCGAATTTCTCCAGCCGGGGATCGTTGCCGATGGCTTCGCGGAGGCTCCCACCATGGGTGCAAATCGCCGAGATGATGATCTGCATGAAAGGGTCAGGTTGAAGTGCACCTGCAGGATGGACCCGCGTCGGTTGTCCGGATGCCGTCAGGAATCTCCCTGAAGGCGCCCATTCGATACCCACATGCGAATATCAGTCACCCCTGCGACTGGCGGAAGCCGGTGAGACGGGCTTTCGAGTCGCTCGGGGCACGGTACGTGACGGCATCACGATTGACGCGACCCTGGCGTCAGGCGACGGAGGTGCGGCTGCTTTCTGCCGCGATCCTTCGATGTGGTGCGTGGTGGATCGACAGGCGTGGGGATCTCGTACCAGATCTCGACCTCGTAACCGTCGGGATCCCGAAAGAAGAATCGGCGGGCGGAAGGCGAGCGATCAATGAAAGGGGTGCCGGAAGTGGAGGTGCGCCTCGACGGGGGCCCAACAATACGTTCGACACCGCTCTGGTGATTCTATGCATTCCGGATCCTGCGGTGTGCTCAGCCGAACTGAATCCGAACATGAGGTTTCCGGTCAATGAACGGCGCGCCTCGAGCGTATATCTGGTGGGTGGTGGTGGACTCCACATGTTCAGGGCCTTCGGTCAGGGGATTCGCGGATACGGTGGGTGCTGCTGATTCTCGGCGTCACGGTGCGATGAGTGATCGTGGAAAACGGCCCGCGAATACCGGGCCGCGGCTGGCCATTGTCGCGCTCGCGTACGCATGCCTGACGACAGCGGCGTCCGCGCAGGGCGAAGAGCGGATGCCGGTGCAGTTCTCGAACCGGATGATTGACAGTGCGGTGGTGCCGTTCCAGTCCATGGCTGACAGCCTGGCGTGGGCGCGCGCCCGCACGCTGGCCGTCAAGGCATCGGGGTTTCGCGTGATAGTCTCGCTCCGTGAGCGCCACGTGTGGGTCATGCGAGGATCGGATACGCTGCGCAGCGCCGAGGCGGCGGTGGCGTCAGGCCTGACCATCGAATTCGCGGGCCGGTCGTGGACCTTTCGCACGCCCCGTGGCCGGCACACGGTCCTGCGCAAGTTGGAAGATCCGGTATGGCGGCCGCCTGACTGGCTGTACGCCGAAACCGCATTGGAGCATGGCTTGGAGCTCGCGCGATTGCGTCCCGAACGTCCGGTTCGCGTGGACGACGATGAGCTGCTGGTGATCCGCAACGGGCTGGTCGGGCTGCTCAATGAATCGACGCGTTCGTTCTCACCGCTCCCGACCGATGAGCACATCGTGTTCAACGACACGTTGTACATCCCGCCGCTGGTGACGCAGAACCGTCAGATCGAGGGTGAACTCGGGCGCTATGCCCTCGATCTTGGCGACGGATACCTCATTCATGGAACGTCCGATCCGAAGAGCATCGGTCGCGCCGTGACCCACGGATGCATCCGGCTCGGCGACGACGATATCGCCTGGCTGTATCGCAACGTGCCGATGGGAACGCCGGTCCACATTTACTAGTGCCGTTCCAACTATTCGCGCCTCGAACTCGTGAATCTGCTTCTCGGCAGGAGTGAGCAGTGAGAGGAGTGAAGAGAACTCACTCCTCACTCTTCACCCTTCACCTTCAATGTGGCTCATGGCCAGGTGAAGCCGAGCCCGAACGCGACCTGGTTGAAGCTGCCCCCGTCGAAGCTGCTGTTGACAATGTCGAAATACGGAGTGAGCGCAAAGCCGCGTCCGACCCTGGCGTCATAGCCCAATCCGAGCGTGAGGCCCACACCGGTCTCCTCGATCGTGATCGAGCCCAGTTCGAAGGACGCCGTCGCCAGTCCGATGCTGCCCTTCAGGAAGAAGCCTCCGTTGGCGTTCGGATAGAACGTGAGCACGGGGCCGACGTTGCTGACGGAGCGCGTCACGTCGCCCTCGGTTTTCGACCAGGCGCTTACCTCACCGCCGAGGAGGAGTCGCTGGCTGAGCGTGCCACCCATTCTGAGGTAGACGCTGGCCCCCGACTCGCGCTCGTCGCACTCGTCGCAGCCAAGTGATCCGAATCCAATCCCGAAGCCGATCCAGAATCCTTCCCGGGTCTGTGGGTTCTGCTGTGCTCCGGCGGGCACAGCGACGAGGGCAGCCATCAGCAGGGCAAGAGCGGAATAGCGCATGTGACCCCTTGGATCGGGTGAAATACGACGTGGCGAGTATTCATGGAGCACGCTCGACAATTACGCTATTCGGAGCGTCGTCAGGCATCAAGTCGCTTCACTCCCGTGATCTTCCTGGTTCGTCATGTCCGGGGACGGCGTCCGATAGTCTGATCCCGGCGTCACTGCTGGCTGACGCCGGACTTTACTCGCGGACGAGCGATTGTCGCGTGCCGTCGGTAAGTTCACCGCATGGACAAACCGATCCGCAGCCTGCACCACGTCACCGCCACGGTCAGCGACGCCCAGGAGGACCTCGACTTCTACACGGGGCTCCTGGGACAGCGACTCGTCAAGAAGACGGTCAACTTCGACAACACGCGCGTCTACCACTTCTACTACGGCGACGAGAAGGGGACGCCGGGAACGATCATGACCACGTTCCCGTACGGGCAGCTCGGCGTCAGGCAGGGCAAGCACGGCGCCGGTCAGATCACGGTCACCTCGTTTTCGGTGCCGGCCGGATCGCTTCCGTTCTGGTACGATCGGCTGGGGTTCGCTGACGTGGAGTTCACCGTCGAAAGCACCGGCTTCGGCGAGGAGGCGATCCGTTTCACCGACCCCTCTGGCCTGACCATCCGGCTGGTCGAGAGTCGGGCGGACCTGCGCGCCCCTTGGCGCAAGCCGGACATAAACGATGCCAACGCGGTCCGGGGCATTCACGGCGTCACGCTCACGGTGCGGGATCCGAAGCAGACGCTGGGCTTCATGAACGAACTGATGGAGACGACCGTGGTGGGCGAACGGGAGGGTGCGATGCGCGTCGCCGTCAACGGCGACGCCCCCGGCCGCCTGGTGGAGATCGTGCGCGCGGACGAGGCACCCGCGGCGGTGAACGGCCTGGGCACGGTGCACCACGTTGCGTTCGCTGTCGACGATCCGGATCAGCAGCTCGAGATGCGGCGCGAAATGCTGCGACGTGGCGTGCAGGTGACCGACGTCATGGACCGCCAGTACTTCAAGTCGATCTATTTTCGCGAACCCGGAGGCGTGTTGTTCGAGGTGGCGACGATCCCGCCGGGCTTCACGGCCGACGAACCGGTTCCCGAATTGGGGACTTCGCTCAAGCTTCCTCCATGGGAAGAGCCGAACCGGCCGAACATCGAGGCCGGCCTGCCGGTGGTCACTCCGTCGTGACCGCGCCGATACCACCACACGGCAGTCAGGCAGTCGTACGAGCTGGAGCTCCGCTCGCCGGGGCGCGCGCGGCCGTGATCATGGTGCACGGCCGCGGGGCAGGGCCCGCGAACATCCTCGATCTTGTGCCACGGATCGGTCACCCGGGTGTGACCTATCTGGCCCCGGGGGCAAGCGGCGGCACCTGGTATCCGAAGAGCTTCATGGCGCCGACGGAGGAGAATGAGCCGGGAATCTCGTCTGGCATTTCGGTCGTGCACTCGCTCATCGAGGACGTCATCGCGGCCGGCATTCCGGCTGCACGCATCCTCCTTCTGGGCTTCTCGCAGGGCGCCTGCCTGACGAGCACCGCGGCTCACCGTCGTCCGGATCGGTACGGCGGGGTCGTCGTCTTTTCCGGCGGCCTGATCGGTCCACCGGGGACCGTGTGGACGGAGGATGGGAGCTTCCGGTCGACGCCGGTCTTCTTCGGGTGCAGTGACGCTGACGCGCACGTGCCGGAGACCAGGGTGCGCGAGAGCGCCGAGGTCTTCGAGCGAATGGGCGCAGCGGTCACGACACGGATCTATCCCGGAATGGGGCACCTCGTGAATGACGATGAGCTGTCGTTCGCGCGCGACTTGCTCTTGCAACTCGCGGCATGACCTTCTCCTATACCACGCACGAAGTACGGGTGGTCTTTGGCGCGGGTGCGCTGGCGACCCTGCCGGTGGAGCTCGATCGGTGCGGACTGGGGAAGGTCATGCTGTTGACGACGCCCGGCCGCGCGGCTGGTCGTGACGGTGTGGTGTCGTTGTTAGGCGCCCGGATGGCGGGCGAGTACACCGGCGCCCGATTGCACGTGCCTGTCGAAGTGGTGCGCGAGGCCCGCGAGGCGTTGGACCGGGTGCGACCGGAGTCCTTGCTCGCCTTCGGTGGCGGATCGGCGATCGGCCTGGGGAAGGCGCTCGCCCACGAGACGACGCTGCCACTCGCG